>NZ_JADCLB010000028.1:0-80454 GCF_014982245.1 Enterobacter cloacae complex sp. P6RS
GTCCCCGGACTGTACACCCTTTTGGGGTGAGGGGGGAATACCTCAGAACTCAACCACCACCTTCCCGCGCATATGCCCCTCCAGCACCTTACGGTGCGCTTCGGTAATGCTTTCTACGCTCAGCCCGTGCAGCGTTTCGCTGAGCGAGCTTTCCACCACGCCGTTATCCACCAGCTTTGCCACCTCATTTAAGATCTCACCCTGACGCGCCATATCAGCGGTCTGGTACATGCTGCGGGTGTACATAAACTCCCAGTGCAGGGCGGCGGATTTGGACTTCAGCTTGTCCTGGTTCAGCGGATGTTCATTCTCAACGATGGAACAAATATGCCCCTGCGGCGCAATCAGTTCACTGACCGCATCCCAATGCCCGTCGGTGTCGTTGAGGATGAAAATATAATCCACGAAGGTAAGTCCCTGCTTCGCCAGCTCGCCTTTTAGATCGCGGTAGTTGACCACTACGTCAGCACCGCGATCGCGGCACCACCGGGCGGAATCTTCTCGTGAAGCGGTTGCGATAATCTTCACCTTGCTGTTGTGCTTCGCAAACGGGATCGCCAGCGATCCCACGCCGCCCGCGCCGCCGACGATCAGCAGGGTTTTGTCCGCTTCGGCGTCCTGAATATTCAGCCGTTCAAACAGACCTTCCCACGCGGTGAGCGCAGTTAAGGGTAGCGCAGCGGCTGCCGCCCAGCCGAGGCTGGCAGGTTTGTGGCCGACAATGCGCGCATCTATCAGCTGATGAGTGGTATTGCTGCCCGGGCGGGTGATGTCGCCCGCGTACCACACCTCATCACCTGGTTTGAAGCCTGTGACGCCAGCTCCAGCGGCTTTGACGACCCCGCTGGCATCCCACCCCAGAATTCGCGGCTCGTTCAGCCCATTTTTGGCGATGCCTGCATGCACTTTGGTATCAACCGGGTTAATCGATACGGCTTTCACCTCTACCAGCAGATCGTGTTCGCCAGGCGTCGGCATTGGCGGGGTGATTTCAATGAAGGTGGACGGATTTTCTGGGTTAACGGCAATGGCTTTCACTGACATGGTGTGCTCCTCAATGGAATGCGTTTTGTTGAGGCTAGTCTATTAAGTGGCCAGCCGCATGATAAGATGGACAATCATGAACTCAGCGTTCGTACAGGGTGAACAATCATGTTTAAACAGCTGCAGGATATGGCGCTGTTTGCGCTGGTGGCGGAGATGGGCAGTTTCACCGCGGCGGCGCAGAAAGCCGAACTGCCGAAATCCAGCGTTAGCCAGCGGATCAGCCAGCTGGAGCAGCAGGTGGGGATCCGTCTGCTGAATCGCACGACGCGCAGGATCAGCCTGACGTTCGCGGGCGAGCACTATCTGGTGCACTGTCGGGAGATGCTGGCGGCCAGCGAGCGGGCGGAGTACGCCATTCAGCGCCTGCGTGAAAACCCCAGCGGCAGGCTGCGTATTACCTGTCCGGCGGGGATTGGCGCGACCCTGCTGGCGCATATGAATGCCGAGTTTCAGCTTCGCTATCCTGACGTGTCGCTCGATGTATCGATCTCTGACGACGTGGTGGACCTGGTCGAGTCCGGTTTTGACGTGGCGCTGCGCACCGGCAAGCCGCAGGACTCCTCCCTGATAGGCAGAATGATCGGGCACTGCCCGCGCTACATGCTGGCCTCGCCGGACTACCTGGCACGCCGGGAGCCGTTAATCCATCCCCGACAGCTGGTGGAGCACCGCTGTATTACGCACCGAGCGTGGTCGGAGTGGCTGCTGCGAAGCGAGGGTGAGGATTACCGCTACCTGCCGGACAACGGCCACATGACCGATAATCTGGTGTACGCCCGCGAATGCGCGATTGCCGGGGCGGGGATCACGCTGCTACCCGCATTTCTGCTGGAAGATAAGATCGAAAAGGGGGCGTTGGTTCAGGTGCTGCCGGAATGGCGCGTTGAAGGTAACGATCTCTGGCTGGCCTACCCGAGCCGGAAGCTGAATTCGCCTGCGCTGATGAGCTATATCGAGTTTGCGATGCAGTTTGATGAGGTGAAGCGGTATTACGTGGGTGGGTGATGTTGTGCGGCCTGATGCCCTCACCCTGAATAAAAAACGGCAACCGAGGTTGCCGTTTTGCTTTTATTTCGCAATACGCTTGTACTTAATACGCTTCGGCTCCAGCGCGTCAGCGCCCAGCGTGCGTTTCTTGTACTCTTCGTATTCGGTAAAGTTACCTTCGAAGAACTCCACTTTACCTTCGTCCTGGTAGTCCAGGATGTGGGTCGCGATACGGTCCAGGAACCAGCGGTCGTGCGAGATAACCATGGCGCAGCCCGGGAATTCCAGCAGGGCGTTTTCCAGTGCGCGCAGGGTTTCGATATCCAGGTCGTTGGTCGGTTCATCGAGCAACAGAACGTTACCGCCCACCTGCAGCAGCTTCGCCAGGTGCAGACGACCACGCTCGCCGCCGGACAGCTCGCCCACGCGTTTGCCCTGATCGGTGCCCTTGAAGTTAAAGCGGCCAACGTAGGCGCGGCTTGGCATCTCGGTGTTGCCGATACGCATGATATCCAGACCGCCGGAGACTTCTTCCCACACGGTTTTGCTGTTATCCATCGCGTCACGGAACTGGTCAACGGAGGCCAGCTTCACGGTTTCACCGAGGGTGATTGAGCCGCTGTCTGGCTGTTCCTGACCGGACATCATGCGGAACAGGGTCGATTTACCCGCGCCGTTCGGACCGATGATGCCAACGATAGCGCCTTTCGGTACGGAGAAGGTCAGATCGTCGATCAGCACGCGGTCGCCGTAGGACTTACGCAGGTTGGTTACTTCAACCACTTTATCCCCCAGACGTGCTCCAGGTGGAATAAACAGTTCGTTGGTTTCGTTACGTTTCTGGTATTCGGTGTTGTTCAGCTCTTCGAAGCGTGCCAGACGGGCTTTGCCTTTAGACTGACGGCCTTTCGCGCCCTGACGCACCCACTCCAGCTCTTTCTCGATAGACTTGCGACGGGCCGCTTCCTGAGAAGCTTCCTGCGCCAGACGCTGATCTTTCTGCTCCAGCCAGGAGGAGTAGTTGCCTTCCCACGGAATACCCTCACCACGGTCCAGCTCCAGGATCCAGCCGGCGACGTTGTCGAGGAAGTAACGGTCGTGGGTAATTGCTACAACGGTGCCTTCGAAGTCGTGCAGGAAGCGCTCCAGCCACGCCACGGATTCCGCATCCAGGTGGTTGGTCGGTTCGTCGAGCAGCAGCATGTCTGGTTTTTCCAGCAGCAGGCGGCACAGCGCCACGCGGCGGCGTTCACCACCGGAGAGATTCGCGATTTTCGCATCCCAGTCCGGCAGACGCAGGGCATCCGCCGCGCGCTCCAGCTGCACGTTCAGGTTGTGACCGTCGTGCGCCTGGATGATCTCTTCATATTTGCCCTGCTGAGCGGCCAGTTTGTCGAAGTCCGCATCCGGCTCGGCGTATTTGGCATACACTTCATCCAGACCTTTCAGCGCGTTAACCACTTCGGATACCGCTTCTTCAACGGATTCACGTACGGTGTGTTCCGGGTTCAGCTGAGGTTCCTGCGGCAGGTAGCCGATCTTGATGCCTGGCTGCGGACGGGCTTCACCTTCGATGTCTGTATCGATGCCGGCCATGATGCGCAGCAGGGTGGACTTACCGGCACCGTTGAGACCCAGCACACCAATTTTTGCGCCCGGGAAGAAGCTCAGCGAGATATTTTTAAGAATATGACGTTTCGGCGGGACAACTTTGCCGACACGATGCATGGTATAAACGAATTGAGCCACGTGGACTTCGCCTCTTTTATCGTAAATGAGAAGGAATTTCAGCCTCGAAGTGTAGCCTTTTTCACGCCCTAATCCCAGCCAGGAACGTCGGGAGTGTTAAAACGCGCAAGAAAGGTAAAAAAGTGTCCATGACGTGGCGCGTTGCTGGATGCCTGGTTAGCATAAGTTGTTGTGACTTTGACGTGGCAAGACGCTGCAATTGACGAAAAAACAATGAGGAAGAGCTTGTGGAAAAAGCCAAACGGGTGGTCTGGCGTCTGCTGGCTGCCAGCGTATGCGTAATGGCGGTAAGCCAGGCGGTGCATGCCGATTCACTGGATGAACAACGTAACCGCTACGCCCAGATTAAACAGGCGTGGGACAACAAGCAGATGGATACCGTGCAGGCGCTGATGCCGACGCTGAAGGATTATCCGCTGTATCCGTATCTGGAGTATCGCCAGATTACCGACGATCTGATGAACCAGCCGACCGTCACCGTGAATAATTTCATTCAGGCGAACCCGACCCTGCCGCCTGCCCGAAATCTCCAGTCTCGTTTTGTGAATGAGCTGGCGCGGCGTGAAGACTGGCGAGGCCTGCTGGCGTTTAGCCCTGACAAGCCGAATACCACCGAAGCGCAGTGTAATTACTACTATGCGAAATGGGCGACCGGGCAGCAGGAAGAGGCCTGGGCCGGGGCGAAAGATCTGTGGCTGACCGGCAAAAGCCAGCCGAACGCCTGTGATTCCCTGTTCGGCGCATGGCGCGCTTCCGGCAAGCAGGATGCGCTGGCCTACCTTGAGCGCATCCGCCTGGCGATGAAAGCCGGCAACACGCGTCTGGTAACCGCGCTGGCAGGGCAGATGCCGTCCGACTACCAGACGATCTCCTCGGCGGTTATCGCGCTGGCAAACGATCCTAACAGCGTCCTGACCTTTGCCCGCAGCACGGGCTCGACCGATTTTACCCGCCAGATGGCGGCGGTGGCTTTTGCCAGCGTGGCGCGTGACGATGTCGAAAACGCGCGGCTGATGATCCCGCAGCTGGTGCAGGCGCAGCAGCTGAATGAAGATCAAACCCAGGAACTGCGCGACATCGTGGCCTGGCGACTGATGGGCACGGACGTGACTGACGAACAGGCGCGCTGGCGTGACGATGCGATCATGCGCTCAAACTCGACCTCGCTTGTCGAGCGCCGCGTGCGCATGGCGCTGGGCACCGGCGACCGCCGTGGCCTCAACACCTGGCTCGCGCGTTTGCCAATGGAAGCCAAAGAGAAGGACGAATGGCGCTACTGGCAGGCGGATCTGCTGCTGGAGCGCGGTCGTGAAGACGAAGCCAAAGAGATTCTTCACTCGCTGATGCAGCAGCGCGGGTTCTACCCGATGGCGGCGGCGCAACGGCTGGGCGAGGAGTACACGCTTAAGATCGACAAAGCGCCCGCTAACGCGAACCCCGCTCTGACGCAGGGGCCAGAGATGGCGCGCGTGCGCGAGCTGATGTACTGGAACATGGATAACACCGCGCGCAGCGAGTGGGCCAACCTGGTGACCAGCCGCACCACGGATGAAAAAGCGCAGCTTGCCCGCTATGCGTTTGATAATCGCTGGTGGGATCTGAGCGTGCAGGCGACGATTTCAGGCAAGCTGTGGGACCATCTCGAAGAGCGTTTCCCGCTGGCGTATAAAGATCTGTTTGACCGCTACACCAGCGGCAAAGATATCCCGCAAAGCTACGCCATGGCGATCGCCCGTCAGGAGAGCGCCTGGAACCCGAAAGTTCGTTCACCGGTGGGTGCCAGCGGGCTGATGCAAATTATGCCGGGGACGGCGACGCATACGGTGAAGATGTTCAACATTCCAGGTTACAGCAGCCCGTCACAGCTTCTCGATCCGGATACCAACATCAACATCGGCACCAGCTATTTGCAGTATGTCTATCAGCAGTTTGGCAATAACCGCATCTTCGCGTCGGCGGCGTATAACGCCGGGCCGGGCCGCGTGCGCACCTGGCTTGGCAACAGTGCAGGACGCATTGACGCAGTGGCGTTCGTGGAGAGCATTCCGTTCTCGGAAACGCGCGGCTACGTGAAGAACGTGCTGGCCTATGACGCCTACTATCGCTACTTCATTGGGCAGAAAGATACCCTGATGAGCGATGCCGAGTGGCAGAGACGTTACTGATCGGCATGGGTTGTGTTATGCTGTACTCGCTAAAGAGTACAAGAGGCAGCATAACATGACCCAGCATTCCCCGTATTCCTCGGCAATGGCCGAACAGCGTCACCAGGAGTGGCTTCGTTTTGTGGAGCTGCTTCGCCAGTCTTACGAGCAGGATTTGCATCTCCCCCTCATGCAGCTGATGCTTACGCCGGACGAGCGTGAGGCGCTGGGCACGCGCGTGCGGATTATTGAAGAGCTATTGCGCGGTGAGATGAGCCAGCGCGAGCTGAAAAACGAGCTGGGCGCGGGCATCGCGACGATCACCCGTGGATCGAACAGCCTGAAGTCTGCGCCGGTTGAGCTGCGCCAGTGGCTCGAGTCAGTCTTATTGAGCGATCAACGATAAATGGCGTTATGAAACGGGCTCAGCGCCAGGATCACCGCTTGATGGTAAACCCCTGAACGCGTGAGCTTACCCGCCGTAAAGACGCCAATCGCCCCTTCTTTACGCCCAATCTCATCAATGCCGGTGTACTGTGACATCACCGGCCCGAGCGCTTCACCTGCACGGACTTTTTCCAGAATGATCTCCGGCAGCGGCAGGGTGGCTGAGCGCGCTTCGCCGCGCTGCTTACGGCTTTCAATCACCACCCAGCTAAAGGTTGCGCCTTCGTCGATACCTGCTTCAATGGCGACCCAGAAGTCAGCCTTCGGGGCCGCGGCTTTTGCATTTGCCACGCGATTTCGTGCGCCAGCGCGCGTTTCCTCGCTGCCAAACGGCTGTTCAGGTACGCCACTCTCGACGCCTATGGCCTCAATATGGCAGGATCCTTCGCCGAAAATCTCTTCAAAAGCCTTTAGAATTGCCTGAATTTTGGCAGGATTGGTGGTAGCAGAGACAACATGGTGCATAATTAAGCTCGATTCAAAAAAAACTCATCGCAGTATAACGGAAAAAAAGCATGTTACAGGTATACCTTGTTCGCCACGGTGAAACGCAGTGGAACGCCGAGCGACGTATTCAAGGCCAGTCAGACAGTCCTCTCACCGAGAAGGGTGTGCAGCAAGCGTGGCAGGTGGCGGAACGCGCCAGAACGCTGGGCATTACCCACGTTATTACCAGCGATTTAGGTCGCACACAGCAGACGGCACGCATCATTGCCGACGCCTGCGGCTGCGATGTGATGCTTGAGCCGCGCCTGCGTGAGCTGGATATGGGTGTGCTGGAAAAGCGCCATATTGATACGCTGACGGAAACGGAAGAGGGCTGGCGCCGCACGCTGGTGAACGGTACCGAAGATGGTCGTATTCCTGAAGGGGAATCCATGCAGGAGCTGAGCGTGCGTATGCATGCCGCGCTGGCGGAATGCCTCAAGCTACCGGCAGGCAGCCGTCCGCTGCTGGTGAGTCACGGTATCGCGCTCGGCTGCCTGGTGAGCACCATTCTGGGGTTACCGGCTTACGCTGAGCGTCGGTTACGCCTGCGTAACTGCTCCATTTCCCGGATTGATTATCAGGAAAGCGCGTGGCTGGCGTCGGGCTGGGTCGTGGAGATGGCAGGGGACATTTCGCATCTCGATGCCCCTGCGCTTGATGAACTGCAGCGTTAACGACGGACAGGAATCAAGAATTCCATACGCAGATTGATTGGGCCTTCTTCCGGTTTGGCATCCTGCGCCGGGTAGTAGCGCTCGATATCCTGACCTTTACGGCGATTCAGATTCAGCATTGGCATGCACGTCCCGTAAACGGTCAGGATAAACTCCTGGACGCCCGTACCCAGTCCTTCATACGAGAACATCACGTACTCGCCGCCTTCCAGCACGACCGGCTTCGAACCCTGAATGTAGCCATTCGCCAGCTCCGGCGTCAGCGCGGTGGTGTAAAACACCTCCTGCTCGTCGTCTTTTTCCTGGCTTGGGTGCGTTTCGTTGAGGCCATACAGGATCGGCGGAATGGCCGGCGCATGGCTCAGGAAATCGCGCCAGAACTGGACGCGCATCTGATGGCGGAACTCAGAAATCTGCTCCAGAGAGCACGAGTAGCTCTGGGTTGTACCGATCAGATGGGTTTCCGGCAGAGTGACCATTTCGTATTTCGGCATCGCGAACTCGCCCAGACGCAGCGGCGGACGCATGCCAAACGAGCTCCAGTCAGGCGAGCGGCGATAGAGCGCTGGCGTCAACGAGAACTGTTTTTTAAAGGCGCGGGTGAAGGTCTGCTGCGAATCAAAACGGTACTGCAGGGCAATATCAAGAATTGGCCGCGCGGTCAGGCGCAATGCCACCGCAGATTTCGATAAACGACGTGCGCGAATATAGGCACCGATAGCATGACCGGTGACATCCTTGAACATCCTTTGCAGATGCCACTTGGAATAGCCCGCTTTAGCCGCCACATTATCCAGTGACAAAGGCTGGTCGAGATGACCTTCCAGCCAGGTGAGCAGGTCGCGAATAATTCCAGCCTGATCCATATACTATCCTCATCCTTAAAACAGCAGGTGCCTGATAACAGGTTAGCGGATAATAGCATTTTTTGATGTTTTAGCATTCAGTGTTTTTTTTGCGCATTAATGCCTTTTCTCTCTCATTTTGGGTGAATATATTCTAATCCTGTGATCTTGCTACATTTTTGACTAACGTGTTGAATAATCGCTCAATGCAATTTTAAAGAATGGTAACAATATGAAATACAAGACTTTGCTTCTTACTGCCCTGTTGCTGGTAGCGGGCCGTGCGGCGCAGGCGGAACAGATTGGTTCTGTCGATACCGTGTTCAAAATGTTCGGTCCGGACCACAAAATTGTGGTGGAGGCGTTTGACGATCCGGACGTGAAAAACGTCACCTGCTACGTCAGCCGCGCGAAGACGGGCGGTATTAAAGGCGGCCTGGGGCTGGCGGAAGACACTTCCGATGCGGCGATCTCCTGTCAGCAGGTGGGACCGGTTGAGCTGAGCGATAAAATCAAAAACGGCAAAGCGCAGGGCGATGTGGTGTTCCAGAAACGGACCTCGCTGGTGTTTAAAAAGCTGCAGGTGGTGCGTTTCTATGATGCAAAACGCAATACCCTGGCCTACCTGGCGTATTCCGATAAAGTGGTGGAAGGGTCACCGAAAAACGCCATTAGTGCGGTGCCGATTATGCCGTGGCATTAATTCAGGGATGAACCATGCAACAACCTGTAGTCTGGCTGGTTGAAGACGAAACCAGTATCGCCGATACGCTTATCTACATGCTTCAGCAGGAAGGATTTGCAGTAAAAGCGTTTGAGCGCGGTTTACCGGTGCTGGAGGCGGCGCGCCAGCAGGCTCCGGCGCTCGCCATTCTTGACGTCGGGCTGTCGGACATCAGCGGCTTTGAGCTCTGCCGCCAGCTTCTGGCGCAGCATCCGTCACTGCCCGTGCTGTTTCTGACGGCACGCAGTGACGAAGTGGATAAACTCCTCGGCCTGGAAATGGGCGCAGACGACTACGTCGCCAAGCCTTTCTCCCCGCGTGAGGTGTGCGCCCGGGTAAGGACCATTTTACGGCGGATGCAAAAATCCGCCGCGCCAGTGGAGACGGTGCGTATCGGACAGTTTGAGCTGAACGAAGCTGCCGCCCGAATTAGCTGGTGCGGTGAAGCATTACCGCTCACGCGCTATGAGTTTTTGCTGCTTAAAACGTTACTACAGGCTCCGGGACGGGTTTTCTCTCGTCAACAGTTAATGGACAAGGTGTGGGGCGAAGACGGCGACAGTTACGATCGTACCGTGGACACTCACATCAAGACCCTGCGCGCCAAGCTGCGGGCAGTGAATGAGGAACTGTCACCCATCAGCACCCATCGCGGTATGGGCTATAGCCTGGGGCTTTATTAATGCGCATCGGAATGCGTTTGCTGCTGGGGTACTTCCTGATCGTCGCCATCGCCGCATGGTTTGTGCTGTCGATCTTTGTTCAGGAAGTGAAGCCCGGCGTGCGCAGGGCAACCGAGGGCACGTTGATAGATACCGCGACCTTGCTCGCCGAAGTTGGGCGTGAGGATCTTCTTTCGGGCAATGCGCAGCAGGGCAGACTGGCGCAGGCCTTTTTACAGCTCCATCAGCGGCCTTTCCGCGCCAATATCGGCGGCATTCATAAGGTGCGCAACGAGTATCACGTCTACATGACCGATGCGCAGGGCCGCGTCGTGTTTGATTCTGCCGGCCTGGCCGTGGGGCAAGATTACTCTCGCTGGAACGATGTCTGGCTGACGCTTCGCGGCCAATACGGCGCGCGCAGTACCCAGAGCCATCCCGACGATCCGGAGAGCACGGTGATGTATGTTGCCGCACCGGTTGTTGAGCAGGGCAAGATTATCGGCGTGCTGTCGGTGGGGAAACCGAACAGCGCGATGGCGCCGGTGATTCACCGCAGCGAGCGACGGATATTGTGGGCTGGCGGGGCGCTGCTTGGCATTGCTTTACTGATCGGTTTTCTCGTCGCCTGGTGGATTAATCGTTCCATCAGTACGTTATCGCGCTATGCCGACTCGGTGACCACTGATACGCCTCTCCCGCTGCCTAATCCAGGCAGTAGCGAACTGCACAAGCTGGCTCAGGCGCTGGAAAATATGCGTATTCGCCTTGAAGGGAAAAACTACATTGAACATTATGTCCATGCGCTGACCCACGAGCTGAAAAGCCCAATAGCCGCCATACGCGGCGCGGCAGAAATTCTCACCGAGCAGCCGCCGCCGCAGGTGGCCGCGCGGTTTATCGATAATATTCTGGTGCAAAACGCGCGTATGCAGTCGCTGGTTGAAAAACTGCTGACTCAGGCGCGGCTTGAAAATCGGGTCGAGATTACGCCCCTGGCCGTCCGCGTCGACCTGCTGTTTACACGGCTTGCCGACGCGCGTTCGGCGCTATTGGCGGCAAAAAAGATTGCGCTGACCCTCCAGCCCGCTTCGCTTCTTGTTGAAGGCGATCCCGACCTGCTCGAACAGGCGCTCGGTAATTTACTGGATAATGCTATCGATTTTACCCCACAGGGCGGTGCCATTGAACTGGCGGCCCAGGAAGAGCAGGGGCAGATACGGCTGATCGTCACCGACAGCGGAAGCGGGATCCCGGATTATGCGCTGGAGCGTATTTTTGAGCGCTTTTATTCCCTGCCGCGCGAGAACGGGTTGAAAAGTAGCGGACTCGGGCTGGCGTTTGTTCAGGAGGTGGCGCGTCTGCACCACGGAGAGATTACATTGCGTAATCGTGATGAAGGTGGCGTGATAGCCACGCTGACACTTCACCGTCCCTTCACATAACTTCAAACTGGCCCCACACAGCCTGGTTACGCTCTCCACATCACAAAGGAGACGTAATGATGAAATCCCCCCTGTTCTGGAAAGTAAGCACCCTGCTGGGGTGCATCCTGCTGTTGTTAGTCCCACTATTTATGGTGAGTAACCTCATTTCAGAGCGTGAAAGCTACCGCAACGATGTCGAAAATACGCTTCGCCAGAGCACCAGCGGGCCGCAAAAATTGGTCGGCCCGCTGATTGCGATCCCGGTAACCGAGGTTTTTTACAAGTTAGAGGATGAGAAAAAAGTCGAGTACAAGAAAAGCTATATGCATTTTATCCTGCCGGAGTCTCTGCGCGTTGAGGGTAACCAGCGCGTTGAGTCGCGAAATATCGGCATCTATGACGGACAGATCTGGAATACCGACCTCAACATAAAAGCCCGGTTCAACACGGAAAAAATGACGCAGCTGAAAGGGGAGTCGATGACCCTGGGGCAGCCGTTTATCGTTGTTGGCGTGGGCGATGCTCGAGGCATTGGCACGGTGAAAGTCTCCAGTATCAACGGCGAGACGCTAAGTGTGGAGCCGGGTACAGGCGTGTATGGCGCGCTTCCCGGTATCCATATCCCGCTGACTGACAAAGCGCTGGAATTAAAAACGTTTGCTATGGATATTTCGCTGAATCTGACGGGGACAGGAAGTTTTGCCGTGGTACCTGTAGGACGTAACAGTGAAATGGCGCTGAACAGCAACTGGCCGCATCCTGGCTTTATGGGTAATTATCTGCCGGTGAAGCATAAAATTGGTGACGCCGGTTTTCAGGCGAACTGGCAGAGCAGCTGGTTTGCGAACAATCTTGAGAGCTGGTTCAACGGAAGTGAGTCGCCGTCATGGGAGTCGATCCCCGCCTTCAGCGTTACGGTAGCCACGCCCGCCGATCAGTATCAGCTGACTGACCGGGCGATCAAGTACGCCATTTTGCTGATTGCGCTGACGTTTATGGCCTTCTTTGTTTTCGAGACCTTAACCGGGCTGCGCCTGCACCCGATGCAATATCTGCTGGTGGGGCTGTCGCTGGTGCTGTTCTATCTGGTGCTGTTGGCGCTATCAGAACATGTCGGGTTTACGCCAGCCTGGGTAGTTGCAAGTTTGGTTGGTGCGGCGATGAACGGAATGTACCTGCAGGCCGTGCTGAAAAGCTGGAAGCGCAGCGGGTTGTTTGTGCTGGCTTTGCTGGGGCTGGACGTGGTGATGTGGTTCCTGCTGCGCTCGGAGGATAGCGCACTGCTGTTGGGGTCTGCGGTTCTCGCGCTGGCGTTGTTCGCCGTCATGTACCTGACTCGTCATTTCGACTGGTATTCGCTTTCACAGCCGAAGCGACCTGCGCCGCCCGCAGAACCTGATAACGACACAATGCGGATCTGGAAATAAAAAAAACGGCGCAAATGCGCCGTTTTTTCATGCGTTAACTGCGGGATTACTCCTGCAGATCACCGCAGAAACGGTACCCTTCGCCGTGGATGGTGGCGATGATTTCCGGCGTATCAGGCGTCGATTCGAAATGCTTACGAATACGACGGATGGTCACGTCTACGGTACGGTCATGAGGCTTCAGCTCACGACCGGTCATTTTCTTCAGCAGTTCTGCACGGGACTGAATTTTGCCCGGATTTTCGCAGAAGTGCAGCATCGCGCGGAATTCGCTGCGCGGCAGCTTATACTGCTCACCGTTCGGGCTGATCAGCGAACGGCTATTGATATCAAGTTCCCAGCCGTTGAATTTGTAGCTGTCGACGCTACGACGCTCTTCGCTGACCGTGCCCAGGTTCATGGTGCGGGACAGCAGGTTGCGTGCACGAATGGTTAACTCGCGAGGGTTGAACGGTTTGGTGATGTAGTCATCCGCACCGATCTCCAGGCCAAGAATTTTATCAACTTCGTTATCACGGCCCGTCAGGAACATTAACGCGACGTTCGCCTGTTCACGCAGTTCGCGCGCCAGCAGAAGACCGTTTTTGCCCGGCAGGTTGATATCCATGATCACCAGGTTGATATCATTTTCAGAAAGGATCTGATGCATCTCTGCGCCATCGGTCGCTTCAAAGACATCGTAGCCTTCTGCTTCGAAAATGCTCTTTAACGTGTTGCGTGTTACCAACTCGTCTTCAACGATAAGAATGTGCGGGGTCTGCATGTTTGCTACCTAAATTGCCAACTAAATCGAAACAGGAAGTACAAAAGTCCCTGACCTGCCTGATACATGTCGCAAATTAACATGATCGGCTTAACGTGACTAAAGTACGTAATTGCGTTCTTGATGCACTTTCCATCAACGTCAACAACATCATTAGCTTGGTCTTGGGTACTTTCCCTTTGGACCCGACAGTGTCAAAAACGGCTGTCATCCTAACCATTTTAACAGCAACATAACAGGCTAAGTGACACCAGACACCCAATAAAACTACGCTTCGTTGACATATATCAAGTTCAATTGTAGCACGTTAACAGTTTGATGAAATCATCGTAGCCGAATGCTAGCCTTTGTCACAATTTTTCAATAAACCAACTAGTTGCGGAGATTGATTTATAAACAAAGCGAATCCAATCAGAACAGGGTATTCACGTTGCCATTATCATTATAAAACATAGGGATAATAGGCTTCTGTTAACATTCTAACTGATTGTTCAGACACAAAATAGTTTAGCGTCTTTAATTTGTTATGAAACGCTATTTCGGTGATTTGTGTTGCAAATTTGTAAATTCGTGCTGCGTAATATGTTGAAGTGCATCACACTTTTCTCCGCTAACTGATTAAAAAGAGAGCATAAATGCATCTGTCGATTGTACTGGTCGCTCCAGCCAGAGCCGAAAATATAGGCGCTGCGGCGCGTGCCATGAAGACCATGGGTTTTACCGATTTACGTATTGTGGACAGCACTGCGCACCTGGAGCCTGCCGCCCGCTGGGTTGCGCACGGTTCGGGGGATATTCTCGATAATATAACGACTTACGCTACGCTTGCCGACGCGCTGCATGACATTTCATTTACCGTTGCCACCACAGCACGCAGCCGGGCGAAGTTCCACTACTACGCCACGCCTGCTGAACTGGTGCCCATGCTGGAAGAGAAAAGCCAGTGGCTTGAGAAAGCCGCGCTGGTATTTGGTCGTGAAGATTCCGGGCTCACCAACGAAGAGCTTGAGCTGGCGGACGTTCTCACCGGTGCGCCGATGGTAGCCGATTATCCTTCCCTGAATTTAGGCCAGGCGGTAATGGTCTATTGCTATCAATTAGCTTCCCTAATGCAAATCCCTCAATCCCTGACAGAAGCCGCCAATGAAAATCAGCTGGCCGCGCTTCGTGCTCGCGTAGAGCGTCTTTTATCGAGCCTTGGCGTTGCGGACGATCAAAAAATGGCCGACTGGCTACAGCAGCGCCTTGGACGTCTTGAGCAGCGGGACACCGCCATGTTGCACCGTTTGCTACACGATATTGAAAAAAAATTGGCCGAGTAAAATGCTGTCATAAGTTTTTACTATGGCGAAATGGTCTGTCGTGGAGGGTTGCGGCTGGGGGATTCGGATGAAAATAAAACGTCACGCAGCGTGACGTGAACGTCCGCGGAATTGTGATCAAATTAAAAATTCATTGACTTAAGGTGCCCGATCCTTTAACCCTAAAAGAATACAGCACAGACAGATAATAATGACAGAGTACACAACATCCATGAAACGCATCAGCATCACCACCATTACCACAACCATCATCATTACCACAGGTAACGATGCGGGCTGACGCGTACAGGAAAAACAGAAAAAAGCCCGCACCTGAACAGTGCGGGCTTTTTTTTCGGCTAAAGGAAACGAGGTAGAACCATGCGAGTGTTGAAGTTCGGCGGTACATCAGTGGCAAATGCAGAACGTTTTCTGCGTGTTGCCGATATCCTGGAGAGCAACGCCAGGCAGGGGCAGGTTGCGACCGTGCTCTCTGCCCCGGCAAAAATCACAAACCATCTGGTGGCGATGATTGAAAAGACCATCGGTGGCCAGGATGCACTCCCGAACATCAGCGATGCCGAGCGTATCTTCGCCGAGCTGCTGCAGGGGCTGGCAGAGGCACAGCCTGGTTTCCCGCTTGCGCAGCTGAAGTCCTTCGTTGAGCAGGAGTTTGCTCAGATCAAACATGTGCTGCACGGCATCAGCCTGCTGGGCCAGTGCCCGGACAGCGTCAACGCGGCGCTGATCTGCCGGGGCGAAAAACTTTCCATCGCCATCATGGCGGGCGTGCTGGAAGCGCGCGGCCACAACGTTACCGTGATCAATCCGGTTGAGAAATTGCTGGCAGCGGGCCACTACCTCGAATCTACCGTTGATATTGCCGAATCAACCCGCCGTATTGCCGCGAGCAAAATCCCCTCTGACCACATGATCCTGATGGCGGGCTTTACCGCCGGGAACGAGAAGGGTGAACTGGTGGTGCTGGGCCGTAACGGCTCCGACTACTCTGCCGCCGTGCTGGCCGCCTGTTTACGCGCTGACTGCTGTGAGATCTGGACTGACGTCGACGGCGTCTATACCTGCGATCCGCGCCAGGTGCCGGACGCCAGGCTGCTGAAGTCGATGTCCTACCAGGAAGCGATGGAGCTTTCCTACTTCGGCGCCAAAGTGCTTCACCCGCGTACCATCTCCCCCATTGCCCAGTTCCAGATCCCATGCCTGATTAAAAACACCGGTAACCCGCAGGCGCCAGGCACGCTGATTGGTGCCAGCAGCGATGAAGATGGTCTGCCGGTGAAAGGCATTTCCAACCTGAATAATATGGCAATGTTCAGCGTCTCCGGTCCGGGGATGAAGGGGATGGTCGGCATGGCGGCGCGCGTTTTTGCGGCCATGTCACGCAACGGTATCTCGGTGGTGCTGATCACCCAGTCCTCTTCCGAATACAGCATCAGCTTCTGCGTGCCTCAGGTCGACTGTCTGCGCGCCCGCCGCGCGCTGGAAGAAGAGTTCTATCTGGAGCTGAAAGAGGAACTGCTGGAGCCGCTCTCCATTCAGGAGCGCCTGGCGGTGATTTCCGTGGTTGGCGACGGTATGCGCACGCTGCGCGGTATCTCCGCCAAATTCTTTGCCGCGCTGGCGCGGGCCAATATCAACATCGTGGCGATTGCCCAGGGTTCGTCCGAGCGTTCAATCTCCGTGGTGGTGGATAACGATGACGCCACTACCGGCGTGCGCGTGGTTCACCAGATGCTGTTCAACACCGATCAGGTTATCGAGCTATTCCTGATTGGCGTGGGTGGCGTCGGCGGTGCGCTGCTGGAGCAGGTGAAGCGCCAACAGGAGTGGCTCAAGAAAAAGCACATCGATCTGCGCGTCTGCGGAATTGCGAACTCGAAAGCGCTGCTTACTGACGTTCACGGTCTGAACCTGGAGAACTGGCAGGCGGAGCTGGAAGAGGCGAAAGAGCCGTTCAACCTGGGGCGCCTGATCCGTCTGGTGAAAGAGTATCACCTGCTTAACCCGGTTATCGTTGACTGTACCTCGAACCAGGCGGTGGCCGACCAGTACGCCGACTTCCTGCGCGAAGGCTTCCACGTGGTGACGCCGAACAAAAAGGCCAACACCTCGTCGATGGATTACTATCACCAGCTGCGCCTGGCGGCGAGCAAGTCGCGCCGCAAGTTCCTGTACGACACCAACGTCGGCGCCGGCCTGCCGGTCATCGAGAACCTGCAAAACCTGCTGAACGCGGGCGACGAATTGCAGCGTTTCTCCGGCATCCTCTCCGGCTCCCTGTCGTTTATCTTCGGCAAGCTGGATGAAGGGATGAGCCTGTCGGAAGCCACCCGTGCCGCGCGCGAGCTGGGATACACCGAGCCAGATCCGCGCGACGATCTCTCCGGGATGGACGTGGCGCGCAAGCTGCTGATCCTGGTGCGCGAAACGGGCCGCGAGCTGGAGCTTTCGGATATCGTGATTGAACCGGTGCTGCCAGCTGAGTTTGACACCAGCGGCGATGTCAGCACCTTTATGGCGAATTTACCTCAGCTTGACGATGCCTTTGCCGCACGCGTTGCGAAAGCCCGTGATGAAGGTAAGGTATTGCGCTATGTTGGCAACATTGAAGAGGACGGCGTATGCCGGGTGAAGATTGCCGAAGTGGATGGTAACGACCCGCTTTATAAAGTCAAAAACGGCGAAAACGCCCTCGCGTTTTACAGCCACTATTATCAGCCATTGCCGCTGGTGCTTCGCGGCTATGGCGCAGGGAATGATGTGACGGCGGCGGGCGTGTTTGCCGACCTGCTGCGTACCCTGTCATGGAAGTTAGGAGTTTAAGATGGTTAAAGTATATGCCCCGGCTTCCAGCGCCAATATGAGCGTCGGATTTGACGTGCTGGGTGCGGCGGTGACGCCGGTGGATGGTTCGCTGCTGGGCGATACGGTAACGGTTGAGGCGGCAGAAAGCTTCAGCCTGAATAACGTCGGCCGTTTCGCCAGCAAGCTGCCGCCTGAACCACGCGAGAATATCGTTTATCAGTGCTGGGAGCGCTTCTGTCAGGAGATCGGCAAAAACGTGCCGGTTGCCATGACGCTGGAAAAAAGCATGCCGATTGGCTCGGGCCTGGGCTCCAGCGCCTGCTCGGTTGTCGCCGCGCTGGTGGCGATGAACGAGCACTGCGGCAAGCCGCTGAACAATAGCCGTCTGCTGGCGCTGATGGGCGAGCTGGAAGGGCGCATCTCCGGCAGTATTCATTACGATAACGTGGCGCCGTGCTTCCTCGGCGGCATGCAGCTGATGATTGAAGAAAATGGCATCATCAGCCAGCAGGTGCCAGGGTTTGATGAGTGGCTGTGGGTGCTGGCGTATCCGGGCATCAAGGTCTCTACCGCGGAAGCGCGTGCGATCCTGCCTGCGCAGTATCGTCGCCAGGACTGTATCGCCCACGGGCGTCACCTGGCGGGCTTTATTCACGCCTGCTACACCCGCCAGCCGCAGCTGGCGGCGAAGCTGATGAAAGACGTCATTGCCGAGCCGTACCGTACGAAGCTGCTGCCCGGCTTTAACGAGGCGCGACAGGCTTCAATGGATATCGGCGCGCAGGCGTGCGGCATCTCCGGCTCCGGCCCGACGCTGTTCGCCCTGTGCGATAAGCCAGACACCGCGCAGCGCGTGGCGGACTGGCTCTCTAAACACTACCTGCAAAATCAGGAAGGCTTTGTTCATATTTGCCGTCTGGACACGGCTGGCGCACGAGTACTGGGATAACGAATGAAACTCTACAACCTTAAAGATCATAACGAGCAGGTCAGCTTCGCGCAGGCGGTGACTCAGGGGCTGGGCAAAAATCAGGGGCTGTTTTTCCCGCACGACCTGCCGGAATTTCAGCTGACCGAAATCGATGAGCTGCTGAAGCTGGACTTTGTCACCCGCAGCACCAAAATTCTGTCTGCGTTTATTGGCGATGAAATCCCGCAGGAGCTGCTGGAAGAGCGCGTGCGTGCGGCGTTTGCTTTCCCGGCTCCGGTTAAGCAGGTGGAGCCTGACGTCGGTTGTCTGGAGCTGTTCCACGGCCCGACCCTGGCGTTTAAAGACTTCGGCGGCCGCTTTATGGCGCAGATGCTGACCCACATCAGCGGCGACAAGCCGGTGACCATCCTGACCGCCACCTCCGGTGATACCGGTGCGGCGGTGGCACACGCGTTCTACGGCCTGAAAAACGTCCGCGTGGTGATCCTCTATCCGAAAGGCAAGATCAGCCCGTTGCAGGAAAAACTGTTCTGCACCCTCGGCGGCAACATTGAAACCGTGGCGATCGACGGCGATTTCGATGCCTGCCAGGCGCTGGTCAAGCAAGCGTTCGATGATGAAGAGCTGAAGGCCGCGCTGGGGCTGAACTCGGCGAACTCCATCAACATCAGCCGCCTGCTGGCGCAGATCTGCTACTACTTCGAAGCGGTGGCTCAGCTGCCGCAGGAAGCGCGCAATCAGCTGGTAGTTTCCGTACCAAGCGGCAACTTCGGCGACCTGACGGCGGGGCTGCTGGCGAAATCTCTCGGTCTGCCGGTGAAACGCTTTATCGCTGCCACCAACGCCAACGATACCGTGCCACGCTTCCTGAAAGACGGCAAATGGGCGCCTAACGCTACGCAGGCGACGCTCTCCAATGCCATGGACGTGTCGCAGCCGAACAACTGGCCGCGCGTGGAAGAGCTGTTCCGCCGCAAGGTGTGGCGTCTGGGTGACCTGGGCTACGCTGCGGTGACGGACGAAACCACTAAAGCCACCATGCGCGAGCTGAAAGCGGTGGGCTACACCTCTGAGCCGCACGCGGCAATTGCTTACCGCGCGCTGCGCGACCAGCTTAACCCGGGTGAATATGGCCTCTTCCTGGGCACCGCGCATCCGGCGAAGTTCAAAGAGAGCGTGGAAGATATTCTGGGCGAAACGCTGCCGTTGCCAAAAGAGCTGGCCGAGCGCGCCGACCTGCCGCTGCTGTCTCATGAGCTGCCGGCGGATTTTGCGGCACTGCGGAATCTTATGATGACGCGCGCGTGATTTTGTTGCCCGGTGGCGCTACGCCTTACCGGGCCTACAACGACAAGATGACCGTAGGCCGGGTAAGCGCAGCGCCACCCGGCTTTTTTATGAAGAAATTAAGGAGAAAAATTGCAGGAAAAAAGCAGAAATTCCCAATAAATGCGGTCACTTAGCGTTTAGGATTGCAGAGAATAACATCCACCGTTCCCCTCGCGTACTCTCCTTACATCGGCCCACGTTGGGCAAGAAGAATAAGGAGTCACCTGTGTCTACACTAAAACCTGCACTCATTGCGCTTTCTCTGGTGCTGGTCGCCCCCATGGCGGTACAGGCATCTGAAATTACTCTCGTACCTGCGGTAAAACTGCAGATTGGCGATCGGGACAATAGCGGGCATTACTGGGATGGCGGCCGCTGGCGCGACCACGACTGGTGGAAGGCGCATTATGACTGGCGCGATAACCATTGGCGTCCGCATGACGAGCATCGCGATCGTGATGACCGACACGACCATCATCACGACGAGCACCGTCCGGGCCCGGACTGGAAGCACCATTAACGCAAAACCCCGCCAGATGGCGGGGTTTAGTTTTACTGCTCGTGGCGCTTAAATACCAGCTCACCTTTCCCTGACGACGCCTCGTCAAAGAAATAGCCGTCGGTGTTGAATCCCATTAACTGCTCCGGCTTCGTCAGGCGGTTCTGAATGATGTAGCGGCTCATCAGGCCACGCGCTTTTTTCGCATAGAAGCTGATGACCTTGAACTTGCCGTTCTTCTCATCAAGGAAGACCGGCTTAACGATCTCCGCGTTCAGCTTTTTCGGCTTCACCGACTTGTAGTACTCATCAGATGCCAGGTTAACCACCACGTTATCACCCTGAGCATGCAGCGCCGCGTTCAGCTTGTCGGTGATGATGTCGCCCCAGAAATGGTAAAGGTCTTTGCCTTTGGCGTTTTCCAGGCGAATCCCCATCTCCAGACGATATGGCTGCATCAGATCCAGCGGGCGCAGTACGCCATACAGGCCCGACAGCATGCGCAGATGCTGCTGGGCAAAATCAAAGTCGGCTTCGCTAAAATCTTCCGCCTGCAGGCCGGTGTAAACATCGCCCTTAAACGCCAGGATCGCCTGGCGCGCGTTGGCGGGGGTGAAATCTGGGTGCCACTCGTGGAACCGGGTCGCGTTCAGGTCTGCCAGCTTGTCGCTGATGCTCATCAGCGAGGCGATTTGCGGCGCAGAGAGCTTGCGCGCTTCGCGGATCAGCTGTTGCGAATAGTCCAGCAGTTCTGGCTGGGTATAACGCTCGGTGGCGAGCGGGCTCTGGTAGTCGAGCGTTTTTGCAGGTGAAATCAGAATCAGCATATCCAGTCCTTGCAGGAAATTTAGAGCGACTTTAACAAAAAATCGCCCTGAATTGATCGATAGCTGTTATCGCCGGGGCAAATCATCCCAGGTGCCGGGGGCAAGCTGTGACTGAATTTCGGGATAGCGTGCGGCATCAAATACCGGGGGAACACCCAGCTTGCGCTGGCGAAGATAATCCCTGGCAATAAGGTTCACAACGGGCGAGAGCAGCAGGATCGCCGTCAGGTTAGTGATTGCCATTAGCGCCATAATGACATCCGCCAGCTGCCAGACCAGCGGCATATTCAGAAGGGAGCCCGCGATCACCATCAGTACTACGCCCAGGCGAAGCAGGAGAATGGCCGGACGAGAGTCGTATTTCAGGAAGATAAGGTTATTTTCGGCGTACAGGTAATTCACCACAATCGAACTGAAGGCGAACAGCATCAGAATGAGCGAGACAAATCCCGAACCCCAGCCGCCGGTCAGGTTCACCAGCGCCTGCTGAAGAAGCTGTATTCCGTCGATATCCGAGTCATGCGCCACAGGACCGGCCAGCAGGAGGATCATGGCGCTGGCGGAACAGATAATAACGGTATCCATAAACACGCCTATCATCTGCACGATACCCTGCGCTGCCGGGTGCGGCGGCCAGGAAGAGGCGGCCGCGGCGGCGTTGGGAGTAGAGCCCATCCCGGCTTCATTGGAGAACATGCCTCGCTGAAAACCTGCCATCAGCGCCTGGCTCAGGGTGTAGCCCAGCGCGCCTGACGCCACCTCACGCCAGCCAAAGGCGCTTTTAAAGATGGTCGCAATCACGTCCGGAACCTGGTCGGCATGCAGCGCAGCGACGACCAGGCTCGCGGCAACCCAGAGCAGCGCCATGATGGGAACCAGCCACTGCATCATGCGGGCAACGCCTTTCAGGCCGGCAGAAATGGTGAGCAAAACAAAGAGGGCTAAACCGATGCCGGTGATCCACTCCGGGCAGGAGAAGGTATAGCGCAGGGCATGGGCGACGGAGTTTGACTGCACGGTATTAAAAATTAGACCGTACGCGAGCAGTAAAAAAAGCGAGAACAGAACGCCCATCCAGCGCATTCCTAAGCCACGCGCCATATACCAGGCCGGACCGCCGCGAAACTGCCCGTTTCTGTCTTTCTCTTTGTAGAGTTGCGCCAGCGAACTTTCGGCAAAAGAGGTAGCCATTCCGAGAAGCGCCGTGACCCACATCCAGAACACCGCGCCTGGCCCACCGGCGCTGATGGCCAGCGCAACGCCCGCCAGGTTCCCGCTACCGAGGCGGGCAGCCAGGCTGGTACACAGCGCCTGAAACGACGTTAATCCGCCCGGCTGGGGCGTGACGCTGTTTTTCAGACTTCTGCCAAACTTGCGAATATAGCGAAACTGGATAAACCCACTGCGTAGCGTAAACCAGATACCTGCTCCCAGAAGCAGGTAGATCATTATCGAACCCCAGAGGACTTCGTTAATAAAGAAAAGGAAATCAGGCATTAACGTCCCTCTTGTTGATGCCAACGTGAATATGTAAGCGCTACCACTGATTGGGCATGCTGTTGCTTAGCAGCCTGTTAATATTTTGAGTTTATCATACTCTGCCTAAGCGCACTGTCTGCGGTTGCGCTACCACTCCGTCGTGTTATCATCAGGGCAGACCGGTTACATCCCCCTAACAAGTAAACCTGTCATTTTTCCGCTGCAGGCATGCTGTCGGTAGCGTGAATTATCCAGGGCACGTTAAAAGAGAAACACTATCATGACGGATAAATTGACCTCCCTTCGTCAGTTCACCACTGTCGTAGCTGACACCGGAGATATCGCGGCAATGAAGCTGTACCAGCCGCAGGATGCCACAACTAACCCTTCTCTGATCCTTAACGCCGCACAGATCCCTGAGTATCGCAAACTGATTGACGAGGCTGTGACCTGGGCGAAAGCACAGAGCAATGACCGTGCGCAGCAGGTTGTGGATGCTACCGATAAACTGGCAGTGAACATCGGTCTGGAAATCCTGAAGCTGGTTCCGGGCCGTATCTCTACCGAAGTGGATGCACGTCTCTCCTACGACACCGAAGCGTCAATCGCGAAAGCAAAACGCCTGATCAAACTGTACAACGACGCGGGCATCAGCAACGACCGTATCCTGATCAAACTGGCGTCGACCTGGCAGGGCATTCGCGCTGCCGAGCAGCTGGAAAAAGAAGGCATCAACTGTAACCTGACCCTGCTGTTCTCCTTCGCGCAGGCGCGTGCATGTGCGGAAGCAGGCGTGTACCTGATTTCTCCGTTCGTGGGCCGTATTCTGGACTGGTACAAAGCCAACACCGACAAGAAAGAGTACGCGGCGTCTGAAGATCCAGGCGTGATTTCCGTGACTGAAATCTACGAATACTACAAACAGCATGGCTATGAGACCGTGGTTATGGGTGCAAGCTTCCGTAACGTGGGCGAAATCATTGAGCTGGCTGGCTGTGACCGTCTGACCATCGCCCCTGCGCTGCTGAAAGAGCTGGCAGAAAGCGAAGGTGCTATCGAGCGTAAGCTGTCTTACACCGGCGAAGTGAAGGCGCGCCCGGAGCGCATCACCGAATCCGAGTTCCTGTGGCAGCACAACCAGGATCCAATGGCTGTAGACAAACTGGCGGACGGTATCCGTAAGTTTGCTATCGACCAGGAAAAACTGGAAAAAATGATCGGCGACCTGCTGTAATCATTCTGCGTGACCGGGCTCCCGGTCACGCGTCTTCTTCTGTCCTCTGTCTGAATTTTCCCTCTGCGTGTATCATTCCCTTTAATCAGTACTTTTTGAATGGAATGAATATGAATACCTTACGCATCGGCTTAGTGTCGATTTCTGACCGCGCCTCCAGCGGCGTTTACCAGGATAAAGGCATCCCTGCTCTGGAAGAGTGGCTGGCAAGCGCGCTGACCACCCCGTTTGAGATCCAGACTCGCCTTATCCCCGACGAACAGCCGATTATTGAGCAGACCCTGTGTGAGCTGGTGGATGAGATGAGCTGTCATCTTGTGCTCACCACGGGCGGAACCGGCCCCGCGCGTCGTGACGTGACGCCGGACGCGACGCTGGCTATCGCCGACCGTGAAATGCCGGGCTTCGGCGAACAGATGCGCCAGATCAGCCTACACTTTGTCCCGACGGCAATCCTTTCCCGCCAGGTGGGGGTGATCCGCAAACAGGCGCTGATACTGAACCTGCCGGGGCAGCCAAAGTCGATCAAAGAGACGCTGGAAGGATTAAAAGCCGAGGACGGTAGCGTCATCGTGCACGGTATATTTGCAAGTGTACCGTATTGTATACAGCTGCTTGACGGGCCGTATGTGGAAACTGACGACAAAGTGGTAGCAGCATTTCGTCCTAAAAGCGCACGCCGCGAGACAATCTCCTGAAATTTACTAAAATGTGACATTAGCGCCAGCCGCAGTAGCGTGTAAATGGATTTACGATATAGTAATTTTTTCTTTACGATTGCTGTAAAAAATAATCCACAACACATGCACAATGGTTCGCTATGTCACATAACACCCGACCTCTGAATCGACAGGACTACAAAACGCTTACGCTCGCCGCCTTAGGTGGCGCGCTGGAGTTTTACGACTTCATCATCTTTGTCTTCTTCGCCGCCGTGGTGGGGGCGCTCTTCTTCCCGGCGGATATTCCAGAATGGCTGCGTCAGGTGCAAACCTTCGGCATCTTTGCTGCCGGGTATCTGGCACGTCCGCTGGGCGGCATCGTCATGGCCCACTTTGGCGATCTTGTCGGGCGTAAGAAGATGTTTACCCTGAGCATCCTGCTGATGGCGGTGCCGACGCTGGCGATCGGCCTGCTGCCCACCTATGCCTCCATGGGCATTCTCGCCCCGCTATTGCTGCTGCTGATGCGCATTCTTCAGGGCGCGGCCATCGGCGGGGAAGTGCCGGGGGCCTGGGTGTTTGTGGCGGAGCACGTTCCTGCCCGCCGCATCGGGATCGCCTGCGGAACGTTAACGGCGGGGCTGACCGTCGGGATCCTGTTGGGGTCGGTGGTGGCGACGATAGTCAACACCAGCATGACGCAGCAGGCCGTGCACGACTGGGGCTGGCGTATTCCGTTCCTGCTGGGCGGGGCGTTTGGCCTGGTGGCAATGTACCTGCGCCGCTGGCTGCAGGAGACGCCGATTTTCCTCGAAATGCAGCAGCGTAAAGCGCTGGCGCAGGAGTTGCCGGTCAAAGCCGTTGTGGTGCGTCATAAAAAAGCGGTGGTGGTGTCGATGCTGCTCACCTGGCTGCTGTCGGCGGGCATCGTGGTGGTGATTTTGATGTCGCCGGTGTGGCTGCAGAAACAGTACGGTTTCGCCCCTGCCGTGACCTTACAGGCAAACAGTATTGCGACAATCATGCTCTGCTTTGGCTGTCTGGCCGCCGGGCTGGCGGCGGATCGTTTCGGTGCCAGCCTGACCTTTATTGTCGGCAGCCTGCTGCTGGCCGCGTCGAGCTGGGCGTTTTACCATCTTGCGGGCAGTCATCCTGAACAGCTGTTCCTGCTTTACGGCGTGGTCGGACTGTGCGTGGGCGTCGTGGGCGCTGTGCCTTACGTCATGGTGCGCGCCTTCCCGCCGGAGGTTCGCTTCACCGGGATATCGTTCTCTTATAACGTCGCGTATGCCATTTTCGGCGGGCTGACGCCGATAGTGGTCACGGTCATGATGGGGGTGTCGCCGATGGCGCCTGCCTGGTATGTACTCGCGCTCTCGCTGATGGGGCTGGGATTAGGCGTTTGGCTTCGGCAGGCGGGGGAATATCGTGCCCGCGAGGCGGGCACGACAGAGGGATCAGTGTTTTTCACCAATAGGTAAAATGGTGCGGTCAAACTGTTCGTTCAGCACTTCACCCATTGCCAGGTAGATAGCGCTTGCGCCGCACACCAGGCCAATCCAGCCTGCTACGTGAACGATGCCTTCGTTATCCGCCAGGTGGCCAATCGCCAGCAGGGCGAACAGTACGGTCAGGCTCAGGAAGACGAACTGCAGCGCGCGGTTGCCTTTCAGGGTGCCGAAGAACATGAACAGGGTAAAGACGCCCCACAGGCCCAGATAGACGCCCAGGAAGTGGGCGTTTGCCGCGTCTGCCAGGCCCATTTTAGGCATCAGCAGGATGGCGACCAGGGTCAGCCAGAACGAGCCGTAAGAGGTGAAGGCGGTTAAGCCGAAGGTGTTGCCTTTCTTATATTCCAGCAGGCCCGCGAAGATTTGCGCGATACCGCCGTAAAAAATGCCCATCGCCAGGATTACGCCGTCCATCGGGAACATCCCGATGTTGTGCAGGTTCAGCAGAATGGTGGTCATGCCAAAACCCATCAGGCCCAGCGGAGCCGGATTAGCCAACTTAGTGTTGCCCATAAGTCCTCAAAAAAATCATCATTAAAATGGTGAAATGGTTAAACCCGCGTCAATACTCCCTGACGGGGCGCGGCATCATAATGGGCGGCATCGACGCCGTCTATGATCTCATCAGGGTGAAATTAAAATTTTTTTTATGCTTGCCCCTTGATGGATGCCGTCGCGACCCCATCTTGTAGTCAACCGCAGTGTGTGGACCTGAAAAAAATCAAATCTGGGCAGTTGAAAAAGCACGTTCTGCCCTTATTACAGGTACACAACCACATGTTGACTGAATTTTTAGTGGAGACGTTTAGATGGGTAAAATTATTGGTATCGACCTGGGTACTACCAACTCTTGTGTAGCGATTATGGACGGCACTACTGCACGCGTGCTGGAGAACGCCGAGGGCGATCGCACCACGCCTTCTATCATTGCTTATACCCAGGATGGTGAAACTCTGGTTGGTCAGCCGGCTAAACGTCAGGCAGTGACAAACCCGCAAAACACCCTGTTTGCGATCAAACGCCTGATTGGCCGCCGCTTCCAGGACGAAGAAGTTCAGCGTGACGTTTCTATCATGCCTTACAAAATCATCGCAGCAGATAACGGCGATGCGTGGCTTGATGTGAAAGGCACCAAAACGGCACCACCGCAGATCTCTGCTGAAGTGCTGAAAAAAATGAAGAAAACCGCTGAAGATTACCTGGGTGAGCCGGTAACTGAAGCTGTTATCACCGTACCTGCCTACTTCAACGATGCTCAGCGTCAGGCAACCAAAGATGCTGGCCGTATCGCAGGTCTGGAAGTAAAACGTATCATCAACGAACCAACCGCGGCTGCACTGGCTTACGGTCTGGATAAAGAAGTCGGCAACCGTACTATCGCGGTTTACGACCTGGGTGGTGGTACCTTCGATATCTCTATTATCGAAATCGACGAAGTTGACGGCGAAAAAACCTTCGAAGTTCTGGCAACCAACGGTGATACCCACCTGGGTGGTGAAGACTTCGATACCCGTCTGATCAACTACCTCGTTGATGAGTTCAAGAAAGATCAGGGCATTGACCTGCGTAACGACCCGCTGGCGATGCAGCGCCTGAAAGAAGCCGCTGAGAAAGCGAAGATCGAACTGTCTTCTGCTCAGCAGACCGACGTGAACCTGCCGTACATCACCGCAGACGCGACCGGTCCTAAACACATGAACATCAAAGTGACCCGTGCGAAACTGGAAAGCCTGGTAGAAGACCTGGTGAACCGTTCTATCGAGCCGCTGAAAGTTGCACTGCAGGATGCTGGCCTGTCCGTATCTGACATCCAGGACGTTATCCTGGTGGGTGGTCAGACCCGTATGCCAATGGTTCAGAAGAAAGTGGCTGAATTCTTTGGTAAAGAGCCACGTAAAGACGTGAACCCGGACGAAGCGGTAGCTATCGGTGCGGCGGTTCAGGGTGGTGTATTGACCGGTGAAGTGAAAGACGTACTGCTGCTGGACGTTACCCCGCTGTCTCTGGGTATCGAAACCATGGGCGGTGTGATGACTGCGCTCATCAACAAAAACACCACCATCCCAACCAAGCACAGCCAGGTGTTCTCTACCGCTGAAGACAACCAGTCTGCGGTAACCATCCATGTGCTGCAGGGTGAGCGTAAGCGTGCGTCTGATAACAAGTCTCTGGGTCAGTTTAACCTGGACGGCATCAACCCGGCACCGCGCGGCATGCCGCAAATCGAAGTTACCTTCGACATCGATGCTGACGGTATCCTGCACGTGTCTGCGAAAGACAAAAACAGCGGTAAAGAGCAGAAGATCACCATCAAGGCATCTTCTGGCCTGAATGAAGCGGAAATCGAAAAAATGGTTCGCGATGCCGAAGCTAACGCGGAATCCGACCGTAAGTTCGAAGAGCTGGTTCAGACCCGTAACCAGGGTGACCATCTGCTGCACAGCACCCGTAAGCAGGTTGAAGAAGCGGGCGATAAACTGCCAGCGGAAGACAAAACTGCTATCGAAGCTGCACTGACCGCGCTGGAAACGTCTCTGAAAGGCGAAGACAAAGCGGATATCGAAGCGAAGATGCAGGAGCTGGCACAGGCTTCCCAGAAGCTGATGGAAATCGCTCAGCAGCAGCACGCACAGCAGCAGGCAGGCGCTGATGCTTCTGCGAACAACGCGAAAGACGACGACGTTGTCGACGCTGAGTTCGAAGAAGTTAAAGACAAAAAATAATCGCCCTGATGCAGGGTAATTAATCGGCACGGGCGTAGGAGAACTCTCCACGCCCGTGCTCGCATGTTAAGGGGCTTAAAAAAACCAATGGCAAAGCAAGACTATTACGAGATTTTAGGCGTTCCGAAAACTGCGGAAGAGCGTGAAATCAAAAAGGCGTATAAGCGCCTGGCCATGAAATTCCACCCGGACCGTAACCAGGGTGACAAAGAGGCTGAAGCAAAATTTAAAGAGATCAAAGAAGCCTACGAAGTCCTGACCGATGCACAAAAACGTGCGGCCTATGACCAGTACGGCCACGCGGCCTTTGAACAGGGCGGCATGGGCGGCGGTGGATTCGGTGGCGGCGGCTTTGGCGGCGGTGCGGATTTCAGCGACATCTTTGGCGACGTGTTCGGCGATATCTTCGGCGGCGGTCGTGGTCGTCAGCGCGCAGCGCGCGGCGCAGACCTGCGCTACAACATGGATCTCACTCTTGAAGAGGCCGTTCGTGGCGTCACGAAAGAGATCCGTATCCCGACGCTGGAAGAGTGTGACGTTTGCCACGGCAGCGGCGCGAAAGCGGGTACCCAGCCACAGACCTGTCCAACCTGTCATGGCTCCGGCCAGGTACAGATGCGCCAGGGCTTCTTCGCGGTACAGCAGGCCTGTCCGCACTGTCACGGTCGCGGTACGCTGATTAAAGATCCGTGCACCAAGTGTCACGGCCACGGTCGCGTTGAGAAAACCAAAACCCTGTCCGTTAAGATCCCGGCTGGCGTGGATACGGGCGACCGCATCCGTCTGGCGGGTGAGGGCGAAGCAGGCGAGCACGGCGCGCCGGCAGGCGATCTGTACGTTCAGGTTCAGGTGAAGCAGCACGCCATCTTCGAGCGTGAAGGCAATAACCTGTACTGTGAAGTGCCGATCAACTTCGCGATGGCGGCTCTCGGCGGTGAAATCGAAGTGCCGACGCTGGACGGTCGCGTCAATCTGAAAATCCCTGGTGAAACCCAGACCGGCAAGCTGTTCCGCATGCGCGGCAAAGGCGTGAAATCCGTTCGCGGTGGTGCGCAGGGCGACCTGCTGTGCCGCGTCGTCGTGGAAACGCCGGTTGGCCTGAACGACAAGCAGAAACAGCTGTTGAAAGAGCTTCAGGAGAGCTTTGGCGGCCCAACGGGTGAGAAAAACAGCCCGCGCTCCAAAAGCTTCTTTGATGGCGTCAAAAAATTCTTCGATGATTTGACCCGCTAATTCGTTAGCTGTGTCTAACTTCAAAAAGCCCGGAAGCGATTCCGGGCTTTTTTTTACAGTTATAGATCGGTAAAACTGAGTCTATACCCAATATTAATCTGTTTTTGCCGAGGTATTTGGCTTGGTATTATGGTTTTATCGAGGTATCGTTGTAAAAGAGAGAACATAAATGAAATTACTACACCGTTTCTTTAGCAGTGAGGCGTCCGGTGGTGTGATCCTGATTATTGCCGCGGCCGCCGCGATGGTGCTGGCTAACCTGGGCATGACCCGCGATCTCTATCACGCATTTCTGGAAACGCCCGTCGAGCTGAAGGTCGGAGCGCTGGAAATTAACAAGAACATGCTGCTGTGGATCAACGATGCGCTAATGGCGGTGTTCTTCCTGCTCGTTGGTCTTGAGGTTAAGCGCGAGCTGGTGCTAGGTTCGCTAGCCAGCCGCCAGCGCGCGGCGTTCCCGGTTATTGCCGCGCTCGGTGGGATGGTCGTTCCAGCGCTGCTCTTCCTCGCATTTACCTGGCAGGATCCTGTCGCGCGTGACGGCTGGGCTATCCCGGCCGCAACGGATATCGCCTTTGCGCTCGGTGTCTTAGCTCTGCTCGGCAGCCGCGTGCCGGTTGCGCTGAAAATCTTCCTGATGGCGCTGGCGATCATTGATGACCTGGGCGCCATTGTGATTATCGCGCTGTTCTACACCAGCGATCTGTCGATCCTGTCCCTGAGCGTGGCCGCCGGGGCGATTGCAGTGTTGGCGGTGCTGAAGATCTTCAACGTTCGCCGCATCGGTATCTATATCCTGGTGGGGATGGTGCTGTGGACGGCAGTGCTGAAATCCGGCGTGCACGCCACGCTGGCCGGCGTGATTGTGGGCTTCTTCGTGCCGCTTAAGCCGCAGGACGGTAAATCACCCGCTAAACAGCTGGAACACGTGCTGCACCCGTGGGTCGCCTTTATGATCCTGCCGCTGTTTGCGTTTGCCAACGCGGGCGTTTCCCTGCAGGGGGTCACGCTGGACGGGCTGACGTCTGTCCTGCCACTGGGCATTATTGCCGGGCTGTTTATCGGTAAGCCGCTGGGGATCAGCCTCTTCTGCTGGCTGGCGTTGAAGATGAAGCTGGCATCGTTGCCGAACGGTACAACCTTTAGTCAGATCATGGCCGTCGGCATACTGTGCGGTATTGGATTCACCATGTCGATCTTTATCTCGACGCTGGCGTTTGGTGCAAACGCGCCAGAGCTCATCGTCTGGGCGAAGCTCGGCATTCTCATCGGGTCATTACTGGCGGCAGTGATTGGGTATACTTTGTTGAAGGTGAAGTTGTCCGGACAGGCCGTCCAGGCATAACGGAACACCGGGAGAAGGTCACTCTTCTCCCGATACACACTCAGGGAGCGAAGACGCGATGCCTCATTTGAATTACAACCATCTTTACTACTTCTGGCACGTTTACAAACAGGGCTCGGTCGTGGGGGCTGCAGAGGCGCTTTACCTGACGCCGCAAACCATCACCGGGCAAATCAAAGCCCTTGAAGAACGGCTGCAGGGTAAGCTCTTCAAGCGCAAGGGCCGTGGAATTGAGCCCAGCGAACTGGGTGAACTGGTTTTCCGCTATGCGGACAAAATGTTTACCCTGAGCCAGGAGATGCTGGATATCGTCAACTACCGCAAAGAGTCGAACCTGCTCTTTGATGTGGGGGTGGCGGATGCACTATCCAAACGGCTGGTAAGCGGCGTGCTGGATGCCGCTGTGGTAGAGGATGAACAAATCCATCTGCGCTGCTTTGAATCCACCCACGAGATGCTGCTGGAGCAGCTGAGCCAGCACAAGCTGGACATGATTATCTCGGATTGCCCCATCGACTCCACGCAGCAGGAGGGGCTGTTCTCGGTGAAAATTGGCGAATGTGGCGTGAGCTTCTGGTGCATCAATCCACCGCCGGAGAAACCTTTCCCGGCCTGTCTGGAAGAGCGTCGCCTGCTGGTGCCGGGCAGGCGTTCCATGCTCGGACGCAAGCTGCTGAACTGGTTTAATTCGCAGGGGCTGAACGTGGAGATCCTCGGTGAGTTCGACGATGCGGCGCTGATGAAAGCCTTTGGCGAAGCGCATAATGCGATCTTCGTGGCGCCAACGCTCTACGCGCACGATCTCTATTCAGACGATAAGATTACGGAGATTGGCAGAGTAGATAACGTGATGGAGGAGTACCACGCCATATTCGCCGAAAGGATGATTCAACACCCGGCGGTGCAGCGAATCTGCAACCGTGACTACTCGGCGCTGTTTACGCCACCGGCATTCTGAAGACATAAAAAAACCCGCGTTAAGCGGGTTCTTTAAACAAGCAACAACAAGTAGCGATTAAGCCAGTTTGTTGATCTGCGCGGTCAGGTTTGCTTTATGACGCGCTGCTTTGTTTTTGTGGATCAGACCTTTAGCAGCCTGACGATCCACGATTGGTTGCATTTCGTTAAATGCGTTCTGCGCTGCAGCTTTGTCGCCAGCTTCGATTGCTGCGTATACTTTCTTGATGAAAGTACGCATCATAGAGCGACGGCTTGCGTTGTGCTTACGAGCCTTTTCAGACTGAACGGCACGTTTCTTAGCTGATTTGATATTAGCCAAGTCCAACTCCCAAATATGTTCTATGTGGACAATTCAAAGGCCGAGGAATATGCCCTCTTTGCCTTCTTTTGTCAATGGATTTGTGCAAATAAGCGCCGTTAATTAGCGACGCTACGTTACGTAGTGATGGCGCAGGATTCTACCAGCTTGTCTTTCGTGAATACAGCCTTTCGGCGTAAAAATCGCAGTTCACGGGCAGATTTTTTCGCTGTGAAAGGTCAGCCTGATGAAATCATTACGGCTTTCTGTTTTGCGCGAACAATCGCCGGTTAACCTTAACCGCTGTACAAGGTATACTTTGGCGATTTTCACTGTTTTGAGCCAGACATGAAGCTGATACGCGGCATACATAATCTCAGCAGAGCGCCACACGGGTGCGTGCTGACCATTGGTAATTTCGACGGCGTGCATCGTGGTCATCAGGCGCTGTTGCAGGGATTGCGTAAAGAAGGGGAGGCCCGTGGCCTGCCCGTTGTGGTGATGATTTTCGAGCCACAGCCGCTGGAGCTGTTCGCGGGCGATAAATCTCCCGCTCGGCTCACTCGCCTGCGCGAAAAGTTGCGCTACCTGGCGGAGTCCGGCGTGGACTACGTATTGTGTGTGCGTTTCGATCGCCGCTTTGCCGCACTGACAGCACAAAATTTTGTCAGCGACCTGCTGGTTAAGCGTCTTGGCGTTCAGTTTCTCGCCGTGGGGGATGATTTCCGCTTTGGCGCTGGTCGTCAGGGCGATTTCTTGCTATTACAGAAGGCTGGTCTGGAGTATGGTTTTGACGTCACCAGCGCGATGACCTTCTGTGAAGGCGGCGTGCGCGTCAGCAGCACGGCGGTGCGGCAGGCGCTGGCTAATGATGAACTGGAGACGGCAGAAAATTTGCTGGGCCATCCGTTCACCATCTCTGGCCGCGTGGTTCATGGCGATGCGCTGGGCCGCACGATTGGTTTCCCGACGGCGAATATACCGCTGCGTCGTCAGGTTTCCCCGGTTAAAGGGGTCTATGCGGTGGAAGTGGCAGGACTGGGCGATAAGTCGTTTTACGGCGTTGCCAACATTGGCACGCGTCCTACCGTTGCCGGTGTGCGTCAACAGCTAGAAGTGCACCTGCTGGACGTTGTAATGGACCTTTATGGTCGCCATATAGATGTAATACTGCGTAAAAAAATACGCAACGAGCAGCGATTTGCTTCGCTGGATGAACTTAAGGCGCAAATCGCGCGAGATGAATTAACGGCCCGCGAGTTTTTTGGGCTTTAGAACCGGCTTAACTGCCTACGTGATAAATACGGAACCGAGAATCTGATGAGTGACTATAAATCAACCCTGAATTTGCCGGAAACAGGGTTCCCGATGCGCGGCGATCTCGCCAAGCGTGAACCGGGAATGCTGGCGCGTTGGACCGATGATGACCTGTACGGCATCATTCGTGCAGCCAAAAAAGGCAAAAAAACCTTCATTCTGCATGATGGCCCTCCATATGCGAATGGCAGCATTCATATTGGTCACTCAGTAAACAAGATTCTGAAAGATATTATCGTGAAGTCCAAAGGACTCGCAGGATTTGACTCGCCTTACGTGCCGGGCTGGGACTGCCACGGTCTGCCGATCGAGCTGAAAGTGGAGCAAGAGTTTGGCAAGCCTGGTGAGAAGTTCACCGCTGCAGAGTTCCGCGCGAAGTGCCGCGAATACGCGGCCACCCAGGTTGAAGGCCAGCGCGCTGACTTTATCCGTCTGGGCGTGCTGGGCGACTGGTCGCACCCGTACCTGACCATGGACTTCAAAACCGAAGCCAACATCATCCGTGCGCTGGGCAAAATCATCGGTAACGGCCACCTGCATAAAGGCGCCAAGCCTGTGCACTGGTGCGTGGACTGCCGTTCTGCGCTGGCAGAAGCGGAAGTGGAATATTACGACAAAACTTCACCTTCAATCGACGTGGCCTTCGAAGCGGTCGATCAGGATGCCATTAAAGGTAAATTCGGTCTGCCTGGCGTTAGCGGCCCGATCTCTCTGGTGATCTGGACTACTACCCCGTGGACGCTGCCAGCCAACCGTGCAATCTCTCTCTCCGGCGAGTTCGAATATGCGCTGGTGCAGATTGATGGCCGCGCGGTTATCCTGGCGAAAGATCTGGTTGAAAGCGTGCTGAAACGCGCGAATATCACCGACTACACCGTGCTGGGCACCGTAAAAGGCGACGCGCTGGAGCTGATGCGCTTCAAACACCCGTTCCTGGACTTCGACGTTCCGGCGATCCTGGGCGACCACGTCACGCTGGACGCGGGTACCGGTGCGGTACATACCGCCGGTGGCCACGGTCCTGACGACTACAACATCAGCCTGAAATACGGCCTGGAAATTGCCAACCCGGTAGGCCCGGACGGTTCTTACCTGCCTGGCACCTACCCGGCGCTGGATGGTATCAACGTCTTCAAAGCCAACGACATCATCGTTGACATGCTGCGCACCAGCGGCGCGCTGCTGCACGTTGAGAAAATGCAGCACAGCTATCCGTGCTGCTGGCGCCACAAGACGCCGATCATCTTCCGTGCGACCCCGCAGTGGTTCGTCAGCATGGATCAAAAAGGCCTGCGCGAGCAGTCTCTGAAAGAGATCAAAGGCGTGCAGTGGATCCCGGACTGGGGCCAGGCGCGTATCGAATCCATGGTGGCTAACCGTCCTGACTGGTGTATCTCCCGTCAGCGTACCTGGGGCGTGCCGATGTCGCTGTTCGTGCATAAAGAGACGCATGAGCTGCACCCGAACACCCTGGAATTGATGGAAGAAGTGGCGAAGCGCGTCGAAGTTGACGGCATTCAGGCGTGGTGGGATCTCGACGCCCGCGACATCTTGGGCGCTGACGCAGATAGCTACGAGAAAGTGCCAGACACCCTGGACGTGTGGTTCGACTCCGGGTCGACTCACGCCTCCGTAGTTGACGTGCGTCCGGAGTTTGCCGGTCACGCTGCCGACATGTATCTGGAAGGTTCCGACCAACACCGCGGCTGGTTCATGTCATCCCTGATGATCTCCACCGCGATGAAAGGTAAAGCGCCTTACCGTCAGGTACTGACCCACGGCTTCACCGTGGATGGTCAGGGCCGTAAGATGTCTAAATCTATCGGCAACACCGTTTCGCCGCAGGACGTGATGAACAAGCTGGGCGCGGACATCCTGCGTCTGTGGGTAGCCTCAACCGACTACACTGGCGAAATGGCGGTGTCTGACGAGATCCTGAAGCGTGCTGCCGACAGCTATCGTCGTATCCGTAACACCGCGCGCTTCCTGCTGGCGAACCTGAACGGGTTCGATCCAGTGAAAGACATGGTGAAACCGGAAGAGATGGTCGTGCTGGACCGCTGGGCGGTAGGCTGCGCGAAAGCGGCGCAGGAAGATATCCTGAAAGCCTATGAGTCTTACGACTTCCACGAAGTGGTGCAGCGCCTGATGCGCTTCTGCTCCATCGAGATGGGCTCGTTCTACCTCGACATCATCAAAGATCGCCAGTACACCGCGAAGGCGGACAGCGTGGCGCGCCGTAGCTGCCAGTCCGCGCTGTTCCACATCGCAGAAGCGCTGGTACGCTGGATGGCGCCGATCATGTCCTTCACCGCGGATGAAATCTGGGGCTATCTGCCGGGCGACCGTGAGAAGTATGTCTTCACCGGCGAGTGGTATGAAGGTCTGTTCGATCTCTCCAGCTCCGAAGCAATGAACGATGCCTTCTGGGACGAGCTGCTGAAAGTGCGTGGCGAAGTGAACAAGGTTATCGAGCAGGCGCGTGCGGATAAGAAAGTCGGTGGCTCTCTGGAAGCGGCAGTGACCCTGTACGCCGAACCGGAGCTGGCGGCGAAGCTGACCGCGCTGGGCGATGAATTACGATTTGTCCTGTTGACCTCCGGTGCAAGAGTTGCGGATTATGCCGAGGCTTCTGCTGATGCTCAGCAGAGCGAGTTGCTCAAAGGCCTGAAAGTCGCACTGAGCAAAGCCGAAGGTGAGAAGTGCCCGCGCTGCTGGCATTACACTACCGATATCGGCCAGGTGGCGGAACACGCAGACATCTGCGGACGCTGTGTAAGCAACGTCGCCGGTGACGGCGAAAAACGTAAGTTTGCCTGATGAGTAAAACTCTCTGTTCAACAGGACTGCGCTGGCTGTGGCTGGTGGTGGTGGTGCTGATTATCGATCTGGGCAGCAAGTTCCTGATCCTCCAGAATTTCGCTCTGGGGGAGACGGTTTCGCTGTTCCCGTCGCTTAACCTGCACTATGCGCGCAACTACGGCGCGGCGTTTAGCTTCCTTGCCGACAGCGGTGGCTGGCAGCGCTGGTTCTTCGCGGGTATCGCTCTCGGTATCTGCGTGGTACTGGCTGTGCTGATGTACCGCTCGAAGGCCACGCAAAAGCTGAATAACATCGCCTACGCGCTGATCATTGGCGGCGCGCTGGGCAACCTGTTTGACCGCCTGTGGCACGGCTTTGTGGTCGATATGATCGACTTCTACGTCGGCGACTGGCACTTCGCGACCTTTAACCTGGCCGACACCGCCATCTGCATCGGTGCGGCGTTAATCGTGCTGGAAGGCTTCTTGCCTAAACCCGCAGCGAAAGAGCAGGCGTAATTGTCAATGCCGGGTGATGCGCTGCGCCACCCGGCACAACATTAAAGAGCAATGTGTATGTCTAAATCCGTACAGAGCAACAGCGCGGTTCTCGTTCACTTCACGCTGAAGCTGGATGACGGCTCCACGGCTGAATCCACCCGCAATAACGGCAAACCTGCCCTGTTTCGTCTCGGCGATACCTCCCTGTCTGAAGGTCTTGAGCAGCAGCTCCTGGGCCTGAAAGAGGGTGAGAAAAAAGCGTTCTCGCTGGAGCCGGATGCCGCGTTTGGCGTGCCAAGCCCGGACCTGATTCAGTATTTCTCGCGCCGCGAGTTTATGGACGCGGGCGAACCGGAAATCGGGGCGATTATGCTCTTTACCGCTATGGACGGCAGCGAAATGCCTGGCGTGATCCGCGAGATTAACGGCGACTCTATCACCGTTGACTTCAACCATCCGCTTGCCGGGCGTACCGTTCATTTTGATGTTGAAGTGCTGGAGATCGATCCGGCACTGGAGGCCTGAAATGCAGATCCTGTTGGCTAACCCGCGCGGCTTCTGCGCCGGTGTAGACCGCGCTATCAGCATTGTTGAAAACGCGCTGGAGATTTACGGCGCGCCGATTTACGTGCGTCACGAAGTGGTGCATAACCGCTACGTGGTCGACAGCCTGCGCGAGCGCGGTGCTATTTTCATCGAGCAGATCAGCGAAGTGCCGGACGGAGCGATCCTGATCTTCTCTGCGCACGGCGTCTCTCAGGCGGTCCGTAACGAAGCGAAAAGCCGCGATCTGACCGTATTCGATGCCACTTGTCCATTAGTGACAAAAGTGCATATGGAAGTGGCGCGCGCCAGCCGTCGCGGTGAAGAGTCGATTCTGATTGGCCACGCAGGTCACCCGGAAGTTGAAGGCACCATGGGCCAGTACAGCAACCCGGAAGGGGGAATGTACCTGGTGGAGTCGCCGGAAGATGTCCTGACGCTGAACGTGAAAAACGAAGCGCGTCTGTCGTTTATGACCCAGACCACGCTCTCCGTAGACGACACCTCAGACGTGATTGACGCCCTGCGCCAGCGCTTCCCGAAAATCGTCGGGCCGCGTAAGGATGATATCTGCTACGCCACCACTAACCGTCAGGAAGCGGTGCGCGCGCTGGCTGAACAGGCGGACGTGGTGCTGGTTGTCGGCTCTAAAAACTCCTCTAACTCCAACCGTCTGGCCGAACTGGCGCAGCGTATGGGGAAAGCGGCGTTTTTAATCGACGACGCGACGGACATCCAGGAAGCGTGGGTGAAAAATGCGGCCTGCGTTGGCGTTACCGCAGGCGCTTCCGCGCCGGATATCCTGGTGCAGAACGTGATTGCTCGTCTGCAGGAGCTGGGCGGGGGCGAAGCGGTTCCGCTGGAAGGACGCGAAGAGAATATCGTCTTCGAAGTGCCGAAAGAGCTGCGTATCGACGCCCGCGAAGTGGAATAATTTCTTTTCTGATGAAAGGCCAGCACCTCCTGTGCTGGCCTTTTTTTTGCTCCGGACTTTATCGTGACGACAAAATCATGTCTTTTACTGATATCTGAGTCGGTTTCACGTTAAATTCTAATTATTGGTGTTTTCAGTTGGCAGCCTTTACGAAGGCTGGTTAATCTGAAAACGGTTTACATCATTTTAACGTAAGAGAATAACTATGCATGATGCACAGATCCGCGTCGCCATTGCGGGCGCGGGTGGACGTATGGGTCGCCAGCTGATTCAGGCGGCAATACAAATGGATGGCGTGGCACTCGGCGCGGCGCTGGAGCGTGAAGGTTCATCCCTGCTGGGATCCGATGCGGGTGAACTGGCCGGCGCGGGCAAGACAGGTGTTACCGTTCAGAGCAGCCTTGATGCGGTGAAAGATGACTTTGACGTGTTCATCGACTTTACCCGTCCCGAAGGCACCCTGACTCACCTGGCGTTTTGCCGCCAGCACGGTAAAGGGATGGTGATTGGCACCACCGGCTTCGATGATGCGGGTAAACAGGCCATTCAGGATGCAGCCACCGACATTGCGATTGTCTTTGCCGCGAACTTTAGCGTAGGCGTTAACGTCATGCTGAAGCTGCTGGAAAAAGCGGCGAAGGTGATGGGCGACTACACCGACATTGAGATTATTGAAGCGCACCACCGTCATAAAGTTGATGCTCCATCAGGCACGGCGCTGGCGATGGGCGAAGCGATTGCTTATGCAATGGATAAAGATTTAAAAGACATCGCAGTCTATTCCCGTGAAGGGCATACCGGAGAACGCGTGCCGGGCACCATTGGTTTCGCAACCGTCCGGGCGGGCGATATCGTCGGTGAACACACGGCGATGTTCGCCGATATTGGCGAACGTGTTGAGATTACGCACAAAGCGTCAAGCCGCATGACGTTCGCCAATGGCGCAGTACGCTCCGCGTTGTGGCTTAAATCGAAAGAAAAGGGTCTTTTTGATATGCGAGATGTGCTGGATCTCAACAATTTGTAAGCTTTATTACCCATCGTGATGTGGTTATTGCAGTCGTAATATATTGATTGCATAGGGCAATAATTTATTGCCCTCTTATTTTATTTGTTTTAGATGGATTTTCATTGTTAATGGTCATAAATCTGAATTTTATGCCATTATTATGTGAATTGAATGTAAATTTTGACCATTTGGTCCACTTTTTGTCGCTCGCATCTCTTAAATTCCATAAAACCTACCGCGCAAGCGTTTTCCAGGATGATTTACCTGATCTTTTTGCCCATTAAATCCCATTCAAGCCGCCAGTCCTGCAAAAGAATAAACAAAATATCCGTTTTAAGTTGACTTTTACCCACCAAATCTCCAGAATGCCGCCGTTTGCCAAAAATCCGCTGGCAACACATTTGCATTGATCTATGACATAGTCATGAATTAATATGCAAATAAAGTGAGTGAATATTCTCTGGAGGGTGTTTTGATTAAGTCAGCGCTATTGGTTCTGGAAGACGGAACCCAGTTTATCGGTCGGGCCATAGGGGCAACGGGTTCGGCGGTTGGGGAAGTCGTTTTCAATACTTCAATGACCGGTTATCAAGAAATCCTCACTGATCCTTCCTATTCTCGCCAAATCGTTACTCTTACTTATCCTCATATCGGCAATGTCGGCACCAATGCGGCTGACGAAGAATCCTCTCAGGTACATGCGCAAGGCCTGGTCATTCGCGACCTGCCGCTGATTGCCAGCAACTTCCGCAACACTGAAGACCTCTCTTCTTACCTGAAGCGCCATAACATCGTGGCGATTGCCGATATCGATACCCGTAAGTTAACGCGTCTGCTGCGCGAGAAGGGGGCACAAAACGGCTGCATCATCGCAGGGGATAACCTCGATGCGACGCTGGCGCTGGAAAAAGCGAAAGCCTTCCCGGGCCTGAACGGTATGGACCTGGCGAAAGAAGTGACTACCGCCGAAGCCTACAGCTGGACGCAGGGGAGCTGGACGCTGGAAGGCGACCTGCCGGAAGCGAAAAAAGAGAGCGAACTGCCGTTCCACGTGGTGGCCTATGATTTTGGTGCCAAGCGCAACATCCTGCGCATGCTGGTTGACCGCGGCTGCCGCCTGACGGTGGTACCAGCGAAAACCTCCGCTGAAGACGTACTGAAGATGAACCCGGACGGCATCTTCCTCTCTAACGGCCCAGGCGACCCGGCACCGTGCGATTACGCTATCGACGCCATCAAGTCCTTCCTGGAAACCGACATCCCGGTATTCGGCATCTGCCTCGGCCATCAGCTGCTGGCGCTGGCGAGCGGTGCGAACACCGTCAAGATGAAGTTCGGCCACCACGGTGGTAACCACCCGGTAAAAGACATTGATAACAATACGGTGATGATTACCGCGCAGAACCACGGTTTCGCCGTCGATGAAGCCTCTATGCCGGCTAACCTGCGCGTGACGCACAAATCACTGTTCGATGGTACCCTGCAGGGTATCCACCGTACCGATAAGCCAGCGTTCAGCTTCCAGGGCCATCCGGAAGCCAGCCCGGGCCCGCACGACGCCGCGCCGCTGTTCGATCACTTCATCGAACTTATCGAGCAATACCGTAAGACCGCTAAATAATCAGGAGCCGAGAAGACCATGCCAAAACGTACAGACATAAAAAGCATCCTGATCCTTGGCGCTGGCCCGATCGTCATCGGCCAGGCCTGCGAATTCGACTACTCCGGCGCGCAGGCGTGTAAAGCGCTGCGCGAAGAGGGTTACCGCGTTATCCTGGTGAACTCTAACCCGGCGACCATCATGACCGACCCGGAAATGGCGGATGCCACCTACATCGAGCCGATTCACTGGGAAGTGGTGCGTAAAATCATCGAAAAAGAGCGCCCGGACGCGGTGCTGCCAACCATGGGCGGCCAGACGGCGCTGAACTGTGCGCTGGAGCTGGAGCGTCAGGGCGTGCTGGCTGAATTTGGCGTCACCATGATTGGTGCGACCGCCGACGCGATTGATAAAGCCGAAGACCGTCGCCGCTTTGACGTGGCGATGAAGAAAATCGGCCTCGACACCGCGCGTTCCGGTATTGCGCATAACATGGAAGAGGCGCTGGCCGTTGCGGCTGAAGTGGGCTATCCGTGCATCATCCGTCCATCGTTCACCATGGGCGGCACCGGTGGCGGTATCGCCTACAACCGCGAAGAGTTCGAAGAGATTTGTGAGCGCGGTCTGGATCTCTCCCCAACCAAAGAGCTGCTGATTGATGAATCGCTGATTGGCTGGAAAGAGTACGAGATGGAAGTGGTGCGTGATAAAAACGACAACTGCATCATCGTCTGCTCCATCGAAAACTTCGATGCGATGGGTATCCACACCGGCGACTCCATCACCGTTGCGCCAGCCCAGACGCTGACCGACAAAGAGTATCAAATCATGCGTAACGCCTCGATGGCGGTACTGCGTGAAATCGGCGTGGAAACCGGCGGCTCTAACGTGCAGTTCTCGGTGAACCCGAAAACCGGCCGTCTGATTGTTATCGAAATGAACCCGCGCGTGTCCCGCTCCTCCGCGCTGGCCTCCAAAGCCACCGGCTTCCCGATTGCGAAAGTGGCGGCGAAGCTGGCAGTGGGTTACACCCTCGACGAGCTGATGAACGACATCACCGGTGGCCGCACGCCTGCGTCCTTCGAGCCGTCCATCGACTACGTTGTGACTAAAATTCCTCGCTTTAACTTCGAGAAATTCGCGGGCGCGAACGACCGTCTGACGACCCAGATGAAATCTGTGGGTGAAGTGATGGCGATTGGCCGCACGCAGCAGGAATCCCTGCAAAAAGCGCTGCGCGGTCTGGAAGTGGGCGCCACCGGCTTTGACCCGAAAGTGAACCTGGACGACCCGGAAGCGCTGACCAAAATCCGCCGCGAGCTGAAAGACGCGGGCGCAGAGCGTATCTGGTACATCGCCGATGCCTTCCGCGCGGGCCTGTCCGTCGACGGCGTATTTAACCTGACCAACATCGACCGCTGGTTCCTGGTGCAGATTGAAGAGCTGGTGCGTCTGGAAGAGAAAGTGGCGGAGCTGGGCATCAACGGTCTGGACGCAGACTTCCTGCGCATGCTGAAGCGTAAAGGCTTCGCCGATGCGCGTCTGGCTAAGCTGGCGGGCGTGCGCGAAGCGGAAATCCGCAAGCTGCGCGACCAGTATGACCTGCACCCGGTTTACAAGCGCGTGGATACCTGTGCGGCAGAGTTCTCGACCGATACCGCGTACATGTACTCCACCTATGAAGACGAGTGCGAAGCGAATCCGTCCGTCGACCGCGACAAGATTATGGTGCTGGGCGGCGGTCCAAACCGTATCGGCCAGGGCATTGAGTTCGACTACTGCTGCGTGCACGCCTCGCTGGCGCTGCGCGAAGACGGGTACGAGACCATCATGGTCAACTGTAACCCGGAAACCGTTTCTACCGACTACGACACCTCCGATCGCCTCTACTTCGAGCCGGTTACCCTGGAAGACGTGCTGGAAATCGTGCGCATCGAGAAGCCAAAAGGCGTTATCGTGCAGTACGGCGGTCAGACCCCGCTGAAGCTGGCGCGCGCGCTGGAAGCGGCGGGCGTACCGGTTATCGGTACCAGCCCGGACGCGATTGACCGTGCCGAAGACCGCGAGCGTTTCCAGCAGGCGGTTGACCGTCTGAAGCTGAAGCAGCCGGCGAACGCCACAGTGACGGCCATCGAACAGGCCGTTGAGAAGGCGAAAGAGATTGGCTACCCGCTGGTGGTGCGTCCGTCCTACGTCCTGGGCGGCCGCGCGATGGAAATCGTCTACGACGAAGCCGACCTGCGTCGCTACTTCCAGACGGCGGTGAGCGTCTCCAACGATGCGCCAGTGCTGCTCGACCGCTTCCTCGACGACGCGGTTGAAGTGGACGTGGATGCCATCTGCGACGGCGAAATGGTGCTGATTGGCGGCATCATGGAGCACATCGAGCAGGCGGGCGTGCACTCCGGCGACTCCGCCTGTTCTCTGCCAGCGTACACCCTGAGCCAGGAAATTCAGGACGTGATGCGCCAGCAGGTGCAGAAGCTGGCCTTCGAGCTGCAGGTTCGCGGCCTGATGAACGTCCAGTTTGCGGTGAAAGACAACGAAGTTTATCTGATTGAAGTCAACCCGCGTGCGGCGCGTACCGTACCGTTCGTCTCTAAAGCCACCGGTATTCCGCTGGCGAAAGTGGCGGCGCGCGTGATGGCCGGCCAGACGCTGGCTCAGCAGGGCGTGACAAAAGAGATCATCCCGCCGTATTACTCGGTGAAAGAAGTGGTGCTGCCATTCAACAAATTCCCGGGCGTTGACCCGCTGTTAGGGCCTGAAATGCGCTCAACCGGGGAAGTGATGGGCGTGGGCCGCACCTTCGCAGAAGCGTTTGCCAAGGCGCAGCTGGGCAGTAGCTCCACCATGAGAAAATCGGGCCGTGCGCTGCTCTCCGTTCGCGAAGGCGATAAAGAGCGCGTGGTTGACCTGGCCGCCAAGCTGCTGAAACAGGGCTTCGAGCTGGACGCGACCCACGGTACGGCGATTGTGTTGGGTGAAGCCGGGATCAACCCGCGTCTGGTGAACAAGGTGCATGAAGGCCGTCCGCACATTCAGGATCGTATCAAGAATGGCGAATATACCTACATTATCAACACCACCGCAGGACGCCAGGCGATTGAAGACTCCAAGCTGATTCGCCGCAGCGCGCTGCAATACAAAGTGCACTACGACACCACACTGAACGGCGGTTTCGCAACAGCGATGGCGCTGAATGCGGATGCTACCGAGAAGGTGATTTCGGTGCAGGAAATGCACGCACAGATTAGCAAGTAACCCCCATAGCCCGGTACCGTTCGGTTACCGGGCAATTTTCCCATCTTAAGAACCTTCTGGTTTTTCATCCGCTTTCAGTCAGTTAGCCTAAAATAGTTAGGTCGATAACGAAAATTCAACTGAGAGCAGGGGAAAACACCATGCAAAATAAATTACTGATCGCTTCCGTTCTGGCTGCCACCGCAATGTTTACCGTCGCGGGCTGTTCGTCCAATCAGGCCGTAAAAACCACCGATGGTAAAACCATCGTGACTGACGGGAAACCGCAGGTGGATGACGATACCGGCCTGGTGTCGTACAAAAACGCCGAAACCGGTCAAACTGAACAGATTAATCGCGACCAGGTGAAATCCATGGGCGAGCTGGATAACTAATTCAGTTTTCTGACGCTAGCCCGTCAATAATATTCACTATTAGCCTGTTGAATTACTGTCTACACTCTTCTGGTAAAAGAAGGCAGTAAAACAACAGGCTACTCAATGATTCTGATAATTTATGCGCACCCTTATCCGCAGCACTCGCATGCGAATAAGCGGATGCTTGAGCAGGCAAGGACGCTCGAAAACGTAGAGATACGTTCCCTCTATCAACTCTATCCCGATTTTAATATCGATATCGCCGCCGAACAGGAGGCGCTCACCCGTGCCGATCTGATTATCTGGCAACATCCTATGCAGTGGTACAGTACGCCGCCGCTCCTGAAGCTGTGGATCGATAAAGTCTTCTCCCACGGCTGGGCTTACGGCCACAACGGCAATGCGCTAAAAGGCAAAAGCCTGATGTGGGCGGTTACCACCGGCGGTGGGGAAAGCCACTTTGATATTGGTACCTTCCCGGGGTTTGACGTCCTGGCGCAGCCGCTGCAGGCTACGGCGCTTTACTGCGGGCTGAACTGGCTCCCGCCTTTTGCGATGCATTGCACCTTTGTTTGCGACGATGAAACGCTGCAGGCGCAGGCTCGCCATTATAAACAACGCTTGCTTGAGTGGCAGGAGACGCATCATGGATAGCCATACGCTGATACAGGCGCTGATTTATCTCGGCGCGGCGGCGCTGATTGTGCCGGTGGCGGTACGTCTGGGGCTGGGGTCGGTTCTTGGCTACCTGATTGCGGGCTGCGTCATTGGGCCCTGGGGCTTTCGACTGGTAACGGATGCGGAGGCGATCCTCCATTTCGCTGAAATTGGCGTCGTGCTGATGCTGTTTGTGATTGGTCTGGAGCTGGATCCGCAGAGGTTATGGAAACTTCGCGCCTCGGTATTTGGCGGAGGCGCGCTGCAGATGGTGGCCTGCGGCCTGCTGCTCGGTGGGTTCTGCATCCTGTTGGGCATGGACTGGAAAGTGGCGGAGCTTATCGGCATGACGCTGGCGCTCTCCTCGACGGCCATCGCCATGCAGGCGATGAACGAGCGAAATCTGACGGTCTCGCAGATGGGACGCAGCGCGTTTTCGGTGCTGCTGTTCCAGGATATTGCCGCTATTCCGCTGGTGGCGATGATCCCGCTGCTGGCGGCAAGCGGCTCGTCCACGACGCTGGGGGCGTTTGCGCTGTCGGCATTAAAAGTCGTGGGGGCGCTGGCGCTGGTGGTCCTGCTTGGCCGCTACGTGACCCGCCCGTTACTGCGGTTTGTTGCCCGTTCAGGCCTGCGCGAAGTGTTCAGCGCCGTGGCGCTGTTCCTGGTGTTTGGCTTTGGTTTGCTGCTGGAGGAAGCCGGGCTGTCGATGGCGATGGGGGCGTTCCTTGCAGGCGTTCTGCTGGCGAGCTCTGAATATCGCCACGCGCTGGAAAGCGATATCGAGCCGTTCAAAGGGCTGCTGCTGGGGCTGTTTTTCATCGGCGTGGGGATGTCCGTCGACTTCGGCACGCTGGTCACGCACCCGCTGCGGATCGTCATCCTGCTCGTCGGTTTCCTGGTGATTAAAATGGTGATGCTGTGGCTGATTGCGCGTCCATTGAAGGTGCCGAACAAGCAGCGCCGCTGGTTTGCCGTACTGCTGGGTCAGGGGAGCGAATTTGCATTCGTGGTCTTTGGTGCCGCGCAGATGGCAAACGTGCTCGATCCCGAGTGGGCGAAAGCGCTGACGCTGGCGGTCGCGCTGTCGATGGCGGCAACGCCTGTTCTACTGGTGGTGCTGACGCGTCTGGAAAAATCAGGCAGCGAGCAGGAGCGCGAAGCCGACGAGATCGATGAGGAGCAGCCGCGCGTCATCATCGCCGGATTTGGTCGCTACGGGCAGATCGTCGGGCGTTTACTGCTGTCAAGCGGGGTGAAAATGGTGATTCTCGATCACGATCCTGACCATGTCGATACCCTGCGTAAATTTGATATGAAGGTGTTTTACGGCGATGCGACTCGCGTCGATCTGCTGGAATCCGCCGGGGCGGCAAAAGCCGAGGTATTGATTAACGCCATTGACGATCCTGAGACCAGCATGCAGATGGTGGAGCTGGTAAAAGAGCATTTTCCAGGGCTGACCATTATCTCCCGCGCGCGCGATGTGGATCATTACATCCGGCTGCGTCAGGCGGGCGTAGAAGCGCCGGAGCGTGAAACGTTCGAAGGCGCGCTGAAGTCTGGCCGCCTGGCGCTGGAGAATCTGGGGCTCGGCGCGTATGAAGCGCGCGAACGTGCGGACCTGTTCCGCCGCTTTAACACCGGGATGGTGGAAGAGATGGCGGCGATGGCCGGCAGTACGGCCACGGAGCGTGCGGCGGTGTTTAAACGCACCAGCGCCATGCTGACAGAAATCATTAACGAGGACCGCAATCACCTGTCGCTGATCCAGCGCCATGGCTGGCAGGGCACGGAAGAGGGCAAGCATACCGGCGATCCGGCTGACGAGCCCGAGAGTAAACCTTCCGCGTGAAGTGGAGTTGCCAGCAATAATAAAAAATTTCTCTATCTTTACTCTGCCGCCAGTCGACGAAAGATTAAGCTTTCCGTATAGTGGCGGCAATTTTTTGCATCCGGGAAATTTTCAATGATCAGTCTGATTGCAGCGCTGGCGGTGGACCGCGTTATCGGTATGGAAAATGCCATGCCGTGGAACCTGCCTGCCGATCTCGCATGGTTTAAACGTACTACGTTAAACAAGCCGGTAGTGATGGGCCGCCTGACCTGGGAGTCGATTGGTCGTCCATTGCCGGGCCGTAAGAATATCGTTATCAGTAGCCAGCCGGGCACTGACGATCGCGTCGAATGGGTTAAGTCCGTTGATGAAGCGATTGCCGCCTGCGGTGACGCCGAAGAGATCATGGTGATCGGCGGCGGCCGCGTGTATGAGCAGTTCCTGCCAAAAGCGCAGAAGCTGTATCTGACCCACATTGATGCGGAAGTGGAAGGGGACACCCATTTCCCGGATTACGATCCGGACGAGTGGGAATCGGTATTCAGCGAGTTCCACGACGCGGATGCACAGAACTCCCACAGCTACTGCTTCGAGATTCTGGAACGTCGTTAAGTGATGTCCCTCTCCCGCCCGGGAGAGGGAATGATTCAGGAGGCAACGGCCTCACTTTCCCCTAAGTCCAGCTGTCGGTTGGACGGCTGAACAAAGTAAGTTTTATCTTCCCAGCGTAAGCAGGTCAACTCTCCGCCCCAGCAGCATCCGGTATCCAGACCGTAGATCCCGTCCGGCGTGCCTTTTCCTTCCAGCGCAGCCCAGTGGCCAAAGACGACGTTGTACTCGCTTGTCACGGGTCCAGGAATAGCAAACCACGGTTTGAGCGGGGCAGGCGCGCTTTCCGGCGTCTCTTTGGAATACATGTCCAGCTGCCCGTTCGGGAAGCAGAAACGCATGCGCGTAAAAGCGTTGGTAATAAAGCGCAGGCGGGCCAGACCGCTGAGATCCTCGCTCCAGTGATTCGGCATATCGCCGTACATGGCATCAAGGAAGAAGGGGTACGAGTCGCTCGCCAGCACCGCCTCAACGTCACGCGCGCAGGTTTTAGCCGTCTCAAGATCCCATTGCGGGGTGATCCCGGCATGAGCCATGACCAGCTTTTTCTCCTCATCGACCTGCAGTAAAGGCTGGCGGCGCAGCCAGTTAATCAGGTCGTCCGCGTCTGGCGCATCCAGCAGGGGAGAGAGGCGATCTTTAGGTTTGTTGCGGCTGATCCCGGCAAATACGGCCAACAGGTGAAGATCGTGATTGCCCAGCACCATGCGCACGCTGTCGCCCAGAGATTTGACGAAACGTAAAACCTCAAGCGAGCCCGGACCACGCGCGACTAAATCGCCCGTCAGCCAGAGCGTGTCCTGTCCTGGCGTAAAGTCGACCTGTTTTAACAATGCGATCAGTTCATCGTAGCAACCGTGAACGTCGCCAATCAGATATGTAGACATTAGATTAATGAATGAGTGTGGTTACGGCGAGACGGAACACAGGAATAGCAACGCGGAACACATTGCCATCGACGTCGACCATTTCATAATGGCCTTGCATGGTACCTAGCGGCGTTTCAATTACCGCGCCGCTGGTGTACTGATACTCTTCGCCAGGGGCGATGTGGGGCTGTTCACCGACCACTCCTTCACCCTGAACTTCAATTTCGCGGCCATTGCCGTTGGTGATAAGCCAGTAGCGCCCGCGCAGCTGCACGGGCATCCGCCCCAGATTGCGAATGGTCACGGTGTAAGCAAAGACAAAACGCTCTTCATCCGGCGAGGATTGCGATTCAACATAGACGCTTTGTACATGGACACATACGCGGGGCGAATCAATCATGGCTTAACTCTCCTTCGGCGGCGCATTTTCGCTGATGTAATTAGCCAGCTTGCAGTACTGCTCTACGGAAATGTTTTCCGCACGCATTGCCGGGTCGATCCCCAGCTCTGCTAGCACCTCAACGGTAAACGAATTGCTCAGACTGTTACGGATCGTTTTACGGCGCTGGTTAAAGGCTTCCGTGGTGATGCGGCTCAGTACACGCAGATCTTTAACCGGATACGGTTTCGTTTTGTGCGGCACAAGGCGCACAACCGCAGAATCTACTTTCGGTGGCGGCGTGAACGCTGATGGCGGTACTTCGAGTACCGGGATCACGTTGCAGTAATATTGTGCCATCACGCTTAAACGACCATACGCTTTACTGTTCGGCCCTGCAACCAGACGGTTAACAACCTCTTTTTGCAACATGAAGTGCATGTCGGCAATGGCATCAGTATAGCTAAAGAGGTGGAACATTAGCGGCGTGGAGATGTTATACGGCAGGTTGCCGAACACGCGCAGCGGCTGGCCCATTTTTTCCGACAGTTCGCCAAAGTTCATGGTCATGGCATCCTGCTGATAGATGGTCAGCTTTGGTCCGAGGAACGGGTGCGTTTGCAGGCGTGCGGCCAGGTCGCGGTCCAGTTCGATAACGGTCAGCTCGTCGAGGCGTTCGCCTACCGGCTCGGTCAGTGCGGCAAGGCCCGGGCCGATTTCGACCATAGCCTGACCCTTCTGCGGATTAATAGCAGAGACGATGCTGTCGATCACGAATTGATCGTTGAGAAAGTTTTGCCCGAAGCGTTTACGGGCTAAGTGGCCCTGATGGACTCGATTAGTCATTGAGTATTAACAATCATTTTGATGGCGAGATTAAGCGCCGTAATAAAACTGCCGACATCCGCTTTCCCCTGGCCTGCCAGATCCAGCGCAGTGCCGTGGTCAACGGACGTTCGAATAAAGGGTAAACCGAGGGTGATATTCACCCCGCGGCCAAAGCCCTGGTATTTTAGCACGGGCAGACCCTGATCGTGGTACATCGCGAGGACGGCGTCGGCATTATCCAGGTATTTTGGCTGGAAAAGGGTGTCCGCAGGCAGCGGCCCGCTGAGATTCATCCCTTTGGCGCGCATTTCTTCAAGCACCGGAATAATGGTGTCGATCTCTTCGGTGCCCATGTGACCCCCTTCACCCGCGTGCGGATTCAGGCCGCAGACCAGCACATGCGGCCGCTTGATGCCGAACTTCGTTTGCAGGTCGTGATGCAGGATCCCGATGATCTCCCGCAGCAGTTCCGGGGTGATGGCATCAGGAATGGCCTTGATCGGTAGATGGGTGGTCACGAGAGCAACGCGCATCGCTTCCGTCGCCAGCATCATCACCACTTTCGGGCTGTGCGAGCGCTCTTCGAAGAACTCCGTATGCCCGGTAAACGGTATGCCCGCTTCGTTGATGACGCCCTTATGCACGGGGCCGGTGATCAGAGCGGCAAATTCGCCCTTCAGGCAACCGTCGCAGGCGCGGGCAAGGGTTTCCACGACGTAGTGGCCATTTTCCGTGCTGAGCTGGCCTGGAATAACGGGTGTACGAAGGGGAACAGAAAGAAGAGTGAGCGTACCGGCCTGCTGTGGCGCGGGCTGTTGGCCTTCAACGTAAGGGATGAGCGTTAAGGGCAGACCGAGCAGATTCGCCCGGTCTTGTAACAGTGTTGCATCCGCGCAGACAACCAGTTCTACTGGCCAGCTGCGCTGGGCGAGCTGGACAACGAGGTCAGGCCCAATCCCGGCAGGTTCGCCGGGAGTGATAACAACACGATGCTGTTTCATTAGTTGCTCAGGACTTTCACGTAAGCACTGGCGCGCTGTTCCTGCATCCAGGTTGCCGCTTCTTCGGAGAACTTACGGTTAAACAGCATACGGTAGGCTCTGTCTTTCTGCGCCGCATCCGTTTTGTCCACGTTGCGGGTGTCCATCAGCTCGATCAGATGCCAGCCAAATGAAGAGTGAACCGGGGCACTGATCTGGCCTTTATTCAGCTTCATCAGCGCATCGCGGAAGGCAGGATCGTAAATGTCCGCAGCCGCCCAGCCAAGATCGCCGCCCTGGTTCGCAGAGCCAGGATCCTGAGAGAACTCTTTCGCTGCATTGGCAAACGACGTTTTACCGCTCTTAATATCTGCGGCAATTTGCTCTAGCTTCGCACGCGCCTGATCGTCAGTCATGATCGGTGACGGCTTCAGCAGAATGTGGCGGGCGTGAACTTCAGTCACGGAGATATTCTGGCTCTGACCGCGCAGATCGTTCACTTTCAGAATGTGGAAGCCCACCCCTGAACGGATTGGACCGACGATATCGCCTTTCTTCGCCGTGCTTAGCGCCTGAGCAAAGATAGATGGCAGCTCCTGGATACGTCCCCAGCCCATCTGGCCGCCTTTCAGGGCCTGTTGGTCAGCAGAGTAGGTGATAGCCAGCTTGCCAAAGTCGCCGCCGTTACGCGCCTGGTCGACAATTGAACGTGCCTGACTTTCTGCTTCAGCAGCCTGATCTGACGTTGGGTTCTCTGGCAGTGGGATCAGAATGTGGCTCAGGTTCAGCTCTGTGCTCGCATCGTTCTGGTTGCCCACCTGTTTTGCCAGCGCATCCACTTCCTGCGGCAGGATGGTGACGCGGCGACGGACTTCATTATTACGCACTTCCGAGATCAGCATCTCTTTACGGATCTGGTTACGGTAGGTAGCGTAGCTGATGCCGTCATAGGCCAGACGGCTGCGCATCTGGTCCGGCGACATGTTGTTCTGCTTTGCAATGTTAGCGATAGCCTGATCGAGCTGCTCGTCAGTCACCTTCACGCCCATTTTCTGACCCATCTGCAGGATAATCTGATCCATGATCAGACGCTCCAGGATCTGGTGGCGCAGCGTGGCGTCATCCGGAAGTTGCTGACCCGCTTCGCCCGAATTGAGCTTCACGGATTTCATCAGACCATCAACGTCACTTTCGAGCACGACGCCGTTGTTAACGACAGCGGCGACCTTATCAACAACCTGGGGGGCTGCGAAGCTGGTATTCGCAACCATAGCGACACCAAGCAGCAGCGTTTTCCAGTTCTTCATACTTTTTCCATTTCAATTAACCGCAAAGCGGATTACGTTGTAAATCAAGCACATTACAAAGAACTACTGTACGGCAGAATGTTCGAACGCAGCATCTGATGCGTGCCCAGGCCGTAGTTGGAGCTCAGGCCGCGCAGTTCGACATTAAAGCCAATCACGTTATCGTATTTGCTCTGATTGTTTACAGTGTTCCAGCCGTTAAGCTTACGCTCGTAACCGACGCGCAGCGCGTAACAGCAGGAGTTATATTGCAGACCTACCATCTGGTCCGCTGGCTTATTCGCATTAGTGTCAAAGTAGTAAGCGCCTACGATTGACCAGCGGTCGGCGATAGGCCAGCTTGCTGCACCACCAACCTGCGAGATGCCGTCTTTATACTGTTCTGCGCCTGCATAAGAAGGCAATGTTGCCTGAATATATTCCGGGCTGGCATAACGATACGTCAACTGTACCATGCGGTCTTCATCGCGACGGTACTCAATAGCGGCACTGCTTGTGGCGATATTATCGAGGCGAGTGTCATATTGCACACCACCGCGCAGGCCCCAACGGTCAGTCATGCGCCAGTACGTGTCTCCCGCCCAAACCAGCGAGCCCGTTTTGTTGTCCTTCTCCCAGTTAATGTTGTCATCACCGGTACGTGACTCGGTGAAATAGTAGATTTGACCAACAGAAACGTTAAAACGTTCAACGGCGGCATCATCATAAACGCGTGTTGTGACGCCGGTCGTTAACTGGTTAGCGGAGGCGATACGGTCCAGACCGCCGTAAGTACGGTCACGGAACAGGCCGCTGTAGTCAGACTGCAGTAAAGACGAGTCGTAGTTTTGAATATTGCTCTGATCGCGATACGGCACGTACAAATACTGCATACGCGGCTCAAGCGTCTGGGTATAACCATCCGCCAGCAGGCCCATATCACGCTCGAAGATCAGCTTCCCGTCCATTTTGAACTGCGGGAGCGTTCGGTTAACCGACTCTTCCAGATGCGCATTCTTCGTGGTGTTGTAATTATCAATATTTTTTTGCTGATAGTGCGTCGCCATCAGCTTGGCTTCGGTATTCAAGCTTGCCCAGTCGTTAGACCACGGCAGATTGATCGTCGGCTCCAGGTGAACACGCGTAGCTTCCGGCATGTCCGAATCCGTGTTCACGAAATGTACCGCCTGAGCGTAAACCCGGGTGTCGAATGGACCTACATTATTCTGATACCAGTTAACGTCCAGCTGCGGCTCTGCACCATAGGTAGGCGTGGACAGGTCAGAGAATACCTGGAACTGTTTGGTTGAGACGGTTGCATCAAAGTTCTGCACCGCATAGCCTACGCTGAACTTCTGCGTGGCATAGCCATCCGTGCTCGAACCGTATTTAGACGAGAAGTCGTTAAAATAAGATGAGTCGCTAACTTTGGTATAGTCAACGTTAAAGCGCCACACCTGATCCATCACTCCGGCATGCTGCCAGTAGAATAGCCAGCGGTGTTTATCGCCTTCTGTAGGGTGCTCATCCTGGAAGACCTTATCCGACGGCAGATAATCCAGCTCCATCAGGCCAGCACCGGCCTGAGTCAGATAGCGGAACTCGTTTTCCCACATGATGTTGCCGCGCTTGTGGATATAATGCGGCGTGATCGTGGCGTCCATGTTGGGCGCGATGTTCCAGTAATACGGCAGGTAGAACTCAAAGTAGTTCGAGGTGCTGTATTTGGCATTCGGGATCAGGAAGCCCGAGCGACGCTTGTCACCCACGGGAAGCTGGAGATAAGGGCTGTAGAATACCGGCACCGGACCCAGCTTAAAGCGTGCGTTCCAGATCTCTGCGACCTGCTCTTCACGGTCATGGATAACTTCGCTCCCGACCACGCTCCAGGTATTTGAACCCGGCAGACATGATGTAAAGGAGCCATTCTCCAGAATCGTATAGCGGTTTTCACCGCGCTGTTTCATCAGGTCCGCTTTACCGCGTCCCTGGCGACCCACCATCTGGTAATCACCTTCCCAGACGTTAGTATCTTTGGTATTCAGGTTTGACCAGGCTTTCGGACCTTTCAGGATGACCTGATTGTCGTCATAGTGCACATTACCCAGCGCATCCACCGTTCGTACCGGCTCGACCGCGCCTTCCGGCTGCTTCTGGTGCAACTGCACTTCATCAGCCTGCAGGCGGCTATTGCCCTGGTTAATATCCACATTGCCCGTAAACGTGGCATTGTCAGGATAAGTACCTTTGGAGCTATCGGCAGTAATGGTTACCGGCAAGCTATTTGTATCGCCCTCCACCAGTGGGCGATTATAACTTGGGACGCCAAGCATACACTGCGAGGCGAGATCGGCCGCCAGCCCCTGTTGACTGTACAGGGCGGAGCCAATCATTGTGGCCAGGAGGGTGGGGATACGTTTTTTCATACGTTATATTTTATTGTTCCGTCATCAGTGGCTACGGCTTACAAACGCTCAGAGACTATCTTACTCATCAGCGCAGTACCAGCGTTAATCCTGCCCGTTTGCGCGCCAGAGTGTTAGGCTCGCTATCGAATGACGAGTATGATAAAGCAAATTATAGGCGATGTCCTTCAATTGACCGTGGCTTGAACACTGTGATGATGACGTTGCGTCGGCAGGGAATATGACTATCCGGGGAGTATATGCAGTATTGGGGTAAAATAATCGGCGTTGCGTTCGCCATCATCATGGGTGCCGGGTTCTGGGGAATTGTGCTTGGGCTTATCATTGGCCATATGTTTGATAAGGCACGCAGCCGCAAAATGGCCTGGTTTGCCAATCAGCGCGAGCGCCAGTCGCTCTTTTTCTCCACCACCTTTGAGGTCATGGGGCACTTAACCAAATCCAAAGGCCGCGTGACCGAAGCGGATATTCAGATTGCCAGCGTTTTTATGGATCGCATGAACCTGCATGGTGAGTCCCGCCTGGCGGCGCAGAATGCGTTTCGCATCGGTAAATCGGATAACTATCCGCTGCGTGAAAAGATGCGCCAGTTCCGCAGCATCTGCTTCGGACGTTTTGATTTAATTCGGATGTTTCTGGAAATCCAAATCCAGGCGGCGTTTGCCGACGGCTCGCTTCATCCCAATGAACGCGATGTCCTGTACGTTATTGCGGAAGAGCTGGGTATCTCCCGTATGCAGTTTGACCAGTTCCTGCGCATGATGCAGGGCGGTGCCCAGTTTGGCGGCGGCTATCACCAGCAGTCTTCCGGCGGTGCATGGCAGCAGGCGCAGCGTGGCCCGACGCTGGAAGATGCCTGCAACGTGCTTGGCGTGAAGCCCACGGACGATCAAACCACGATTAAACGTGCCTACCGTAAGCTGATGAGCGAGCATCATCCTGACAAGCTGGTGGCGAAAGGTTTACCGCCGGAAATGATGGAGATGGCGAAGCAAAAAGCGCAGGAAATCCAGAAGGCGTACGAGCTCATTAAAGAGAAGAAAGGTTTCAAATAAGAAAAAGCCCGACAATGTCGGGCTTTTTTTTCAGAAGTCCACCGGGGCTTTAAACGTCATCGCGTTACCGAAAGTAGGGTGGGTGATGGTGAGCGTCTGCGCATGGAGCTGCAGGCGTGGCGCTAACGCCAGGGCCTCTGGCGGGGCGTAGAAGCGGTCACCCAGAATCGGGTGACCCAGCGCAAGCATATGCACGCGCAGCTGGTGTGAACGTCCGGTAATCGGCTTAAGCAGGACGCGCGCGGTGTTATCCGGCGCGTAATCCAGCACTTCATATTCGGTTTGCGCGGCCTTGCCGGTTTCATAACACACCTTCTGCTTTGGCCTGTTCGGCCAGTCGCAAATCAGCGGTAAATCCACCAGCCCTTCCGCCTGCGCCGGGTGGCCCCAGACGCGGGCAACATACTGCTTCTTCGGCTCGCGCTCGCGGAACTGACGCTTCAGCTCGCGCTCCGCCGCTTTATTCAGCGCCACCACAATCACGCCGCTGGTGGCCATGTCCAGGCGATGGACGGACTCGGCCTGCGGATAATCGCGCTGAATGCGCGTCATCACGCTGTCCTTATGCTCATCCAGACGGCCCGGCACGGACAACAGGCCGCTCGGCTTGTTGACCACCATAATGTGTTCATCCTGATACAGAATGACCAGCCAGGGATCCTGCGGCGGATTATACGGCTCCATCACCATCTTGCGCTCCGTTTACTGATGCGTCACAACGATAAGACGCAGGGCGTCGAGACGCCATCCCGCCTGATTCAGGCTTTCCAGCACCTGCTGACGGTTGCTTTCAATTGCCGCCAGTTCGTCGTCGCGGATGTTCGGATTGACCGCTTTCAACGCTTCCAGACGGGACAGCTCGGCAGACAGTTTCTCGTCGGCTTCATTGCGCGCGGCGTCAATCAGGTCTCGGGCCGCTTTTTCGATCTGGATTTCGCCCTGCTGGAGAATAGCGTGCACGTCCTGCTGCACCGCGTTCACCAGCTTGCTGCCGGTATGGCGGTTCACCGCGCTTAGCTGGCGGTTGAAGCTTTCGAACTCCACCTGTCCTGCCAGGTTCGTACCGTTTTTATCCAGCAGCAAACGCACCGGCGTTGGCGGCAGGAAGCGGTTGAGCTGCAGCTGTTTCGGCGCCTGCGCTTCCACAACATAGATCAGCTCCAGCAGCAGCGTGCCTACGGGCAGCGCCTTGTTTTTCAACAGGGAGATGGTGCTGCTGCCGGTATCACCGGAGAGGATCAGATCCAGCCCGTTGCGGATCAGCGGGTGTTCCCAGGTGATGAACTGAGCATCTTCGCGGGACAGAGCCACGTCACGCTCGAAGGTGATGGTACAGCCATCTTCCGGCAGGCCCGGGAAATCGGGCACCAGCATGTGGTCTGACGGGGTTAACACGATCAGGTTCTCGCCACGATCGTCCTGGTTAATCCCGACAATGTCGAACAGGTTCATCGAGAAGCCGATCAGGCTGGTGTCGTCATCTTGTTCTTCAATGCTCTCGGCAAGCGCCTGCGCTTTTTCGCCACCGTTGGAGTGGATCTCCAGCAGGCGGTCGCGCCCCTGTTCAAGCTGCGCCTTCAGCGCTTCATGTTTCTCGCGGCAGGATTTAATCAGATCATCAAAACCGTCGGTATTTTCCGGCGCGGCCAGGTAACCGATCAGATCGCCATGCACCTGGTCATAAATGGTGCGGCCCGTTGGGCAGGTATGTTCAAACGCATCCAGACCTTCGTGGAACCAGCGCACCAGCACGGACTGAGCGGTTTTTTCCAGGTACGGCACGTGGATCTGAATATCATGCGCCTGGCCGATGCGATCCAGACGTCCGATACGCTGCTCCAGCAGATCCGGGTTGAACGGCAGATCGAACATCACCAGATTGCTGGCGAACTGGAAGTTACGCCCTTCAGAACCGATTTCGGAGCACAGCATCACCTGCGCGCCGCTGTCCTCTTCACTGAACCACGCCGCCGCGCGGTCGCGCTCGACGATGGACATGCCTTCGTGGAACACGGCGGCACGAATGCCTTCGCGCTCGCGCAGAACCTGTTCCAGCTGCAGCGCGGTGGCAGCTTTGGCGCAGATCACCAGCACTTTCTGGGAGCGGTGCGCGGTCAGGTAGCCCATCAGCCACTCCACGCGCGGGTCGAAGTTCCACCAGGTGCCGGTATCGCCTTCAAATTCCTGATAAATCTGTTCCGGGTAGAGCATGTCACGCGCGCGCTCTTCCTGAGTTTTGCGCGCGCCCATAATGCCGGAGACTTTAATCGCCGTCTGATACTGCGTCGGCAGCGGGAGCTTGATGGTGTGCAGTTCGCGTTTCGGGAACCCTTTCACGCCGTTACGGGTGTTGCGGAACAGCACGCGGCTGGTGCCGTGACGGTCCATCAGCATGTCGATCAGCTCTTTACGCGCGGATCCCGCATTCTCGCTGTCGCTGTTCGCGGTCTGTAGCAGCGGTTCGATATCCTGCTCGCCAATCAGATCGCTCAGAGTGTTAAGTTCGTCGTTTGAGAGACGTTTACCCGCCAGCAGCAGCGCGACGGCATCCGCAACAGGACGGTAGTTGTTCTGCTCTTCCACGAACTGAGCGAAGTCGTGGAAACGGTTTGGATCGAGCAGGCGCAGACGGGCGAAGTGACTTTCCAGACCGAGCTGCTCCGGCGTTGCGGTCAGCAGCAGGACGCCGGGCACGCGCTCGGCAAGCTGTTCAATCGCTATATATTCGCGGCTTGGGGCATCTTCGCTCCACACCAGGTGGTGCGCTTCGTCGACGACCATCATGTCCCATTCGGCATCGCACAGATGCTCAAGACGCTGCTTGCTGCGGCGCACGAAATCCAGCGAGCAGATCACCAGCTGTTCGGTTTCAAACGGGTTGTCCGCGTCGTGCTGCGCTTCGGCATAGCGCTCGTCGTCGAACAGGGAGAAGCGCAGGTTAAAGCGGCGCAGCATCTCCACCAGCCACTGGTGCTGGAGGGTTTCAGGCACAACAATCAGCACGCGCTCGGCAGCGCCAGAGAGCAATTGCTGGTGCAGGATCATGCCTGCTTCGATGGTTTTGCCCAGGCCCACTTCGTCGGCAAGCAGCACGCGGGGCGCATGGCGACGGCCCACGTCATGGGCGATATTCAGCTGGTGGGGGATCAGGCTGGTGCGCTGACCGCGCAGGCCACTCCACGGCATGCGGTACTGTTCGCTCTGGAACTTACGCGCGCGGTAGCGCAGGGAGAAGCGATCCATACGGTCGATTTGCCCGGCAAACAGGCGGTCCTGCGGCTTGCTGAACACCAGTTTGCTGTCGAGCAGCACTTCACGCAGGATGACGTTCGTCTCTTCGGTATCAAGACGCGTTCCGATGTAGGCGAGCAGTCCATTCTCTTCTTTTACGTCTTCAACCTTTAGCTGCCAGCCTTCGTGGCTGGTCACGGTGTCGCCCGGATTGAACATTACGCGGGTCACAGGGGAGTCATTGCGGGCGTACAGGCGGTTTTCACCGGTAGCAGGGAAGAGGAGAGTAACCATGCGTGCATCAACGGCAACGACGGTTCCTAATCCAAGTTCGCTTTCTGTATCGCTGATCCAGCGTTGACCAAGTGTAAAAGGCATAGTTGTTCGGCTCTAATCTTTAATTGCAGGCAATAGTTCGACCCCCATCAAAAAAGACGGTCATCGAAAAATGGGTCCGGGAATGGAAAGGGCGCTATGGTACTGGATGGCAGCCATTTCGTCACGCGTCAAAATAGGCCAAGTTGCCCTGTCACAAGTGTAGCAAAATCGTCGTCCATGAACGGTAAAATTCCCTCCGCAACCGGCTGAAGCTGGCGGGTCAGGTAGTGATCGTAATCGAGAGGCGACTGCTGGTAATCAACGGGCTCCGGCCCGTTCGTTGTCCAGACGTATTTTATCGTCCCCCGGTTCTGATACTGCGGCGCGCGTCCCCGGCGTACATTCTCTTCGTCCGCCAGGCGCGCGGCGCGCACGTGGGGCGGGACGTTGCGCTGGTACTCCGCCAGCGGGCGGCGCAGGCGCTTGCGATACACCAGCTGGTCATCCAGCTCGCCGGCCATCAGGCTGGCGATGGTTTCGCGGATGTAGTCCTGATAGGGCTCGTTGCGGAAGATCCGCAGATAGAGCGTCTTCTGGAACTGCTGGGCCAGCGGCGTCCAGTCAGTGCGCACCGTCTCCAGCCCCTTAAACACCATTCTCTGCTTTTCACCCTCCTGGATCAGCCCGGCGTAGCGCTTCTTGCTGCCCTGGTCAGTACCGCGGATGGTGGGCATTAAAAAGCGGGCAAAATGGGTTTCAAATTCCAGTTCTAATGCGCTGGTTAACCGCTCTTTTTGCAAATGTTCCTGCCACCAGTCGTTTACGAAGGCCACCAATTCTTTGCCGATTCGTGAGGCGTCGTCTTCTGAATGTGCGCCCTTAAGCCACACAAAGGTTGAATCCGTGTCGCCGTAGATAACGTCATAGCCCCGGGATTCAATCAGCGCTTTGGTCTGACGCATGATGTCGTGTCCGCGCATGGTGATGGACGACGCCAGACGCGGATCGAAGAAGCGGCAGGCGCTGGTACCCAGCACGCCGTAGAAAGCGTTCATAATAATTTTCAGGGCCTGCGAGAGCGGCTTGTTGCCATGACGTTTCGCCTCGTCGCGGCCGTGCCAGATGTTCCCCACAATCTCCGGCAGACAGTGTTTTTCGCGCGAGAAGCGTGCCCCGAGAAAACCTTCGGTGCTGTGCGTATCGTCTGGCTGCACCATCCCCTCCACCAGCCCCACCGGGTCAATAAGGAAAGTGCGGATAATTGACGGGTAGAGGCTTTTGTAGTCCAGCACCAGAACCGAATCATACAGTCCTGGGCGGGAGTCCATCACGTAGCCGCCGGGGCTGGCCTGCGGCGGTACGTCCCCGAGGTTGGGCGCAACATAGCCCGCACGGTGCATTCGTGGGAAATAGAGGTGGCTAAAGGCGGCTACCGAGCCGCCGTGCCTGTCAGCCGCGAGGCCATTTACCGTCGCGCGCTCCAGCAGGAACGGCATGATCTCGGTTTTGTGGAATATCTGCGTCACCAGCTCGCAGTCTTTCAGGTTATAGGTGGCGAGCGCCGGTTTGTCTTCGTTGAAGCGCCGGTCAATCTCGTCCATGCGGTCCCAGGGGTTGTCGATGGATTTGCCTTCACCGAGCAATTCCTGCGCTACCGCTTCCAGAGAGAAGGAGGAGAAATTCCAGAACGCGGATTTCAGCGCCTCGATGCCGTCGATAATCAGGCGGCCGTTGGCCTGCGCAAAGAATACGCCGTTCTTAAAGCCGTGCTCGCGCCACTCCAGCTCCGTATTTCCGCGCCCGAGCATCAGTGGGATGCGATACCGCTCTGCGTGTTTTTGCAGCACGCGCAGGTCAAACTGCACCACGTTCCAGCCGATCAGCACGTCCGGGTCGTGCTCGGCAAACCACTGGTTAAGCTTCTCCAGCAGCTGCGGTCGGCTGTTGACGTACTCAAGCTGAAAATCGAGCGCGGACGCATCGCCGTTCGGCGGCCCGAGCATATAGACAACCCGCTGCCCGCAGCCTTCCAGGCCGATGCAGTATAGCTCGCCGTGACGGGTGGTTTCGATATCCAGGGAAACCCACTTTAGCGGGGGGCGATAATGCGGATTAGGCTTTAGGCGAGCGTTGATAAGGGTGCCGTTTTGCTCAGCACCGTCAACCCAGACGGGGGCGGTAATAAACCGCTCCATCAGAAAGCGTTCCGGCGGACGAATGTCCGCTTCGTAGAGCGTCACGCCCGCTTCGCGCAGCAGTTTTTCGTAGCGCATCAGCTGGCGATGGGCGCGGCAGTAAAGGCCATACACCGGCTGACGATGGAAATCTTTTAGCTCAAGAGGCGTGAGGCGCCAGCCGTTCTCATCGCGCAGCAGTTGTTTTACCTTCTCGACGTAATGTTCAGGGATAAACGCCACGGATTCCTGAGGAGGAAGCGTAACGTGCAGCGGGCCGTTATCTGTCGCCAGCCAGAACGCAACCTCGGTGCCCTGAGGGGTATCCCGCCAGTGTCGGGTCAGTAAAAAGCCTTCTTGCGCCTGTGCCACGCCGCCATCCCATAAAACAAAACCAGGCCTGATTATAGCCTGGTTGAATGTTTTATGCTGGGGATATATACAGTTTATTGTCCGTAATAGGCCTTCGCGCCGTGCTTGCGCAGGTAGTGTTTATCCAGCAGGGTTTGCTGCATATCCGGCAACTGCGGTGCCAGCTGGCGGCAGAAGATCCCCATGTAGGCGATTTCCTCCAGCACTATCGCGTTATGCACCGCGTCTTGCGCGTTTTTACCCCAGGCAAACGGGCCGTGGGAATGCACCAGTACGCCGGGCATTTGCGCCGCGTCGATCCCCTGTTTTTCAAAGGTTTCGACGATCACGTTCCCGGTTTCCCATTCGTACTCACCGTTAATCTCCGCATCGGTCATCAGACGCGTGCAGGGAATGGTGCCGTAAAAGTAGTCCGCGTGGGTGGTGCCGGTGGCCGGAATGGACTGGCCCGCCTGCGCCCAGATGGTCGCGTGACGCGAATGGGTATGCACGATGCCGCCGATAGTCGGGAAGGACTGATACAGCAGACGGTGGGTGGGCGTATCGGACGACGGTTTTTTGTTACCTTCCACCACTTCACCCGTTTCGATGCTGACCACGACCATATCCTCTGCGGTCATCACCGTGTAATCCACGCCCGAAGGCTTGATCACGAATACCCCTTTTTCCCGGTCAACGGCGCTGACGTTGCCCCAGGTCAGGGTCACCAGGTTATGTTTTGGCAGCGCCAGGTTGGCTTCAAGTACCTGACGTTTGAGATCTTCTAACATCGTTGTCTCCCTGCCCGGCGAGCGCAGCGCCACCGGGCATTACGTACTTAGCGTTTTGAACCGTAATAGACTTCGTTCCAGCGCAGCGCGTCTTTAAAGGCTGGCAGACGGGTGTCGTTATCAATCACGGTCAGCTCGATATCGTGCAGCTCGGCAAACTGGCGCATATCGTTCAGGTCCAGCGCGTGGCTGAAGACGGTGTGGTGCGCGCCACCCGCCAGGATCCACGCCTCTGACGCGGTTGGCAGGTCCGGCTGCGCTTTCCACAAGGCATTGGCGACCGGCAGCTTCGGCAGAGAGTGCGGAGTTTCAACCGCATCGACACAGTTCACCAGCAGGCGGAAGCGGTCGCCGAGGTCGATCAGGCTGGCGTTGATGGCCGGACCGGTACGGGTGTTGAAGATCAGACGGGCCGGATCCGCTTTGCCGCCGATGCCGAGGTACTGCACGTCAAGGATCGGTTTCTCTTCAACCGCGATGGAGGGACACACTTCCAGCATGTGCGAACCGAGCACCAGATCGTTGCCGTTCTCGAAGTGGTAGGTGTAGTCCTCCATAAAGGAGGTGCCGCCCTGCAGACCGGTCGACATCACCTTCATGATGCGAAGCAGAGCGGCAGTTTTCCAGTCGCCTTCACCCGCAAAGCCGTAGCCCTGCTGCATCAGACGTTGTACTGCCAGACCCGGCAGCTGTTTCAGGCCGTGCAGGTCTTCAAATGTAGTGGTAAAGGCATGGAAGCCGCCCTGTTCCAGAAAACGCTTCATGCCCAGCTCAATGCGCGCTGCATCCAGCACGTTCTGGCGCTTGTCGCCGTTAACTTGCGCCGCAGGCGTCAGGCGGTAGCTGCTTTCGTACTCGTCCACCAGCGCGCTCACGTCGCCGTCGCTGATGTCATTCACCACCTGCACCAGGTCGCCCACCGCCCAGGTATTCACGGAAAAGCCGAACTTGATCTGCGCCGCGACTTTATCGCCGTCGGTCACCGCCACTTCACGCATGTTGTCGCCGAAACGCACCACTTTCAGGTGGCGGGTATCCTGCTTAGAGACCGCCTGACGCATCCAGGAGCCGATACGCTGTTGCGCCTTGCCGTCCTGCCAGTGGCCGGTGACCACAGCGTGCTGCTGGCGCATGCGCGCGCCGATGAAGCCGAACTCGCGGCCGCCGTGCGCGGTCTGGTTCAGGTTCATGAAGTCCATGTCGATGCTGTCCCACGGCAGGGAGGCATTGAACTGAGTGTGGAACTGCAGCAGCGGTTTGTTGAGGATTGCCAGGCCGTTGATCCACATTTTGGCCGGTGAGAAGGTGTGCAGCCACACGACCAGGCCGGCGCATTTGTCGTCGTAGTTGGCGTCACGGCAGATATTGGTGATTTCGTCCGGCGTCGTACCCAGCGGCTTCAGCACCAGTTTGCACGGCAGTTTGGCTTCCGCGTTCAGCGCGTTAACCACGTGCTCCGCGTGTTTCGTTACCTGCTGCAGCGCTTCCGGTCCGTACAGATGCTGGCTGCCAATCACAAACCACACTTCATAATTATTAAAAATGGTCATCATCGTGTCCTTAATGGGTCAGGGTTGCCGTAGTGTCCGCGGTGCTTTTGGCCGGGGCGGCGACAGGGAGATAGTGAAGCTCGGCGCTTTTTGCCCATTGCTGGTAGCGCTGATAAAGCTGTTCAAAGCGTTGTGCCTGCTGGACACGCGGCTGGAGCGTGTTTTCGACGGCGCTTGCCATATGCTGCTGCGCGGTCGGGATATCCGGATGAACGCCTGCGGCCACGGCAGCGAAAATCGCGGCGCCCAGCGCGCAGCACTGATCGGAGGCCACAATCTGCAGCGGACGGTTCAGCACGTCGCAGCAGGCCTGCATAATCACCGGGTTTTTACGGGCGATACCGCCCAGCGCCATCACGTTGTTCACGTCGATGCCCTGTTCGGTGAAGCACTCCATAATGGCGCGCGCGCCGAACGCGGTGGCGGCAATAAGACCGCCGAACAGCGCCGGGGCATCGGTCGCCAGATTGAGATCGGTAATCACCCCCTTCAGGCGCTGGTTGGCAAACGGCGTGCGGCGACCGTTAAACCAGTCCAGCACCACCGGCAGGTGGTCGAGGGACGGATTTTTTGCCCAGGCTTCGGTGAGCTGCGGCAGAAGCTGTTTTTTGCTCGCGGTAATCTGCGTTTTCAGCTCAGGATGCGCGGCAGCCAGCTGATCCAGCGGCCAGCCGAGCACCCGGCCAAACCAGGCGTAGATATCGCCAAACGCGGACTGACCGGCTTCGAGGCCGATAAAATCTGGCACCACGCTGCCGTCAACCTGGCCGCAGATCCCTTTCACCGCGCGGTCGCCGACGCTGGCTTTATCTGCCGTCAGAATGTCGCAGGTGGAGGTGCCAATCACTTTCACCAGCGTGTTAGGCTGCGCACCCGCACCCACGGCACCCATGTGGCAGTCGAACGCGCCGCCGGAAATGGTCACGCTTTGCGGCAGGCCGAGACGCGTCGCCCACTCTTCGCAGAGCGTGCCGACCGGAATATCGGCGGTGAAGGTGTCGGTAAAGAGCGGGTATTTCAGATTTTTGTTGATGATCGGGTCAAGTTCATCGAAGAACGCTGCCGGAGGAAGACCGCCCCAGCCTTCATGCCACAGGGATTTATGCCCGGCGCTGCAGCGGCCGCGGCGGATATCCTGCGGGCGAGTGGTGCCGGAGAGCAGGGCGGGAACCCAGTCGCACAGCTCAATCCAGGATGCCGCGGCCTGGGCGACCGAAGCGTCCGCGCGGGTAACGTGCAGGATTTTGGCCCAGAACCATTCGCTGGAGTAGATGCCGCCGATGTAGCGCGAGTAGTCGGTTTTGCCCGGCTGATGGCATAAGCGGGTGATGGCTTCCGCCTCTTCCACGGCAGTATGGTCTTTCCAAAGCACGAACATGGCGTTCGGGTTGTCGGCAAACTCCGGGCGCAGCGCCAGCACGCGGCCTTCAGCGTCCACCGGGGCTGGCGTTGAACCGGTGCTGTCGACACCAATCCCCACGACGTCGGCCCGCTGGGCGTCAGTCAGTTCAGCCAGCACGGTTTTGATCGCCGCTTCCATCGATTCAATGTAATCGCGCGGGTGGTGACGGAACTGGTTGTTTGGCGCATCGCAGTAGCGCCCCTCTTGCCAGCGCGGATACCACTCAACGCTGGTTGCTATCTCCTGGCCAGTCGTACAGTTCACTGCCAGCGCGCGAACCGAGTCGCTGCCAAAATCGAGGCCAATTGCAATTGCCATGGTGTTGCTCCATCCGAAACAGGTATGGAAGAACATTAGAGACTGGGGATAAAAATCGTCAGGCAGGATCCGCTAATCTTATGGACTAAATTGCTGTAGCAACGGAAAGTGTGACGCCGTGCAAATATTCAATGTGGACATTTCTGCCGCACTTATAGACACTTTTGTTACTGCTTCTCTGCCCGTGCCGGCAGAAAAATCAGGGGAAAAGGCTGAAACATGGCGGACGTAAAAGAGGCGTGATGCTTTTTGGATCTTTTCGCAGGCCATTTTTATACTGCTTTTAACGATATGGACAAATGGTTTCCTTCAGGACCCTTGGGAGAACTGAATCTATGGCCGAACCGCAAAACGATCCCCTGCTGCCGGGATACTCATTTAACGCCCATCTGGTGGCGGGGCTGACGCCAATTGAGGCCGAGGGGTATCTCGATTTTTACGTCGACCGGCCGCTCGGCATGAAAGGGTATATTCTGAACCTGACCGTACGCGGGGAAGGGGTGATAAAAAACGGCGATCGGCAGTTTGTTTGCCGCCCGGGCGATATGCTGCTGTTCCCGCCGGGGGAGATCCACCACTACGGGCGTCACCCGGACGCCAAAGAGTGGTATCACCAGTGGGTCTATTTCCGCCCGCGCGCCTACTGGCAGGAGTGGCTTTCATGGCCGGCTATTTTCGCGCAAACCGGTTTTTATCGTCCGGATGAGGCGCATCTGGCGCAGTTTCGTGAACTGTTCGCACAAATTATTGAGGCGGGGCAGGCGGGCGGGCGCTATGCCGAACTGCTGGCTATCAACCTGCTTGAGCAGGTGCTGCTGCGCCGCATGGAGGCGATCAACGAGTCGCTTAACCCACCGCTGGATAACCGCGTCCGCGACGCCTGCCAGTACATCAGCGACCATCTGGCCGACAGCCAGTTTGATATCGCCAGCGTTGCCCAGCACGTCTGTCTTTCGCCGTCCCGCCTGTCACACCTGTTCCGCCAGCAGCTTGGCGTGAGCGTGCTGAGCTGGCGTGAGGATCAGCGCATCAGCCAGGCAAAGCTGTTGCTCAGCACCACCCGGATGCCTATCGCGACCGTCGGACGCAACGTGGGCTTTGAAGATCAGCTCTATTTCTCTCGCGTCTTTAAGAAGTGCACAGGCGCCAGTCCCAGTGAATTCCGCGCGGGATGTGAATAAACGGTAAACATTCAGGTGAACTTCAGGAGCATCCTGTAAACTATTCAGACAATTGATGCCTTGACGCGGTGCGGGGCGCTAAGCAGAATCGCTGATTCGTTTTCTGACCGGAATAGTTATGCAGGCATTGCTGGAACACTTTATTACCCAGTCCGTTATGTACTCGCTCATCGCCGTGGCGCTGGTGGCGTTTCTGGAATCGCTGGCGCTGGTTGGGCTGATCCTGCCCGGCACCGTGATGATGGCGGGGCTTGGGGCGCTGATCGGCAGCGGTGAGGTCAATTTCTGGCAGGCGTGGCTGGCCGGGATTATCGGCTGCCTGCTGGGGGACTGGATCTCCTTCTGGCTGGGCTGGCGCTTTAAGAAGCCGCTGCACCGGTGGTCGTTCATGAAAAAGAACAAAGCGCTGCTGGATAAAACCGAACATGCGCTGCACCAGCACAGCATGTTCACCATTCTGGTAGGCCGCTTTGTCGGGCCAACGCGTCCGCTGGTGCCGATGGTGGCGGGGATGCTGGATCTGCCCGTCGCAAAATTCGTGGTGCCGAACATTATCGGCTGCGTATTCTGGCCGCCGTTTTACTTCCTGCCGGGGATCCTCGCGGGTGCGGCCATTGATATCCCTGACGGTATGCAAAGCGGTGAGTTCAAGTGGCTGCTGCTGGGAACGGCGGTACTGCTGTGGCTGGCGGCCTGGCTCTGCTGGCGGCTATGGCGCAGCGCGAAAGCCAGTGTCGATCGCCTGACGCACTATCTCCCGCGCACGCGCCTGCTCTGGCTGGCCCCGCTGACGCTGGGCGTGGCGGTGGTAGCGCTGGTCGCGCTGATTCGTCATCCGCTGATGCCGGTGTACGGCGAAATCCTGCTGAAGGTGGTTAGCCGTTAAGGTGTTTTCCCTCTCCCCGTGGGAGAGGGCCAGGGTGAGGGCGTCAGACCGCACGAATGCCTAACAATGAAGACGCCCCCGCGTTACCACTCAGAAGTTCTTCTGTTTCTCCATCCCACAAAATCCGTCCCTCCGCGATCACTACCGATCGCGGCGCAATGCGTGCGGCATCTTCAATGCTGTGCGAAACCATCAGCATCGTGATCTGCTGGCGCTGGCAAACCTCTTCCACCAGCGAGAGCATCTCCTGGCGCAGGGCCGGGTCGAGTGCCGAGAAGGGTTCGTCGAGCAGCAGCAGCGGCTGCTCGCGCACCAGACAACGTGCCAGCGCCACGCGCTGACGCTGGCCGCCGGAAAGCTCACCGGGCAGTCTTGAAATCAACGCGGACAGGCCCATTTGTTCGGCAATCGCCTCCAGCTTCTGACGCTGCGCAGCATTGAGTTTTAACCCCGGATCGATTCCCAGCGCGATGTTCTGCCACACCGTAAGGTGATTAAACAGATTGTTTTCCTGAAACAGCATCGACACCGGGCGCTTAGCCGGCGGAGCGTAGGTATACTCGCCATTATCAATGAATATCGACCCGCTGACAGGCTGCAAAAAACCGGCAATCAAATTGAGCAGGGTACTTTTACCGGCTCCGCTTGGGCCAAGCACCGCAATTCGCTCTCCCTGACGAACGGAGAGGGTAAAACGCATCGGCAGATGCTGGTAAAGCCAGGTTACATCAGTCAGTTTTAACATCACGCCCCGGGAGTTTTTCGATAACGGTAAATAACGCAAAGCACAGCACCAGCAGTAAAAGTGCCGTGACCGCGCCGTCCTGGCCGCGATAGGAGCCAATTTGCTGATAAAGCCAGAAAGGCAGCGTGCGGAAATCTTCATTGCCAAAGAGGGCCACCACGCCAAAATCCCCAATCGACAGCACGCAGGCGAAGGCCATCGCCTGAGCGAGCGGCCGCTTAAGGGCGCGTAGTTCGACCACTTTCAGCCGCCGCCAGCCCATAATGCCAAGGGACTGGCACAGGGCGCTGTACCGGCTGTTAACATCCCGCATCGGGTTTTCCAGCACCTTCAGCGCGTACGGTATGGCCATTAAGGCGTTGGTAAAAATGACGATGCCGTCGGCGCTTTCCGGCAGGCCGATGGTGCTGTTAAACAGTAAAAAGAAGCCGGTCGCCAGCACAATGCCCGGCATCGCCAGGATCAGCATGCCCGTCAGTTCCAGCGCGTGTCCGGCTTTACGGGCATGTCGCGCGTACAGCTCGCGGCTGCTCCAGAGCAGCATCATGGTCAGCGCCACGCAGATTAGCCCGGCTGCCAGCGCGATACGCAATGAGGTCCACGTGGCTTGCCACAGGACCGGCTGTTGAAGTACCGATACCACATTCCTGTTGAGGCCATCGGCGATCACGGCCAGCAGCGGCGGCAGCAGAAGCAGGAGCGCCAGCGCAATCAGCATCACGTCCGAGATGCGGCTGTGCAGGCTGTCCTGCGGATCGCGCCAGCCAGAAAGATTATTGCTTCCTGCGGGGATCGCTTTGCTCAGCCGCTGGCTGAGTAACACCAGCGCCAGGCAGCACACCATCTGTACGATCGCCAGCAACGCGGCGCGCCCCGGATCGTAGTCGTAACTTAATGCCTGATAGATCGCCAGCTCAATGGTGGTGGCCTGCGGGCCGCCGCCGAGAGAAAGCACGGTCGCAAAGCTGGCGAAACAGAGCATAAAGATCAGCGCGGCCACCGGGGCAATCTGGCGTCGCAGCCACGGCCATTCGACAAAGCGGAAGAATGACCATCCGCGCATGCCGAGCTGGGCCGCAATCTGGCGCTGCTCGCCGGGTATGTTCTCCAGCGCCTGCAAAAAGAGGCGCGTCGCCATCGGCATATTGAAGAAAATGTGTGCCAGCAGGATGCCCTTCAGCCCGTAGGGAGAGAAGGTCCATTCCAGGCCTAAAGACGCGAAGAGCGAGGCCAGCCAGCCCTGGCGACCGTATACGCTCAGGATGCCAAAGACGGCCACCAGCACGGGCAGGATCAGCGTCATGGCGCACAGGCGCAGCAGTGCCAGCCTGCCGGGGAAACGTCTGCGATAGAGGGCGCGCGCAAGGAAAATGGCCGGGATGACTGACAGCAGCGCGGAAAGAAACGCCTGCCAGAAGGAGAAACGGATAACGTGCCAGAGATAGCTATCGTGCCAAAGCGCGAGCAGATCGCTCTCTGGCGCGTTAAACCACAGCGCCAGAAACGCTCCCAGACTGACGACCACCATCAGTATGGCGGCAATCAGTCCGGGAACTAACCAGCCGGGGATCAGCGGCTGACGGCGCGTTGCCATTCGCTTATCCATGCGGCGCGCTGAGCGGCAACCTGCTGCGGCGTAAATTCCAGCGCGGTCTGCGGTTTGTTCAGCTGCTCAAAGCCTGCCGGCAGCGTCGCGTCGGTAACCGGGTACATCCAGTTGCCCGTCGGAATGGCGTTCTGGAATGCCGGGGAGACCATAAATTTCAGGAACTTCTCGGCCAGTTCCGGCTGTTTGCTGGCGGCGGTGCGGGCAGCCACTTCAACCTGCAGGTAGTGACCTTCAGCGAAATTCGCAGCCGCGTAGTTGTCTTTCTTCTCGGCAATAATATGATAGGCCGGAGAGGTGGTGTAGCTCAGCACCAGATCGCTTTCGCCTTTCAGGAACAGGCCGTAGGCTTCGCTCCAGCCTTTAGTGACCGTAACGGTTTTCGCAGCCAGCTTTTGCCACGCCTCCGGCGTTTTGTCTCCGTAGACTTTCTGCATCCACAGCAGCAGGCCCAGACCCGGCGTGCTTGTGCGCGGATCTTCGTATATCACGCGCCATTTCTGGTCGCTTTCGACCAGCTCTTTCAGGCTCTTCGGCGGGTTCTTCAGCTTGTTTTTATCGTAGACGAATGCAAAGTAGCCGTAATCGAAGGGAACGAAGGTGTCGTTTTTCCAGCCGCCCGGCACGTTGACGGCATCTGCCGCTACGCCGCTTTTGGCAAACAGTCTGGTTTGCGTGGCGGCTTCCAGCAGGTTGTTATCCAGCCCGAGCACCACGTCGGCCTTGCTGTTTTTCCCTTCCATGCGCAGGCGGTTAAGCAGCGACACGCCATCTTCCAGCGCCACGAACTTCAGCTCGCAGTTGCAGTCGGCTTCAAAGGCTTTTTTAACCACCGGGCCGGGGCCCCAGTCGGCGGAGAATGAGTCGTAGGTATAGACCGTCAGAACAGGCTTAGCAAAAACAGGCAGCGCAACCAGCGCCAGCAGAGGAAGAACGTTTTTTAACACTTTGCACCTCAGGGTTGAGTGGCAAAGGATTTTGAGAAACAGCCTCAAATCCCTTCGCCGGCGTTATCCGGATCAGGTTCGACGGGTATTATCTCAGCGCACATCTGTGATGCAGCACCCCGTTGAGAACGGCGCTATTGTAATGATTTGGTGAATATTACGAAAGCGTTATGGCTCCGGCGGCGCAAACCAGGCAGATTTAAAATCAAACCAGCCAAGGGTATTCATCCGCAGGCCGCGCATGCTGCGCTGTCCCTGGATCAGCAGCCAGTGGTGGATCAACGGTACGATCGTCTGCCCGGCCAGCAGCTCCTGGCACCACGCGGCCAGATCCATCTCTCCTGCCCGCCACTTCGCGGCGTCCTGCTGCCAGTCCCGGCTGATGCAGTGCTGAATGAGGGGCACTTCATACAGGTGCGAAAAGAGAGAGAAATCCAGCGGCAGCGTGAAGTTCGCGCTGTTGAGCCAGATATCGCTGACGACATCCCCGCGGTGCCATTCATCATAATCGACTTCCTGTATCGCCAGCGTCACGCCTTCGGCCGCGAGCAGCTTGCTCATGATCCTCGCGATAAACCGATGCTCAATGTGATCGCGATAGTAGCTGAGGGTGATGGTCTCCAGCCCGGCAGGTTTCTCGCTACGGACCGGCTGTGCATGGTGCCAGCGCGGAAGCAGGCCATAGGCCGGAAACCACCAGGTCTGGTATTGCTCTTCAGCGTGATAAATCAGGTTCGCCGGGGCCAGAATATGGCTGATCCACTTGCGGACATCGTGGTTTGCTCCGCGGTGGCTGCGGCTGTCAAAGAGAAGATAGTAGCAGCCCTCCTCCAGGCGACTTTCGAACGCCTTTTCGCTGGTTGTGGGCCCCTCCAGGGTGAGGCCTGCGCTCAGTTCTTCGTTGAGGTCCGGTAACACCCAGACGTTCACTTCGTCGATCAGCGCCCGATAGCCAAAATAGTCATCAAAGGCGCGGATCTTCAGCTGATTGCTGTTATTGCGCGTAACGGAGTAGGGGCCTGTACCGATCGGCTGGCTGGAAAAATTGTTCAGGGATCGCCACTCGGCAGGCAGGATCATCGAGGGCACGTAGCCCAGAAGCCACGGCAGCCAGTTGTCTGGCTGGGACAGCTCAATATCCAGCGTCCAGGCCGTGGGGGAGTGGATCCGCGTGATATGCGAATAGAGCGGCAGCGTGCGGGCACGCTCCAGAGAGGTGATGACGTCACTCATCTCCAGCTCGCGGCCATGGTGGAAGTGAATGCCCGGGCGTAAAAAGAATCGCCAGTGCAGGGGGGAAAGCTGCTGCCAGTGGTGCGCGATATCCGCTTCCAGTTCCCCGTTTTCCTCATTTATTTTCGTCAGACCGCTGAATATCTGCCGGGCCATGTGGGTTTCAGAGCGACGCAATGCCGTGCCGGGCAACAGATTTTTCATCGGACGATAGTAAAGCACCCGTAGAATGTGGCGTCCCTGGCGAAAGCTGCGTCCCAGGTGTGAGACCAGCATCTGGCGCACGGCGGCCTTGTCGCCCACCAGCTGCACCAGCTGATCGATACGGTCCTGCTCCAGCAGATCCTCCGCCCGCTGCTGCTGCAGCGCCAGGCCGGTATACAGGAAGGTCAAGCGTGAGCGCTTGCCGCGTCCCGCCTCGGCCTCCCAGCTTAGCCAGCCCTGCTGCTGCATAGTGTTGAGTAACGTGCGCATATGGCGGCGAGAGCAGTTGAGGAGTTCTGCCAGCTCGTTAAGCGTGGTCTCCTGCGATTGACCCTCGCAGCACTGCCACAGGCGAATGAATTGTTGTTGCAGTCGACCGGATGGCATAAAAGAGGAACTCCTGACAAAAAATCAGCAATTTATTAATCCCTATATTAAGCCAATAATGCTTCCCGATGAAGTGAGGAGGTAAATTATGAAGAGGTCTACCGCACGTCAGTTTTATCAGCAGTACTTTTCAGCGACAAAAGGAGTGTCCTGGCTGGCCCGCCAGTGTGCAGAGCAACGGCTGAGAATCCTGGAAGATCTGATGCAGTGGGACGTTACGAAACCGACCTCTTCTCGCTAACTCGCCTCGATCATGTGTGACTGAGTATTGGTGTTTATCACCCGCCAGCAAAATGTTTTTGCTGGCTTTTTTCGTTTATTCTTTCACCCAATTTCGATTCGCTTTCACAAGGACTTGCGCATGCTGTGGTTGATGACGATGGGGCGCCGCCTGAACGGCGTGTATGCTGCTTTTATGTTGGTGGCCTTCATGATGGGCGTGGCCGGTGCGCTACAGGCACCGACGCTGAGCCTGTTTCTCAGCCGCGAGGTGGGGGCGCAGCCGTTTTGGGTGGGCCTGTTTTATACCGTTAACGCGATTGCCGGGATCCTCGTTAGCCTGGGGCTGGCGAAACGATCCGACAGCCAGGGCGATCGCCGCAGGCTGATCCTCTTTTGCTGCGCCATGGCCGTGGGCAACGCGCTGCTTTTTGCCTTTAACCGTCATTACCTGACGCTCATCACCTGCGGCGTGCTGCTGGCCTCTCTGGCGAACACTGCCATGCCGCAGCTGTTCGCGCTGGCCCGTGAATATGCCGACAGCTCGGCGCGAGAGGTGGTGATGTTCAGCTCGGTGATGCGCGCACAGCTCTCGCTCGCGTGGGTCATCGGTCCGCCGCTGGCCTTCATGCTGGCGCTGAACTATGGCTTTACGGTCATGTTTTCTATCGCGGCAGGCATTTTTATTATCAGTCTGGCTCTGATTGCCTTTGCGCTGCCGTCTGTCGCCCGGGTTGAGCAGACGACGGATAAGCCGATCACTCAGGTGAGCGGCTGGCAGGATAAAAACGTGCGGATGCTGTTTATCGCCTCCACGCTGATGTGGACCTGCAACACCATGTACATTATTGATATGCCGCTGTGGATCAGCAGCGATCTAGGCCTACCGGACAAGCTTGCGGGGATCTTAATGGGGACCGCCGCCGGGCTGGAAATTCCGGCGATGATTCTGGCGGGGTATTACGTTAAGCGCTTCGGAAAGCGTCGGATGATGATTGTTGCCGTGGCGGCTGGGGTGCTGTTCTACGCGGGGCTGCTCCTTTTCCATTCGCGTGAAGCGTTGCTGGCGCTGCAGCTGTTTAATGCCGTGTTTATCGGCATCGTTGCCGGGATCGGCATGCTCTGGTTCCAGGATCTCATGCCCGGCCGCGCCGGCTCTGCGACAACGCTTTTTACCAACAGTATTTCGACGGGCGTTATTCTGGCGGGAGTGATTCAGGGCGCGCTGGCGCAAAGTTATGGTCATGCCTCGGTTTACTGGATGATTGCGGCGATTTCGGTGGTAACGCTTGGGCTGACCTGCCGGGTCAAGGATGTTTGATTCTGGAAGGCGGCTTCACGAAATGAAACGATTTTCTGACAGATACAGAGAAGGCGCATAGAGTGCGTGACGGGTGCTTGAGGCTGTTTGCCTCAGGCTTTCGCAAGAGGCAAACAGTGGAGAGTCCCACATCAAAAAAATGATGGGGAGACCAACTTCACAACCAACATTGCGAGGTTAGTCTCTTCATTGCCGAAAAGCAATAAGGAGGCTGGAATGCCAAAACGTACTCTGCTGTTAGGTTTGTTTCTGATCTGTACGACGCTATTGATCTTCACCTGGATGGTGCGTGATTCGCTGTGTGAGTTGCACTTCAGACAGGAGAAAACAGAGCTGGCGGCAGTGTTGGCTTACGAAGCAAAACGTTAGCGGTATTGGCGGGGGAAGTGTCCCCGCCTCTCCAGAGTGGTTGAGCCTCAACGCACCCTTATCAATGGCCCGCGCCCTGCGGGCCATTGCCTTTAGCCCATAAACGCAGGCTGTTTTTTCTCGTACGCTGAGATGGCGTCCTCGTGCTGGAGCGTCAGGCCAATGCTGTCCAGACCGTTCAACATGCAGTGGCGACGGAAGGCATCAATGCTGAAGCTGTAGGTCTTATCCCCGGCTTTTACCACTTCCGCTTCCAGATCCACCTCAAACGCCATCCCTGGATTTGCCTTAACCAGCGCGAACAGTTCATCGACCTGCTCGTCGCTCAGCGTCACCGGCAGTAACTGGTTGTTGAAGCTGTTGCCGTAGAAGATATCCGCGAAGCTCGGGGCGATAACCACCTTAAAGCCGTAGTCGGTCAGCGCCCAGGGCGCATGCTCACGCGAGGAGCCGCAGCCGAAGTTTTCCCGCGCCAGAAGAATGGATGCACCTTTGTATTCCGGGAAGTTCAGGACGAACTCCGGGTTTGGCACTTCGCCTTTGTCGTCCAGAAAACGCCAGTCGTTGAACAAGTGTGCGCCAAAACCGGTGCGGGTCACTTTCTGCAAAAACTGCTTCGGAATGATCGCGTCCGTATCGACGTTAGCGGCGTCCAGCGGGACAACACGGCCCGTATGTTGGGTAAATTTCTCTGCCATGATTGTCTCCTTATTTCAGGCTGCGAATATCGGCGAAATGGCCGGTGACTGCCGCAGCGGCGGCCATTGCCGGGCTGACCAGGTGAGTGCGTCCACCCCGGCCCTGACGGCCTTCAAAGTTACGGTTGCTGGTGGAGGCGCAGCGCTCGCCCGGGTTCAGGCGGTCGTTGTTCATCGCCAGACACATGGAGCAGCCCGGCAGACGCCATTCGAAGCCTGCTTCGATAAAGATCTTATCCAGTCCTTCCGCTTCCGCCTGGGCTTTCACCGGACCGGAGCCTGGAACCACCAGCGCCTGCACGCCCGGCGCCACTTTGCGACCTTTGGCAATCTCTGCCGCCGCGCGTAAATCCTCGATACGGGAGTTGGTGCAGGAGCCGATGAACACCTTATCAATGTTCACGTCGGTCAGCGGTACGCCGGGTTTCAGCCCCATATAGGCCAGCGCTTTTTCCGCGCTGGCGCGTTCGACCGGATCGGCGAAGGAAGCCGGGTCAGGAATGCTGTCGTTGACAGAGATGACCTGGCCAGGATTGGTACCCCAGGTGACTTGCGGCGCAATCTCTTCCGCCTGCAGCGTGACAACGGTATCATAGGTGGCACCGTCGTCAGTTTTCAGGGTTTTCCAGTACGCGACCGCGTCGTCAAAATCCTGACCTTTCGGCGCGTGCAGACGGCCTTTCACATAGTTGAAGGTGGTTTCGTCCGGTGCGACCAGGCCTGCTTTAGCTCCCATCTCAATAGCCATATTACACAGGGTCATACGACCTTCCATGCTCAGCGCCTGAATGGCTTCACCGCAGAATTCCACCACGTGACCGGTACCGCCTGCGCTGCCGGTTTTGCCGATAATCGCCAGCACGATATCTTTCGCGGTGATACCCGGCGCGGCTTTGCCCTTCACCTCAATCTTCATGGTTTTGGCGCGGCCCTGTTTCAGAGTCTGCGTCGCCAGAACGTGCTCAACTTCCGATGTGCCGATGCCGAACGCCAGCGCGCCAAACGCGCCGTGGGTCGCGGTATGGGAGTCGCCGCAGACGATGGTCATGCCCGGCAGCGTAATACCCTGCTCAGGTCCCATCACGTGGACGATGCCCTGATACGGGTGGTTCAGATCGTACAGCTCCACGCCAAATTCGTTGCAGTTCTTGATCAGCTCCTGCATCTGGATGCGCGCCATCTCGCCGGAAGCATTGATGTCTTTGGTCTGGGTGGAGACGTTATGATCCATCGTGGCAAAGGTTTTACCCGGCTGGCGCACCGGACGCTTGTGCGCGCGCAGGCCGTCGAAGGCCTGCGGAGAGGTCACTTCGTGCACCAGGTGGCGGTCAATGTACAGCAGCGGGGTTTCGTTTGGCGCCTCGTAGACAACGTGCGCATCAAACAATTTTTCATATAACGTCTTGGCCATGATTACACCCCTTCAGCGACATAGCGGGCAATGATGTCGCCCATTTCATCAGTACTGACTGCTGCCGTGCCGCGCGCTAAGTCACCGGTACGGACGCCTTCTTCTAACGCCCGGTTAATGGCGTTTTCAATTGCGGTTGCTGCGTCGCCTGCATCGAGGCTGTAGCGCAGCAGCAGGGCCAGGGAGAGGATCTGCGCAATCGGGTTCGCAATGTTCTTGCCTGCGATATCCGGCGCGGAACCGCCCGCCGGTTCGTACAGGCCAAAGCCTTCTTCATTCAGGCTGGCCGATGGCAGCATGCCCATAGAGCCGGTAATCATCGCGCACTCGTCAGACAAAATATCGCCGAACAGGTTGGAGCAGAGCAGCACGTCAAACTGGGACGGATCCTTAATCAGCTGCATGGTCGCGTTGTCGATGTACATATGCGACAGCTCAACGTCCGGGTACTGCTTAGCGACTTCACTGACGATCTCGCGCCACAAAATGGACGACTGCAGCACGTTCGCTTTATCAATAGAGGTCACCTTATGGCGGCGCTTGCGTGCAGATTCAAAGGCGATATGGGCGATACGTTCAATTTCGAAACGGTGGTACACCTCGGTATCAAACGCTTTCTCATGCTGACCGCTGCCTTCGCGACCTTTTGGCTGACCGAAGTAGATCCCGCCCGTCAGCTCACGCACGCACAGGATGTCGAAACCGTTGGCCGCGATATCCGCGCGCAGCGGACAAAACTCTTCCAGCCCCTGATACAGCTTAGCCGGACGCAGGTTACTGAACAGCTTAAAATGTTTACGCAGCGGCAGCAGCGCGCCGCGCTCTGGCTGCTCTGCCGGCGGCAGGTGTTCCCATTTTGGGCCACCGACGGATCCAAACAGCACGGCATCGGCATTTTCGCAGCCTTCAACGGTGGCTTTTGGCAATGGCGTTCCGTGGTTATCAATCGCAATACCGCCCACGTCGTAGTGGCTGGTGGTAATTTTCATCGCAAAACGCGAGCGAACGGCTTCCAGTACTTTCAGCGCCTGTGCCATCACTTCCGGACCAATACCGTCACCCGGCAACACAGCAATATGGTAGTTCTTCGACATTACACGGTTTCCTTGTTGTTCTCTTTATTCTGAGCTTTGCGTTGCAACTCTTTTTCGACTTCAGCGGCGCGCCAGATGTTGTTCAGGACGTGCACCATCGCTTTCGCGGAGGATTCGACAATATCCGTCGCCAGGCCCACACCGTGGAAACGGCGGCCATTATAGTTGACGACGATATCCACCTGACCCAGCGCGTCTTTACCGTGCCCTTTCGCCGTCAGGTCGTATTTCACCAGCTCTACGTCGTACTCGGTAACGCGGTTGATCGCCTGATAGATGGCATCCACAGGGCCGTTACCGTTGGCGGCTTCCGCTTTAATTTCATCACCGCAGGCCAGCTTGACCGAGGCGGTAGCGATGTCGCTGGAGCCGGACTGCACGTTGAAGTAGTCCAGACGGAAGTGCTCTGGCTCTTCCTGCTGCTTGTTGATGAAGGCCAGCGCTTCCAGGTCGTAATCGAATACTTGGCCTTTCTTGTCGGCCAGCTTCAGGAACGCGTCGTACAGCTGATCCATGTTGTAATCGCTGTCCTGATAGCCCATCTCTTCCATCCGGTGTTTCACTGCCGCACGACCGGAACGGGAGGTCAGGTTCAGCTGAACCTGGTTCAGGCCGATGGATTCCGGAGTCATGATTTCGTAGTTTTCACGGTTTTTCAGCACGCCGTCCTGGTGAATACCGGAGGAGTGGGCGAACGCGCCGGTTCCAACAATCGCCTTGTTAGCCGGGATCGGCATGTTGCAAATCTGGCTGACGGTCTGGCTGGTGCGCCAGATTTCGTTGTGATTGATGCGGGTGTGCACGTTCATGATGTCTTTGCGCACCTTGATGGCCATGATCACTTCTTCCAGTGAACAGTTGCCCGCGCGTTCACCGATACCGTTCATTGCACCTTCTACCTGACGTGCACCGGCGTGCACCGCAGCGATGGCATTGCCTACGGCCAGGCCCAAATCATCATGGGTATGTACTGAGATGATTGCTTTATCAATGTTAGGTACGCGCTCATACAGGCCGGTAATGATGTTGGAGAACTCAAACGGCATGGTATAGCCGACGGTGTCCGGGATGTTGATGGTTTTAGCGCCCGCGTTGATGGCGGCTTCGACTACGCGCGCCAGGTCTTCAATCGGCGTACGGCCCGCATCTTCACAGGAGAATTCAACGTCATCGGTGTAGTTGCGTGCGCGCTTAACCATGTATACCGCGCGTTCAATGACTTCATCCAGCGTGCTGCGCAACTTGGTTGCGATGTGCATTGGTGAGGTTGCAATAAAGGTATGAATACGGAAGGCTTCGGCCACCTTCAGCGACTCAGCCGCAACGTCGATGTCTTTCTCTACGCAGCGCGCCAGACCGCACACGCGGCTGTTTTTAATGGTGCGGGCGATAGTCTGTACGGATTCAAAATCACCCGGAGAGGAGACGGGGAAACCGACCTCCATCACGTCGACGCCCATACGCTCGAGAGCCAGCGCAATCTGCAGTTTCTCTTTTACACTCAGGCTTGCCTGTAATGCCTGTTCACCGTCACGTAAAGTAGTATCGAAAATAATGACTTGCTGGCTCATGGGTTAGGTCCTTGTCAGTCTTAGGGCGCCTTGCTACGAGCATAAAAAAACCCGCGCAGTGGCGCGGGTTTTTAGTCTTATTGGTGACGATTCAACGCTGAATTTCGCCCGCCAGTCTACCGCGCACAGTGGATGCGTTTAGTAGTAGTAGACCGATGAAACGAATGGTGCGTGTCATGAATCGTGCTCCGTTAAATTCAATATGCTTTTAGTGGTACTGGATACAGCTGTGCATGTCAACCCCTGATGGTAAAAACGGCCCCAGAAGGCTAAACAGAGAGGGTGTGTTGTTTAGCTTATTGTGCTGGGTTTTTGATTTTTAACTTAACTAATTGTCTATTTTTGGACTTAAAAAACATTTGCAGAAACGAATAAACATAACGGGTATTTTTCAGGTGACGCAGTCCTCACAAATGCTTTCTCTTTAAACCGTTTTACTATCATCGAGTTATCTTTTTTTGAGAGAGCTTTTTCTCCCTTCAAATAGAATCATTGATAACAGATTGTTAACTTAATTCTGCTCAATGTCGATAACAGTTTAATTATACTTAAGTCATCCTTAACTGGATGGTTATTGTATATTGATTTGGTTTATGGTTTCATTCAAACACTAAAGTTAAGCATATCCTTTGTGCCGTTTTGTATTATAGCAT
>NZ_JADCLB010000029.1:0-25826 GCF_014982245.1 Enterobacter cloacae complex sp. P6RS
TGTCCCCGGACTGTACACCCACGGGAGAGGGAGAAAACAATAAAAACGGTAACCCAGGTTACCGTTTTGCTTTTACCGCGCCACCCGGCACTTCTTACAGATCCCCAAACGTCCCCAACCGATACCCACGCTCGGCAATCGCATACTTCAGCGACGGCGACGTCAGGACATCCAGCTCCGCCAGGCGAGGCCAGCAATAGGCGCTCTTACGCACGGTGTTATCGACAAAGGCAGGATGCGCCATAACCTCCAGCGACCGTTGCCCCCGCGCGGCAGAATCATCCAGCACCTTCAGGAACAGCGCTTCGTCGATCTCGTCACCGTAAAAGGCGCTGCTGAACCCCTCAGTTGTTGTCACGGCACAGTCCGGCACGCCCTGCGCCTCACGATCCACGCGCATCGCCACGCCTTTGCGTTGGGCAAACGCCGCAACAATCGGGAAAATCGCCGGGATCATGTGCACATGATGGTGGCTGTCGATATGCGTCGGCGCCTTGCCAAAAAGATCAACAAAGCGGTTGTACTGGCAGTCCAGCTCACGGGCAATCTCTTCGAGGGGCAGAGCGTCCTGCTCCGCCAGCTCCCAAATCCATTTCCCCAGCAGACCGTCACGCGTCAGGCCCGGCATGGGCGAAAGCGGCATCCCGAGCGTCAGCACAAAATGCATGCCGACACCCAGCTCTGGCACCTCGCGGCTCAGCTGCGCCGCGTGTTCAACCGCCTCACCGTTCACCAGTGCCGTTGTAGAGGTCACTACCCCGCGGCGACAGGCTTCAATAATGCCGTAGTTCTGGCCTTTCGAAAGGCCAAAGTCATCAGCATTAACGATCAGCAGGTTTTCCATTGCGCGTCCTCTCAGTGTTGTTTGAACTTCAGCTTCTCAATCGTGGTGGCAAAGTTCGGCAACCATTTTTCATGCGCCAGGATCATCTCGCTGGCCAGCTGCTCCGCATCGCGGTCGGAATGCACCAGCGGGCTGAGGTTCAGCGCCAGAAGCACGTCATTGAGTTCACCGCTCAGCGCCGCATTGCTCGCCGCCACTTCAAAGCCTTTGATGGTGTGGATCAGGCCCATAACTTTGTCGTCGAAGTGGGTGATACGTGGATGCGGTTTAGCCCCCTCGCGCCCCAGAATGCAGGTCATCTCGACGGCCCAGTCAGCCGGGATATTGTCGATATGGCCGTGATGCGGCACGTTAACATAGTGCTCCGCCTGCTTGTCGTTGTAGATGGCGTTGATCACTTCACACGCTGCATCGGAGTAATAGGCCCCACCGCGCTGCTCAAGCGCTTTCGGTTTGACGTTCAGGTTCGGATCTTTATATAAATCGAACAGCTGCTTCTCAACTTTCTGAACGATTTGCGCACGCGCGCCGCCCTTATAGTACTCGCCCATTTCGATAGCCAGCATCTCTTTCTGCTTGAAGTAGTAAAGCAGGTACGAGCACGGCAGCAGATTCAGCGAGCGAATCAGCCCTTCGCTGAACGGCAGGTCAAAGATGTTCTTCACGGAGGCCGCGGTCAGGCGACCGGAAGCCACGCCGTCGAGCAGTTCGGCAAAGCGCGATTTTCCGTTCACGATGACGTCTTTAATGAACACCATGTGGTTCAGGCCGAACAGATCGATTGAGAGATCGTCACTATCGGTCAGCTCCAGCACGTCGCGGATAAACATCTTCATGCCGATCGGGATATTACAGACGCCGATAAAGCGTTTGAAATTGGTATGACGATAAACCGCCTCGGTCACCATTCCGGCCGGGTTAGTGAAGTTAATCACCCACGCGTTCGGGCAGATCTCTTGCACATCTTTGACGATGTCGAAAATCACCGGAATGGTACGCAGGCCTTTGAACAGACCGCCCGCGCCGTTGGTCTCCTGCCCCAGGTAGCCGTGGCTCAGCGGAATACGCTCGTCCAGCTCGCGCGCTTTTAGCTGGCCGACGCGCAGCTGAGTGGTAACGAAATCCGCATCTTTCAGCGCCAGGCGACGATCGAGGGATTTATGCACGGTCATAGGCACGCCCGCTTTCTCAACCATGCGCTTGCACAGGTCGAAAATAATATCCAGCTTCTCCTGACCTTCCTCAACGTCCACCAGCCATAATTCGCTGACCGGTAATTCATGATAACGTTTCAGAAAACCTTCGAGTAATTCTGGGGTATAGCTGCTGCCGCCACCAATGGTTACGACTTTTAATTTCTTTTGCATAATATCTCCCTTAGCGTATCAGGTTAATCGCCTGCAAGGTATAGCGTACTCTTCCCGCTATTTGGGCAAGCCATTAAAGCAATATTTATGGCGGGTAATCCGCCGAAAGTTAATTAATTACCGTTAAATTCTTCCGGTAGCTGTTCGGTGTGAATGAGGTCAACTTCTTAAAAGTTTTAATAAACAGGCTGGGACTGCTATATCCTGACTCATAGGCAATATCGGTGACAGAATAGTTGGTAATCTCCAGCTGTTTTTTGGCAAAATTAATGCGGATTTCATTAATTATTTGCACCGGCGTTTTACGATAATAACGCTGCGTCGCGCGGGTCAGATATTCCTGGGATTTCCCCGAGAGGGATACCATATTTTCCAGTGCATTTTCGCTGAACTGGCCTTTATCGTGCATCAGTTCCACGGTGCTGCGCAGCCACTGTGGAACATCATCCGTCACCTGCTGCTCTTCACGGTGATGCCGCAACCGGTTCATCACGTAGAAGGTCACCGTTTCAATAAATTCATCAAACTCATTGTCGCGGAAGTTAAGCGAGGCGATGACCGTTTCAATCCAGGTCATGAACTCGTTTTTCACACGATATACCTGGGACGCCACAAAGCAGAACGGCACCAGCGGCAGATAGTGCTTCTCAAAGAAGCGTCTGCTGACGCCCACGTTCAGAATGCGGGTCGCGCCAAATTCGTAAAAGCTCTGGTGATAGGAACCCATCGGCAGGAAGACAAAATCCCCTCGCTCCAGCAGGACGCGCTTACCGTTGATCTCCTGGTAGTAGCGGCCGGTCAGAACAATCGTGAACTCATAGTAGTCATGCTGGTGCAGACCGCTGGCGCTCTCCGTCTTGTTGTAGATAACCACGTGAAAATTTTTGCCATTAAACAGTTGCTGTTCAAATGCGGTTTTGATTTCCATCGTGCTGACCTCCTGCTGCTCAATCCGACCTAGTGCATTTTCTCGTGAAGCTCAATCAACTCCGCCACCAGCTCACGCGCCAGCATGGACGTCATCAGGTGATCCTGAGCGTGTATCAGCACCAGGCTGACCTTCATCTTCCCTTCGCCCTGGTCGCTTTCAATCAGCTTTGTCTGCACCAGGTGCGCTTCGTTCAGCGCCGTGCGGGACTGCTCCATCATGGTTTTCGCGGCGGCGAAATCGCCCTGCTTGGCCTGCTTCAGTGCGGCATACGCCAGGCTGCGCGCCTGCCCGGAGTTGATGATAAGGCCCATCACCACTTCTTCGAGATCGTTCTCTGCGGCTTCGTCTGCGACGATACTATCCAAATCTAACATGTTTTAGCTCCTTGTGGCTGGCGCGGGCTTCCCCGCGCCGGTCAATCTTAGAATTTCAGTGAGAGGGCAATTTCCTCTTCGCTCTCTTCTTCATCAATGATGGTGGCAGCTTTGTTCGCAATCGCCACGAACGGCATGTACAGCAGGGTGGCAATCCCGAGGTTGAATATCGCCAGCAGGAAGGCCGCGACGCTACCGTTGGTGTTAAAGAAGGCACCCAGACCTGCCGGCATGGTCCACGGAGCAATGTTGGTGATCGGTGGAATAATACCCATGTAGTAGGCCGTCAGGGTGATCGCTGCCAGCAGCGGCTGCACCAGGATGAACGGGATAAACATTACCGGGTTCATGATGATTGGCAGACCGAACAGAATCGGCTCGTTAATCTGGAAGATGCCTGATGGCAGGGCCAGTTTCGCCACCTGACGATAGTCAGCGCGACGAGAGACAATAAAGACCGCGATGATCAGACCCAGGGTCGCCCCGGTACCACCCAGGAAGATATAGGAGTCAAGCATCGGCTTCGCCCACACATGGAAGGTTTTACCTGCCGCCAGCGCCGCGTCAACGGAACCGTACTGCTGGTAAAGCGCAACGTTTTCCAGTGCCCATGGGGTCATAATTCCGCTGTCCAGCGCGGCCAGTGCCAGTGAACCGTGCACGCCGAAGAACCACAGCAGAGAGGTGAAAATCACATACGCCCAACCGACCACGCCACCCATCGACGCCAGCGGCGTAGAGATAGAGTCCATGATGATCTGGTGGAAGTTCGTGCCCCAGTGAGAGAGCGCCCAGGCGATAATCCCCATGATGGAGAGGATAATGAAGCCTGGGATCAACGCGGAAAATGAACGAGAAACGGAGGCCGGCACGCTATCCGGCAGGCGGATAACCCAGTTGCGACGGATAATAAAGGTGAACATTTCTGCCACCAACAGGCCGATAATAATACCGGAGATGATGTTGGCTCCGCCCAGCCAGTTTGCGCCAACGGCGTAGGCTTCACCCACGCTGTAAGGCGTGACGGTCATAAACGCGGCAACGGATAATAATCCGGCGGCCAGCGGATCCACTTTCCGCTCTTCAGCCAGCGCCATCCCAATAAAGAAAGGCGCCATCAGCGACATAATACCCAACGTACCGTTATATACGTTGCCGCCGATGGCTTTAAAACCATTAAGGGTTTCAATAGTGGAAGCGTCTAACCGAATTCCTAATGAATAAAAGAAGGAACCTTCACCAAAGCTCAGAAAAACGTTGTTAATTAAAACGAACATGGCCCCGGCCAGCGTCAACGGCATTAATTTAATAAAACCGTTTTTGATGGCATTAACGTGAGGCTGCTTTCCTATTTTAACAGCAAAAGGAAGGAGTACCTTTTCAAGTGAAGCGATGACTTTACTCATAGGAAAATACCCTTAAATGCCGTAACGCATGTTACGGCGTAATTGTGTGTGAAATAACTCTTTGACGGGAAAAATAAAAATTAATTAGCAGCTTTTTTAATGGCTGCCACAGCAGCTTTAAGTACACCTAAACCATCGATCTTGCCGTACAGCCCCGAGTCGATCACTTCGACCGGTTTATTCGGTAGCAGTCGTTGAATTTCGGGCAACATATAGGCAATTTGCGGCCCCAGTAACACCACATCGGCTTTCTGGCCTTTTTCGCCCGCCAGCGTTTCCGGAAACGCTTCAATCACCACAGGAACTTCATACTTTTCAGCCTGCGCGCGCATCTTTGACACCAGAAGCGAGGTTGACATGCCCGCTGAGCAGAACAGGTAGATATGTTTCTTTTCCATCATAATTTCCCTCTTGTATGACTACCTGCCGTCGCGCTATAACTCGACTCGCTGTCCCGGCAGACAGGTAGCTTGCGTACTGTTGTTTATCGTTGAAGTGAGTATACGCAATGGTACAGAGGGGAGATAATTCTGGATAGGCCTAAATTGTCTCTCATTGACCTGGCTTGTTGACTACCTTCACATTTCAGGCAAATAATTCGCGCAAAGAAATAAGATTAACGTATGAATAAAAAAACCGGCCCAGAGGCCGGTTTGTTAACATCTTCAGGCAAGCAGGGTTACTGCGCCTTAGGTGCCTGCGGATCGGTGTCGTATTCAGCACAGGTCTGATAGCCGGAGTTAATCACATGTCCGGTATCATCCAGCGCGACGAAGTAGGTTTCTGCCTTACCATCACGTTGACCCAGGATATAAGTCTGACACGTACCGCGCGCGTGAATCATGGTCACTTCAGAAGAAGGCTTGCCGGCGATCGCAGCCACCTGCGAACGTGTCATCCCTTTTTTAACGTCTTTAACCACGGGCTGGGTAAACTGATCCTTGGTGCGATCGTAAGCCGTACACCCTGCCAGCATCGTCAGTACCGCCGCTGCGCTAAGAATTCCTGCTACGTTCTTGTTCATATTCCGTCCTCTTGTTTATCAGCGTGTTATCTAAGCATGGGATAAAAAGTACTATTGTTCAACTTTGTGATTTACGCCAGACGAATTTCGGAAAATTCTAATAAAACAACGATAAGCTGCTAAATCGCCGCAAATTAACGCACTCGAAACTGTGATCCTTGTCGTTTTCCGCCCAAAGGGTTAGTTTTAACAGTTAACACATTCTGTTTATGTTCTGCATACGGAGGGCATGATGGCTCTGCAACAAGAGATTATTCAGGCGCTGGGCGCTAAGCCTGCGATAGATGCACAGGAAGAGATCCGCCGCAGCGTGGATTTTTTAAAGTCGTACTTAAAAAAGAACGCTTTCCTGAAATCCCTGGTGCTGGGCATCAGCGGCGGGCAGGACTCTACCCTGACGGGTAAACTCTGCCAGATGGCGATTTCAGAGCTTCGTGAAGAGACGGGCGACGAAGCGCTGCAGTTTATCGCCGTGCGTCTGCCTTACGGGGTTCAGGCGGACGAACAGGACTGCCAGGACGCCATCGCGTTCATCCAGCCCGATCGCGTGCTTACCGTCAATATCAAAGCCTCAGTGCTGGCAAGCGAGCAGGCGCTGCGCGAAGCGGGCATTGAATTGAGTGATTTTGTGCGCGGCAACGAGAAAGCGCGCGAGCGCATGAAAGCGCAGTACAGCATCGCCGGGATGACCAAAGGCGTTGTGGTAGGCACCGACCATGCGGCAGAAGCGATCACCGGTTTCTTCACCAAATACGGCGATGGCGGCACCGACATCAACCCGATTTTCCGTCTCAACAAGCGTCAGGGCAAGCAGCTGCTCGCCGCGCTGGGCTGCCCTGAACACCTGTACAAGAAAGCGCCAACAGCGGATCTTGAAGACGATCGCCCTTCCCTGCCGGATGAAGCGGCCCTTGGCGTCACCTATGACAACATTGATGATTATCTGGAAGGCAAAACGCTGGATGAAGGTACCGCGAAAATTATCGAGGGCTGGTACCTGAAAACCGAGCACAAGCGCCACACGCCAATTACGGTGTTTGACGATTTCTGGAAATAAACGCAAAACGTTAATCTTTGCTCCCTCTCCCCTTTAGGGAGAGGGCATCACGCGACCCGGCTCTTTTTTAACCACAGCACACCTGCTACACTGTATACCTGAACAGTATATGGAGCAGTATGTGAGCAGGCGTCAATCCGCCCCGCGTCTTGAGTTTGAAGCGGCGGCTATCTACGAATATCCCGAGCACCTTCGTCCCTGGCTTGAGGCGCTGCCCAAACAGCCGGGCGTGTACATCTTTCACGGTGAAAGCGAGACCCTGCCGCTCTACATCGGCAAAAGCGTTAACATTCGCAGCCGGGTGTTATCCCACCTGCGCACCCCGGAAGAGGCCGCCATGCTGCGCCAGTCGCGACGCATTACCTGGTTCCAGACGGCGGGAGAAATGGGCGCGCTGTTGCTGGAAGCCCGGCTGATAAAAGAGCAGCAGCCGCTCTTCAATAAGCGCCTGCGCCGCAACCGCCAGCTCTGCTCCCTGCAGATCGCCGACGGCAAGCCGCAGGTCGTCTACGCCCGCGAGGTCGATTTCTCCCACGCCCCGAATCTCTTCGGGCTGTTCGCAAACAAGCGTGCCGCCCTGCAGTCTCTGCAGGCGCTCGCGGACGAGCTGCAGCTTTGCTATAGCCTTTTAGGGCTAGAGGGCACCACGCGGGGCCGCGCCTGTTTCCGCTCCGCTCTGAAGCGCTGCGCGGGCGCCTGCTGCGGAAAAGAGAGCGTTGAGGCGCATCACGCCCGGCTCCTCGCGGGACTGGCCGGGATCAGCGTCAACTGCTGGCCGTGGGACGGCGCCGTTGCGCTAAAAGAAGTGGGTGAAACCATGACGCAGTATCACATCGTCAATAACTGGCTCTGGCTGGGGGCTGTCGATGATTTAAGCGACGCGGCAACCCTGCTGCGCACCCCCGCGGGATTCGACCACGACGGTTACAAAATCCTCTGCAAGCCCGTATTAGCGGGCAAGTTCGAGATCATCGCGCTCAGTGACCCGGCAGCCAGTTAATTTCACTGAACAGCAGGGTGCCCTGAGACTCCAGCAGACGCAGAGTATGGGTCCCCTCCTGCCAGCTGGCGCCCTGATCGGCCGTGAGCAATTTATCACCCAATTGCCACGCCCCGCTTAATACAAACACCACGCCCCCGCGCGAACCAAAGGTGGTAAAAGTACGATCGGCAACCCGCACCTTCGCCTTACAGCAGTCGCGCCGGGTCATGATGTTGAAATCCATCGCCATCCTGCCATCGGAAAGCAGCGCCTTCACCGGCAAATCGCCGGCAAAACTGTAAGGCTGATGCAGTTTAAGGGTATGGCAGAACGCCTGACCGGCATCCAGCGTCACCTCCCCGCCTTCCAGCAGGGTAATGACCCGGTCGACACCGGGAAACGAGGAGAATTCGCCGTTGATGGCGATGGTCGCGATACTGGCACGCCAGAAAAAATCGCGCGTCGCGGGAGGGATACAGCAAATTTCTCGCGTTTCGCCAGCACCATTGCGCCAGAGGCTGACCGGCATCTTACGAATATCAAAGAACTCCATCACCACTCCTGAATGGCACAACCCGTGCCAGGGCAAGGATATCGCTACCCCTGCAGTCTTGTTTGTTATCGTTAGGTATTCACAGACACAGTATCGGCAGCAGAGCGGGCAGGCCTTAGCGGAACGTTAATAAAAATGCTAACGCCATGACTCTACAGACATTCTCTGAAGCGACTACAGGAGAATACCGCGCTGGCGGCGGCAGGCAAGAGGGCAGAATAGAAAAACCGCCGGTCCTGTCCACAGCGATTTCGCTTTTGTGGACAGGATCCCGGCGGTCTTAAGAGAGTGAACCGATTATTCGGTTGGTGCTGGCATTTTACCTTCCATCGCCGGACGTTCTGTCAGACGCTTCTCAAAATTGGCATTAAACTGTTTTTTCTGTTCCGGGGTCAGAATGTTGTAGATCTTGTTCTGGGTTTCCATGTGGGCCAGCATGCGGGCTTTGTGCTGCTCGGCCATTTTGTCGATCTGCGCTTCGGCTTTCGCCTTATCGAAGCTGTCGCTGGCAATAATGTCATGCATTGCGCGGCGCTCTTCCAGCGGAGGACGCTTCATCTGGTCACGCTGGCTTTTCATGATGTCGCGGATCTGCTGCTTCTGCGCGTCCGTCAGGTTCAAATCTTTGAACATCATCATCTCGTGGTGCATACCCGGCTTGCCTTTATGATGCATCATCATTTTGCCTTCAGCTGGCGCGGCGGTGGTGGTTGCGGTATCTGCGGCGAACGCCATGCTGGTAGCGCCCAGAGCCAGGGTAGAAGCAACAAACAGTGCAGTAAACTTACGCATAATTTATTTCCTTTCTTTCAGTTATTCTTCGGCGCTATGCCGTGTTGACGAGATTAACTTTACGGGATTTATCGTCAATTAATCAGAGCAACGGTAAAACAATGAAAGTGTAAAAAACAATTTTTCGCCAAATGTGGAGGAAATAAGGATAAAGCGTGGAGAGTTGCAACAAGAAATATTCAATACGATGATTTTAAAGCTATTTAGCAGAAGTATAACGAAGTGACGGTGAATAATAAAGCAATTCGCCAGGAATATTCCGTAAAAGAAATCAGAGCGCTTTAATCGCTAAGAAAACATATTTACTTCCCCTCCCGGATGGTGAGAGGGGAAAGGTTCAGGTGAGTTTTTCCAGCATCAGACCGGCCCGCAGGCCAAACGCTACGGAGGGGTTGGGGAACAGCACATATTCGGTGGTTTTCTGCACCTCGTAACGCTCTTCGCCATCTTCCGCCAGCAGAGCCCCTTTGCGAAACGGCGTGAAGTTCAGGGTGTGCGCGGCCATGTGAAGCTGGAAAGCCTCGCTGCGGCGGGTGATCTGCTGAACGACCCGGTACCGCTCAACGGGCTGATGTGCGTGCTCGGTAGCCGTCCCACCGAGCAGCGCCCGAAGCGCGAGCTCCGTTGGCACAAGGCGCGTGAGATCGTTCTGTCCGAACGGTAGCGCTTTTCCCAGCTCCAGCGTACAGGACAGCGCGCCAAACCGTTCGCAAGTGAAGTGAGTAAAGGTCCCGCCCGGCGACTGATGAAACACCAGCGCCTCCAGCCCGGCATCCCCCAGCCAGCTCAGAAACGCTTCATCCCACGGCTGATTGCGCTGCGGCAGAACGCCGAATCTGACATGGTAAGAGGCGCGGATCGCCGTATGCAGATCCAGATGCCAGCGCGCCGGTCCCGCCACGGCAAAAAACGTCGTCACGACGTTCTCCAGCCACTGCGCGCGCGCCGTTTCGTCACTCTGCGGAAACTGCGACCAGCGACCGCCGAACATGCGGTTAATGTCGCTAACCAGGTACCGTTTGTTTTGCGCCAGCGCAGGCGGATTGCCAAGCACCACCAGCACGCGGCACGCAAGGGATATCTCGCCGCGATACAGCGCGCGCAGCAGCCCATCGACGATCTCAACGGGTGCGGTTTCATTCCCATGGATCCCCGAGGAAAGCAGCAGCGATAACGCACTGCTGGACTTCGGCGTCAGCTCAAGCACCCCGCGCCCCAGCCACCGCCAGCGGAATGAGGGGCCTTCCCCCTCACTCTGGTCCGGCGTTTCATCGGCCAGGGTCAGCGCCAGTAAATTTTCCATATCCACTCCTTTAGCGCTGGAACGGGTAAACCGAGCCCAGCTGCAGGATTGACGATAACGCGTCCAGCGCCTCGCGCCCTTCGCGCAGCAGCTGCGGGTCAACCAGATCGGCCTGCGTCAACCGGTCGCGATAGTAGCGGTCCACCCAGTCGTTCAGGGTGTTAAAGAGCGTCTCATTCATCATGACTGCCGGGTTAACGGCCTGTATTTCATTTGGCGTTAACACGACCCGCAGGCGCAGACAGGCGGGACCACCGCCGTTAGCCATGCTTTCGCGCAGGTCAAACACGCGCAGCTCGTCAATCGGGTTATCAGCCTTCACCAGTTCGGTGAGGTAGCGCCACACGCCCCGATGATCCCGGGACTCCTGCGGCAGCACCAGCATCATGCTGCCGTCATCGCGGCTCAGCAGCTGGCTGTTGAACAGATAGGTTTCGACCGCGTCCTGAACGCTGACCGCCTGCGTTGGCACCTGGATCGGCATAAAGCCGGGCACGCGTTCGTGCAGCGTGGCGAGCAGCTTATCCTGATGGGCAAAGGCCTGCTCATGGCAGAACAGCACCTGGCGGTTGGACACGGCAATCACGTCGTTATGGAACACGCCCTGGTCGATCACGTGCGGGTTCTGCTGGGCAAAAATCACCTGGGAAGGATTGACCTGGTTCAGGCGCGCAACCGCCTGGCTGGCCGCGAGCGTCTGACGCGCTGGATAACGGGTTGGCGCGGCGTGGCCGCCCTCTTCCCGCCCGTAGATAAACAGCTGCACGGCGGGATCGCCGTAATCGCCACCCAGCCGGTTATGGTTGGCCGCACCTTCGTCGCCAAACATCGCCACCTGCGGCAGGGCCTGATGGATCTCAAAATGGGCGTCATGCTTGAAAATAGCGCGCAGCACGCGCTCGGTGGTGTCCGCTTCGGTGGCGCGATGAAACTTATTATTCAGGTTCGCCACCGTCAAGTGGACTTTACCATCCAGCGTATCGGCTGACGGCGCGACGGTGGCCGCGTTTGCCACCCACATTGAAGAGGCAGAGCTTGCCGCAGAGAGCAAATGCGGCGTCTGCGTACCCGCTTTTTCGACGACCTGCTCGTCCGTACCGCTAAATCCTAGCTGGCGCAGCACCGCCACGTTAGGGCGTTCCTGCGGCGGGATCACCGCCTGCGGGAAGCCGGCATCCGCCAGCGCCTTCATTTTTAGCAGCCCCTGCTTCGCCGCCAGCTTCGGGTTGGAGACCTGAAAGCGGTGCTTCGTCGAGGCTTCATTACCAAAGGAGAGACCGGCATAGTGGTGCGTCAGCCCCACCAGCCCGTCAAAGTTGACTTCACGCGCTTTCATGGCCTTCTCCCTTCGTAAAATCGAGCCCCGGATTAAGCGTCTCCGGCAGCGTCAGCGCCGGGGTTTCCAGACTCGCCATCGGCCACGCGCAGTAATCGGCGGCATACCAGGCGCTGGCGCGATGGTTGCCCGAGGCGCCCACGCCGCCGAACGGCGCGGTGCTCGCCGCCCCGGTCAGCGGTTTATTCCAGTTTACGATCCCGGCACGCGCTTCCAGCAGCAGTTGTTCAAACTTCTCGCGATGCGGCGATATCAGCCCGCTCGACAGGCCGTAGCGGGTGTTATTCGCCATCGCAATGGCCGCATCAAAATCGTCGTAACGCCAAACGCACAGCAGCGGGCCAAACACCTCTTCATCCGGCACGCTGCTCGCACCACTCATCTCAACGATGCCCGGCGTCAGCAGCGAGGTACCCGGCTGAACCTGCTTCGGCTCCAGCAGGGTTTTCGCCCCACGCGCTACGTGGTCCTGCCAGGCGTTGAGCACGTTCAGCGCGGCCTGTTCGGAGATCAGCCCGCCGATAAACGGCTGCGGGTCGGCATCCCACGTGGCTGGCACCAGCCGCGCGCTCACCTCTACCAGACGTTTCAGGAAGATATCTCCCTGCTCGCCGCGCTTGACCAGCAGGCGGCGGGCGCAGGTGCAGCGCTGTCCGGCGGTAATAAAGGCGGACTGGATCGTCAGGTGTACCGCAGCGTCGATATCATCAGGATCTTCGACAATCAGCGGGTTGTTGCCGCCCATCTCCAGCGCCAGAATTTTCTCCGGCTGACCCGCCAGCTGGCGGTGCAGCTGATAGCCCGTTCCGGCGCTGCCGGTAAACAGCAGGCCGTCGATATCGCTCAGCGCGCTCAGCGCCTGGCCGGTTTCCCTCCCGCCCTGCACGAGGTTCAGCACGCCCGGCGGCAGCCCGGCCTGCTCCCACAGCTTCACCACCGCCTCGCCGGTTAACGGCGTAAGCTCGCTCGGTTTGAAGATGACGGTATTGCCCGCCAGCAGCGCGGGCACAATGTGACCATTCGGCAGATGCCCAGGGAAGTTATACGGGCCAAACACCGCCAGCACGCCGTGCGGACGGTGGCGCAGCGTGGCCGCGCCATCCGGCATCTCGGTATACTGCTCGCCGGTGCGGGTGTGGTACGCCTTAACCGAAATAGCGATTTTATTGATCATCGCCGTCACTTCGGTCGCCGCTTCCCAGCGCGGTTTGCTGGTTTCGGACGCGATGATGCGCGTCAGCTCGGCCTTGTTGGCCTCCAGCAGTCCGGCAAATTTTTCAATAAGCGCCTGGCGCTCGGCGAATGGCCGTTTTGCCCACGCGGGAAACGCGTGTCGTGCGGAACGGCAGGCCTGCTCGACCTGCGCGACGCTGGCGTCATTTCCCTTCCACAGCACCTCTTTTCCAACTGGATTGGTTTTTACGCGCTGTTCGCCTTCGCCCGTTACCCAGTCACCGTTAATCCATAATGTCATGCTGTTTTCTCCTCAGGGCAGAGACGCACCAGGCGAACCGTATCGCCGGCGTTACATTTCAGGGCATCCAGCTCTGCAGCCGTCAGCACCAGACGTTCACATTTCGGGTTGGTCCGCACCAGCATGGCGCGGAAGTTGGCGTAATTTTCGTTCGCCACCAGGCATGCCGGCCAGTCACCCGGCGCGGGCTGGCCTTCGGATACCTCAACCAGGCGGCTTTTGCGGATGGCGCGCACGCGGTCGATATCGCACTCAAGCGTTGGCCCGCCGTCAAAGATGTCGACATAGTTACGGTAGCGGAAGCCCTCTTTCTCCAGCACCGCGCGGGCAGGCGCGGTTTGCGGATGCACTTCGCCAATTACCGCCTGCGCTTCCGGCGTTAAGAAATGGGTATAGATAGGATGTTTAGGCATCAGCTCCGCGATAAACGCTTTCTGGCCGGTGCCGCAGAGATAGTCCGCCCGGCTGAACTCCATCGAGAAGAAACGCTCGCCCAGGCTCTCCCAGAAGGGCGAGTAGCCTTTGTCATCGATCACGCCGCGCATCTCTGCCACCACTTTTTCGTTAAAGCGATCGCGGAAAGCGGCCATAAACATAAAGCGCGATTTGGAGAGCAGATAGCCGTTGCCCTCTTTGCGCCACGCCGGGTCGAGGAACAGCGTGCAGAGCTCGCTGGCCCCCGTGTGGTCATTACAGAGAAACAGCGTGGGCAGCGCGTTATAGACGTTCAGCTCTTTCGAGGCGTGAACCATGGTGCCGACGCGGTAGTTGTACCACGGGTCGTTAAGCCCGACGGCCACTTCGATGGCGCAGATCCCGGCCACGCTCCCCGTTTCGGTGTCTTCCAGCACGAACACGTAACCCTGTTCGCTTTTTGGCAACGTCCCCTGCCAGGTTTGCAGGGCGCGCTCAATGCGCGCCGACAGCGTTTTTTCATCGGCAGGAAGCGAGGTCAGCCCGCCTCCCGTCTTACCGGCAAGCTGCATGAGCCCGGCAATATCGCCGCGCTCAACGGGACGGATGACCATCATGATGACACCCCGGATTTCACCTTCTCACACGCCAGCGCAAAACGATCCAGACCGGTTTGCACCTCTTCCTCGCTGACAATCAGCGCAGGGGCAAAACGCACCACGTTGGCACCGGCAATCAGCACCATCACGCCCGCTTTTGCCGCTTCCTGTGAAATAAGCTTCGCTTTTCCGGCAAACTCAGCCGTGAGCTCGCAGCCGATCAACAGCCCCAGGCCGCGAATTTCTTTAAACAGGCCAAGCTTGCCGTTAATGGCGTTCAGGCGCTCAACGAACCACTCGTGACGCTGCTTAACGCCCTTCAGCACCTCAGGGGTGTTAATGATGTCGAGAACCTGTCCGGCGACGGCGGTGGCCAGCGGGTTACCGCCGTAGGTGGTGCCGTGGGTGCCCACGGTCATCACGCTGGCGAATTTATCGGTGGTCAGCGTCGCGCCAATCGGGAAGCCGCCGCCCAGCGCTTTGGCGGTAGAGAGAACGTCCGGCGTCACGCCGTAGTGCATATAGGCATACAGCTCGCCGGTGCGGCCCACGCCGGTCTGCACTTCGTCGAAAATCAGGACCGCGTCGTGACGGTCGCACAGCTCGCGCAGCCCCTGCAGGAATGCCTTTTGCGCCGGAAGCACGCCGCCCTCGCCCTGCATCGGTTCGACAATCACCGCGCAGGTGGTGTCGTTAATCAGCTCGCTGGCGGACTGCAGATCGTTATAAATGCCGTGGCGAATATCCGGCGGCAGCGGAGCGAAATCCTGAGAATAAGAAGGCTGGCCGCCCGCGCTTACGGTAAAGAGCGTGCGCCCGTGGAACGCATTTTTAAACGCCACAATCCCGCTCTTGTGCGTCCCAAACTTGTCGTGGGCATATTTGCGCGCCAGCTTCAGCGCCGCTTCGTTGGCTTCCGCGCCGGAGTTACAGAAAAAGACTTTTTCAGCGAAGGTCGCGTCAATCAGCTTTTTCGCCAGGCGCAGTGCGGGCTCGTTGGTAAAGCCGTTGCCGGTATGCCAGAACTTCGCCGCCTGGTCATTCAGCGCCTGACGCAGCGCCGGGTGGGCATGACCCAGCGCATTCACCGCAATCCCCCCGGCAAAGTCGATATACTCTTTACCCTGCTGATCCCACAGGCGTGAGCCTTCCCCGCGAACCGGAATAAAAGCCGCCGGAGCGTAAACCGGCATCATCCATTCATCGAAATTTTCACGCGTAATTGACAGAGACATAGCGACCTCATCCGGTAAATAAAAAGTTATTTGAATGTTAAATAATTGAGTGTTTGCACTGTGAATGTAGATTGCAGCCTTCGTGCCAGCCAGCGATAAAAATGCATAAACGGGGTGAGGTAACAGAATATCAATAGGTTACAATATGGAGTTATTCACTGTTAGTGCATAAAAAGTGAATATTTTTACGACAAGCGGCGCTTTGCCGCATGAAAATCAGAAAGAGTATGCACAGGCCAAATATAATTCTGGAATTGTGATCGCTCGCGAAATTTATCGGCCCTTTACGCCCTGTTTGAGGGCGAAGCGCGTCAGAATGGTGCAAATATTGCACCACCGGCAATATCTGTCGCAGTTATTGGTCGAACCCGGTAACAGTTGACGCAAATTCTGCTACCATCCATGCACTATTCACCTTGCACTGGCAGCGACTATGAAATTTGTCTCTTTTAATATCAACGGCCTGCGCGCCCGCCCTCATCAGCTAGAAGCCATTGTTGAGCAACATCAGCCAGATGTGATCGGCCTGCAGGAGACCAAGGTTCACGACGACATGTTCCCCCTCGAAGAGGTGGCGAAACTAGGCTACAACGTCTTTTACCACGGTCAGAAAGGTCACTATGGCGTCGCGCTGCTCACCAAAGACACGCCGGTTTCCGTGCGCCGCGGCTTCCCCGGCGACGGTGAAGAAGCCCAGCGCCGCATCATCATGGCGGAAGTGCCCTCCGCGCTCGGGAATATTACGGTCATTAACGGCTATTTCCCGCAGGGTGAGAGCCGCGATCACGAGACAAAATTCCCGGCCAAAGCGAAGTTTTATCAGGATCTGCAGAACTATCTGACGACCGAACTGAAAAAAGAGAATCCGGTGCTGATCATGGGCGACATGAACATCAGCCCGACGGATCTGGATATCGGCATCGGCGAAGAGAACCGCAAGCGCTGGCTGCGCACCGGCAAATGCTCCTTCCTGCCGGAAGAGCGTGAGTGGATGGAGCGCCTGCTGGGCTGGGGACTGGTGGATACCTTCCGCAATGCCAACCCGGAAACGCAGGATCGCTTCTCGTGGTTTGACTACCGCTCGAAGGGCTTTGACGACAACCGCGGCCTGCGTATCGATCTGCTGCTGGCGAGTACGCCGCTGGCGGAGCGCTGCATCGAAACCGGGATCGACTACGACATCCGCAGCATGGAAAAACCGTCGGACCACGCGCCGGTATGGGCTAAATTCAAGCTGTAATCGCGCGTGAACATACGAAAAACACTCTTCCTGTGCGCCCTTATGGGCGCATTTCTTATGACACTTGTCATTCTGCCGCCTGACACGCTTTCTCTGGCAGGAATTAAAACCCACCAGCAGACGCTACTCTCCCATGTCGACCACGCGCCGCTGCGTAGCGCGCTGATCTTCTTTGCGCTTTACGTGGCGGTTTCCGCTCTCTCGATACCCGGCGCGGCGGTTCTGACCCTGCTGGGCGGGGCGTTATTTACGCTGTGGGAAGGCACCGTGCTGGTTTCGTTTGCCTCCACGCTCGGGGCCACGCTGGCGATGCTCGCCAGCCGTTACCTGCTGCGCGACTGGGTGCAGCGGCGGTTTGCCCGACAGATGGCAACGGTAAATGCGGGCATGGCGCGCGACGGCGCGGGCTATCTTTTTGCCCTGCGCCTGATGCCGCTGTTCCCGTTTTTCCTGGTGAATTTACTGATGGGGCTGACCCGCATCACGGTCCGGCGCTACTGGTGGGTCAGCCAGCTCGCCATGCTGCCCGCGACGGTTATCTTTCTGAACGCCGGGCGGGAGCTGGGAAAAGTGGCATCGCTGCGCGATATTTTGTCGCCGGGCGCGGTATTCGCCTTTACACTACTGGGGTTATTACCGCTGGTTACGCGCCGGCTGTTTTCCCGCTATCTCCCTGCTGATAAAAAGTGAGGCATTATGCGCCGTGTGCGTTTTTGCACGTTTCTGACCGGTCTGCTGCTGGCAGCCCCCCTCTATGCCGCCGACGGCTGGCAAGCTATTCAACAGCAGGCCAAAGGCCAGACCGTCTGGTTTAACGCCTGGGGCGGCGATCCGGCGGTTAACCGCTACCTTGAGTGGGTCAGCGGTGAGATGCAAACGCACTATTCCATCACCCTAAAAATCGTCCCGCTGGCGGATGCCGCCGATGCGGTCAAACGTATTCAGACGGAAGCCGCCGCAGGGCGTAAGACCAACGGCTCGGTCGACCTCCTGTGGGTGAACGGCGAGAACTTCCGCACGCTAAAAGAGGCGAACCTGCTGCAAACCGGGTGGGCGCAGAGTCTGCCCAACTGGCGCTATGTCGATACCCGTAAACCCGTTACGGAAGATTTTGCGATTCCAACCGACGGGGCGGAATCGCCGTGGGGCGGCGCGCAGCTGACCTTTATCGCCCGCAAAGCCAGCATGCCATTGCCGCCGGAGGATCCGCAGGCGCTGCTGGCGTACGCGCAGCAGCACCCGGGCAAGGTGAGCTATCCTCGCCCACCCGATTTTACCGGCACGGCCTTTCTTGAGCAGTTGCTGCTGACGCTTACGGCGCATCCCGAGGCGTTACAAAAAGCGCCTGATGATACGTTTGCCCAGGTTACGGCGCCGCTCTGGGGCTACCTCGATAAACTGCACCCGCTGCTGTGGCGTGAAGGAAAAGACTTCCCTCCCTCACCCGCCCGGATGGATGCCCTGCTCGCCAGCGGAAGTCTGAACCTGTCGCTGACCTTTAACCCGGCGCATGCGCAGCAAAAAGTGGCTAGCGGCGAACTGCCTGCCGACAGCTACAGCTTTGGTTTTCAGGGCGGGATGCTCGGCAACGTGCATTTTGTCGCTATTCCGGCTAATGCCAGCGCGAGCGCGGGGGCGAAAGTGGTCGCCAATTTCCTGCTGTCGCCGCAGGCGCAGATCCGCAAGGCCGACCCGGCCATTTGGGGGGATCCGAGCGTGCTGGATGCGAAAACGCTGCCCGAACGTGAAGCGAAACAGCTGCAGGCCCACACGCCTCAGGGGCTACCGAAGGTGCTCCCGGAGCCGCAGTCCGCGTGGGTGAACGCGCTGGAGCAGGAATGGCTGCGTCGTTACGGCACCCGTTAGGCTGGCTTGTCTGGCTGGCGATGACGGTGATTTATCTGCCGATCCTGCCCGCTGGCACCGTGCTGTTCGCGCCGGCCTTTTCCGTGACAAACTGGCAGCGGCTGCTAAACGATCCTCAGCTGCCGCAGGCAGCCGTTGCCACGCTGGTCTCAACGCTTATCGCTACGCTGGGGGCCTTGTTTATCGCCCTTTCCCTCGTGGCTCTTTTCTGGCCCCGCACCCGCTGGCGGCGCCTCAGCACGCGCCTGCCGTGGCTGCTGGCGATCCCCCACGTGGCCTTCGCCACCAGCGCGCTACTGCTGTTTGCCGAGGGCGGACTGTTTTATCAGGTTTGTACCGTCTGTTCGCCGCCGTTTGACCGCTACGGCGTAGGGCTGGGCCTGACGCTCGCGGTCAAAGAGAGCGCATTCGTGCTGTGGGCCATTTACGCCGTGCTGCCGGAAAAAGGGCTTGCGCAGCAGAAGATCGTCCTGCAAACCTTTGGCTACGGACGTTTTCAGACGCTCAGCTGGCTGATCCTTCCGGCGATCGCGCCCGTCCTCGGGGCGGTGATGCTGGCGGTGCTGGCGTGGTCGCTGTCGGTTGTGGACGTAGCGATCGTTCTCGGGCCCGGCAACCCGCCCACGCTGGCCGTGCTGGCCTGGCAGTGGCTGAGCCAGGGCGACGCGCAGCAGCAGGTGAAAGGAACGCTGCTGTGCCTGGTGCTCCTTCTTTTGCTGGCCGCGCTTGCCGCGCTGGGGTACGGCCTGTGGAAGGTCTGGCGTCGCGCGATTCCGGACCTGAGCGGGACGCGCCGCAGGTTGCATCTCGTCCTGCCTGAACGCGCATTCAGCGGCTTTTTGCCCGCATGCGGCCTCCTTTGCGCCGCCGTGCTGTTGATGCTGGCGCAGCGGGACGACGTAGGTCCCGTGGGAACCAGCCTCTCCTTCGGTCTGCTTTCGAGCCTTATCGCCCTCATCGTCATTTTTCTCTGGCTGGAATGGGGACCGCAGCGCGGCGCGGCATGGGTGTGGCTACCGCTCGCCCTTCCGGCACTGCCGCTCGTCACCGGGCAATACGCGATTGCTTTGCATCTGGGTCTCGACGGAGGCTTTATCGCCGTGCTCTGGAGCCATCTGCTGTGGGTATTACCGTGGATGCTGCTGGTGCTGCAGCCCGCCTGGCGGCGGATCGATCCCCGGCTTATCCTTACCGCCAGAACGCTCGGCTGGCGGCGGGCAAAAATTTTCTGCCTGCTGAAATGTCCCCTGCTGGTGCGTCCTGCGCTGCTGGCCTTTGCCACCGGCTTTTCCGTCAGCATGGCCCAATATATGCCGACCCTGTGGCTGGGCGCGGGGCGTTTCGCCACGCTGACCACCGAGACCGTCGCGCTCAGCAGCGGAGGCAGCATCCCGGTTCTCGCTAACCGTGCCCTGGGATTACTGCTGGTCACGGGCGTCGTATTCGGTCTTGCTGCGCTGTTATCCCGGCTCGCGGGCCGCTACCGTCAAGGATTACGCTAATGCTCAAGGTCAACGATCTCACCATCGAACCGCTTTTCCGCAAGGTCAATTTTTGCGTACCCCGCGGGGAGATTGTCACCCTGATGGGGCCGTCCGGCAGCGGCAAATCGACCCTTTTTGCCTGGATGGTCGGCGCGTTGTCAGAGGATTTTCAGGCGCGGGGCGAACTGCGGATCGGCGAACGCCGCTGCGACGGTTTGCCCGTCGAATCCCGCGGTCTGGGGATTCTTTTTCAGGACGCGCTGCTGTTCGACCCTTTCAGCGTTGGGCAAAATTTGCTGCTGGCCTTGCCTGAGCGGATCGCGGGACGCGCACGGCGGGAAGCGGTCGAGCAGGCGCTGGATTCTGCCGGGCTTGGCGGTCATTACGACAGCGATCCGGCCACCCTTTCCGGCGGAGAGCGCGCCCGGGTGAGCCTGCTGCGCGCCCTGCTCGCAGAGCCGCAGGCGCTGCTGCTGGACGAACCGTTCAGCCGCCTTGATAAAGCGTTACGCACGACGTTCCGGGCATGGGTATTTGACGCCGTCCGCGCGCGCAATATTCCGGTGGTGCTGGTCACCCATGACGAGGACGATATTCCGCCCGGCGGCGAGGTGATGGAGATTTCTCGCTGGCAATAATGTGCTAACGCAATGTTTTCCGTTTCGGGAGAGACGACAATGCCCCCCTCTTTTACTGACGTCAGGTTATTCGATGAAACGTGTTTCTCAACTGACCGCGCTGGCCCTGATCTGCGGCCTCGCCTCTTTTTCCTCTCAGGCTGCTGATATGGCCAACGCGATGACGCTGTCTCAGCTTCAGGCGCAGCACGGCGCGGCAATCGACACCCGCCCCAGCGCCTTCTATAACGGCTGGCCGCAGACCCTCAGCGGTCCTTCCGGGCACGAACCCGCTGCGCTCAACCTGGCAGCCGCCTGGCTTAGCGCCATGAGCGACGAGCAGATTGCACTTTGGGCAAAACAGCATCAGCTTACCCCTGCGACGTCCATCGCGCTGTATGGCGACGAGAACGATAACCAGGCGGTGAAAGCCCGTCTGGAGAAAGCTGGTTACCGCCACGTTTCGCTGCTCAGCGATGCTCTGCGGACGCCCGACCGCCTTCAGCGCCTGCCCCACTTTGAACAGCTGGTTTACCCGCAGTGGATCCACCGGCTTCAGCAGGGCAAACCGGTGACCGCCGCGCCGGCGGGCGAATGGAAAGTCATAGAGGCGGCCTGGGGCGCGCCGAAGTTTTACCTGCTTAACCACATTCCCGGCGCGGGCTACATTGACACCAACGAGGTGGAAAGCGAGCCGCTGTGGAACAAAGTCTCCGACGACAGGCTGAAAGCAATGCTGGCAAAGCACGGGATCCGTCACGATACCACCGTCATTCTGTACGGGCGCGACGTTTACGCCGCCGCGCGCGTGGCGCAGATCATGCTCTACGCGGGCGTGAAGGATGTGCGCCTTCTCGATGGCGGCTGGAAGGCGTGGTCAGATGCCGGTCTGCCGGTTGAGCGCGGTACGCCCGGCAAAGTGGCTCCTGCCCCTGATTTTGGTGCGCCGATCCCCGGCCAGCCGCAGCTGATGGTGGATATGGAACAGGCGCGCGGCATGCTGCACCGTCAGGATGCCTCCCTGGTCAGCATTCGTTCATGGCCGGAGTTTATCGGCGAAACCAGCGGCTACAGCTACATCAAGCCAAAAGGTGAAATTGCCGGCGCCCGCTGGGGCCATGCGGGCAGCGATGCCACCCACATGGAGGATTTCCATAACCCGGATGGCACCATGCGCAGCGCTGACGACATCGCCGCCCAGTGGAAGCGCTGGAATATTCTGCCGGAACAGCAGGTCGCGTTTTACTGCGGCACCGGCTGGCGGGCGGCCGAAACCTTTATGTACGCCCGGGCGATGGGCTGGAAAAATATCGCCGTCTATGACGGCGGCTGGTACGAATGGAGCAGCCACCCGCAGAACCCGGTCACCGCCGGAGAGCGCGGACCAGAGAGTGCTCTCTAACGGGTGAGTGACTTCAGCGTCACGTAGCCGCTCCAGATGCGCGTTGTGGTGGTCAGCCAGCACAACGCGCCGAATATCCACGCGAACAGCGTAAACTGTGCCGGAAACAGGCAGCACAGCACGAACAGCGCGATGGTCTCCGTCCCTTCCGTTAACCCGCCGATATAGTAAAACGACTTATGCGCATAGCCGGGGTTGTCGATATCGTGCTTCGCCGCCAGCGCGGCAAAGGCGAGAAAACTGCTGCCGGTGCCGATAAACGCAAACAACAGCCAGGCCGCCGCCAGCGCATTCGCTGCGGGTGCAGCCAGCGCAAAGCCAAACGGCACCAGCGCATAGAACAGAAAATCGAGGGCGATATCGAGAAACCCTCCCGCATCCGTCAGCCCTCTCCGACGCGCCAGCGCGCCGTCCAGACCATCCAGCAGGCGGTTCAGGACGATGGCGGCCAGCGCCGCCGGATACCAGCCGAGGGCCAGAAACGGCAACGCCAGCAGGCCGATGGCAAACCCGGCAAGCGTTAATCCGTCGGGCGTAACGCCCGGCTTATCCAGCACGGATACCAGACGGTCCAGAGCGGGCTTTACCTGCGGGTGCAGGTGACGGTCAAGCATCAGGCTTCCCCTTAAACGTGGCGCACAGCCCCTGTGCTGGTATATCCAGCGCGGCATTAAACCGGGCCGAGAGATTCTGAAAGGCAATGAGCGCCGTCATTTCAGTGATGGCATCATCCGTAAAGTGGCGTTTCATCGCCATTTTGATTGCTTCATCCACCCGGGGCGGCGTGGCGGTCACCGCCTCCGCATAGGCCAGCGCCGCGCGTTCCTGTTCACTGAACACGTCAGAATCAGCCCAGCCGCTTACGGCATGGACTTTATCCAGCGCGCCGCAGCGCTCGGCCAGACGCAGGCTGTTGGCGTCAATGCAGAACGCACAGTGGCACAGCTGCGATACGCGCGTCATGAGCAGCGAGCGCAGCACTGGCGTCAGGCGCGCTTTTCTGCGCTCCAGAAACCCCACAAACAAAGCGACCAGCCAGAACAGACGCGGCATGCGTCCCCACCAGCGCGTGGGGTTCAGCACGGCACCGAAGTGTTTTTGCTGCATGGCGGCAATAGGTTTTACGCTCGCCGGAAGGGTTGGGATGGGCTCTACCCAGGTGGACGTCTCTTTCACCTGATTCTCCTGATGGCTGGACTCTTTGAAAGGGCACGATAATATGGCGTTTTTCGCTATCAAGTATTGACGACCATGCTAAAAACAGTCGATGTCGTTGCGGCCATCATCGAAAAAGACGACAAAATTTTACTGGCACAGCGCCCTGCTCAGGCCGACCAGCCGGGAATGTGGGAGTTCGCTGGCGGCAAAGTGGAGGCCGGAGAAACCCAGCCTGAGGCGCTTATCCGCGAGCTGCGTGAAGAGCTGGGTATCGAGGCTCAGCCTGAGCAGTACGTGGCGAGCCATCAGCGCGAGGTATCACAGCGGTTAATCAACCTGCACGCCTGGCACGTACCCCGCTTCAGCGGAGAGTTAACGGCGCACTACCACAGCGCGCTGGCGTGGTGTACGCCGGAAGAGGCTTTCAGTTATGAGTTAGCTCCGGCGGATATTCCGCTGCTGGAGGCGTTTATTCTTTTACGCGCCGCCAGACCAGCGGGTTCGTGCTGATGGTACGTTCATCGCGCTGGCACTGCAGCAGCACGCCATCCGCCTTCACGACGGCCCCTTCAGAATAGTTTTGATCCTGGTAGATACAGCACTGGTTACACGGCTGCGCGCGCTGGCCGCTGGAGCTAAACACCTCCGGCGGCACGTTCACTTCTACATCCGGGCGAATGCGGTCAGCCTGCGCGCCTGCGGTCAACATCAATGATAACGCGGCCATCACGTAACGGTTCATAGACTTCTCTTCCTGTTGTGTCCTGATAATGACTATAACGGTAAATCGGGCAGAATCTTTAATTTAGCGCGCCATCGCTTTTTGTTATGACGCGGCCCGGGTCATTAATTTCCCTTTCGGTCCACATTTCTGCTTGCTTCACAAAGCGGTACGGGTGGTATAGTCAAAAAAACAACACAAATCGCATAAGCAACATACATTAATGACTATAAGAGGTTCTTATATCTATGGATCAGACACGCTCTCTGGAAAGTTTCCTTGCCTATGTTCAGCAGCGCGACCCGCACCAAAGCGAATTTGCTCAGGCCGTTCGTGAAGTAATGACTACCCTCTGGCCGTTCCTTGAAGAAAACCCGCGCTATCGTCAACTGTCGCTGCTGGAACGTCTGGTTGAACCAGAGCGTGTGATCCAGTTCCGCGTGACCTGGGTGGATGACCGCAACCAGGTACAGGTCAACCGTGCCTGGCGCGTGCAGTTTAACTCCGCCATCGGCCCGTTTAAGGGCGGCATGCGCTTCCACCCTTCCGTGAACCTGTCGATTCTGAAATTCCTTGGCTTTGAGCAGACGTTTAAAAACGCACTCACCACCCTGCCAATGGGCGGCGGTAAAGGCGGGAGCGATTTCGACCCGAAAGGCAAAAGCGAAGGCGAAGTGATGCGTTTCTGTCAGGCGCTAATGACCGAGCTTTACCGCCACCTCGGCCCGGACACCGACGTACCGGCAGGGGATATCGGCGTGGGGGCCCGCGAAGTGGGCTTTATGGCCGGGATGATGAAAAAGCTCTCCAACAACAGCGCCTGCGTCTTTACCGGCAAAGGGTTATCGTTTGGCGGCAGCCTGATCCGCCCGGAGGCGACCGGCTACGGCCTGGTTTACTTCACCGAGGCAATGCTCAAGCGTCACGGCTTAGGTTTCGAGGGGATGCGCGTGGCGGTCTCCGGCTCCGGTAACGTGGCGCAGTACGCTATCGAAAAAGCGATGCAGTTTGGTGCCCGCGTGGTGACGGCCTCCGACTCTAAAGGCACGGTAGTGGACGAAGCGGGCTTTACGGCGGAGAAGCTGGCGCGCCTGTGCGAAATCAAAGCCAGCCGCGATGGCCAACTTGCCGATTATGCCGCGGAGTTTGGCCTGACGTATCTGGAAGGCAAACAGCCGTGGGGCGTGCCGGTGGATATCGCCCTGCCGTGCGCCACGCAAAACGAACTGGACGCGGACGCCGCACGCACGCTGATTAGCAACGGCGTGAAGGCGGTGGCCGAAGGGGCGAATATGCCGACCACTATCGAGGCGACGGATCTGTTCCTGGAGGCGGGCGTGCTGTTTGCGCCAGGCAAGGCGGCGAACGCGGGCGGCGTGGCGACCTCCGGCCTGGAGATGGCGCAAAACGCGGCGCGGCTCGGCTGGAAGGCGGAGAAAGTGGATGCCCGTCTGCACCACATCATGCTGGATATTCATCACGCCTGCGTGGAGTATGGCGGTGAAGCGTCGCAAACCAACTACGTGCGCGGGGCGAATATCGCCGGGTTCGTGAAGGTGGCGGATGCGATGATTGGGCAGGGTGTGATTTAAAGTTTATATCGTGCGGCCGGGTGCCCTCTCCCACCGGGCTGAGGGTTCCCCACAA
>NZ_JADCLB010000003.1:0-137272 GCF_014982245.1 Enterobacter cloacae complex sp. P6RS
GGCGGGCTTTACAGGGATGTTACCTCCGCCCGTCCCCGATAAGCCGAAAGGAATTAGCCGAAGGTACCGCGTAGCGGCGATTTACCGCCGGGAGCCCGGGTCGCCAGGGCGGCGGCGATTGAGCCGCCCTGGCACGTTCACCGAAACAGCATTTACAGAGTAGCAAGGAACATAAAGTGAACGGAATGACCACCACTGCCGTATGTTCCCCTCACCCTAACACTCTCCCCAAAGGGGCGAGGGGATTGTTCAGTGCTCGCATTAATTTGTGGGGAACCCTCAGCCCACAGGGAGAGGGAGAAAACCGGGTAAGGACGTTAAGCGGAAATCTGCTCCATCGCCTGCAATATACGTTTATCCGAAATCGGATACGGCGTACCGAGCTGCTGGGCAAAGAAGCTGACGCGCAGCTCCTCGATCATCCAGCGGATCTCCTGCACATCTTCATCGTCGCGGCGCGCCGGCGGCAGCTTGTTTAACCACTGCTGCCACGCCTGCTGCACGCTCTCCACTTTCAGCATCTGCGCGCGATCGCGGTGCGGATCGATCGCCATTTTCTCCAGACGTTTTTCAATCGCCTGCAGATAGCGCAGCGTATCGCCCAGACGCTTAAAGCCGTTGCCGGTGACAAAGCCGCGGTACACCAGCCCCGCCATCTGCGCCTTCACGTCCGACAGCCCCAGCGCCATGGTCATATCCACGCGCCCCTTCAGGCGCTTGTTGATATTGAACACGGCGGTGAGGATCTGCTCGACCTGTTTGGCTATCTCCACCACGGTGTCGTTCAGCTCGGCGCGCACCTTGTCATGCAGCTTCGCAAAACCTTCTTCCGTCCAGACCGGGCCACCCGCCTCGTGGATCAGCTTGTCCACGCCGCAGGAGATGCAGTCGTCAATCAGATCCAGCACTTTGCCGTACGGGTTAAAGTAGAGCCCCAGCTTGGCTTTGTTCGGCAGCTTCTCGTGCAGATACTTGATCGGCGACGGGATGTTGAGCAGCAGCAGGCGGCGCAGCCCGCGCCACATCATCTGCTGCTGTTCCTGCGGGTTATCAAACAGTTTGATCGCCACGCTGTCACGTTCGTCCACCAGCGCCGGCCAGGCTTTGACCTTATAGTTGCCGCGCTTCTGCTCGTAGCTTTCCGGAAGCTGGCCAAAGCTCCAGATATGCAGCCCGCTCTGCTCGATGCCGTCGTCCGCCACCGCAGAAAGCGTCTCCTGAACTTTGCCTTTCAGCGCCTCTTTCAGCTCGCTGAGGGAACGCCCTTCCAGCAGCTTTTTGTTTTTATCATCCACCACGCGGAAGCTGATTTTCAGGTGATCGGGCACCTGATCCCAGTTCCAGTCTTCGCGGTCGATAGTGGTGCCGGTCATGCGGCGGAACTCACGCTCCAGCGCGTCCAGCAGCGGCAGTTCCAGCGGCGTGACGCGGCCCAGAAACGCTTCCGCATAGTTTGGCGCTGGCACAAAATTGCGCCGCACCGGTTTCGGCAGGGATTTGATCAGCGCAATCACCAGCTCGCGGCGCAGGCCGGGGATTTGCCACTCAAACCCGCTCTCGTCGACCTGGTTTAACAGCGGCAGCGGAATGTGGACGGTTACGCCGTCCGCGTCGGTTCCCGGTTCAAACTGGTAGGTCAGACGCAACTTGAGGTTGCCCTGATGCCAGAAGTTCGGGTAGTCGAGCTTGCTGACCGACTCCGCCCCCTCTTTAATCAGCATGCTCTTTTCGAAGTTGAGCAGGTCCGGCGTCGCTTTGCTGGCCTTCTTCCACCAGCTGTCAAAGTGGCGGGCGGAGATCACATCATGGCTGATGCGCTGGTCGTAAAACTCAAACAGCGCCTCATCGTCCACCAGAATGTCGCGGCGTCGGGACTTGTGCTCAAGCTCTTCCACCTCGGCGCGCAGCTTCAGGTTTTCACGGAAGAACGCGTGGCGCGTCTGCCAGTCCCCCTCCACCAGCGCGTGGCGGATAAACAGCTCGCGGCTGAGCGCCGGATCGATCTGGCTGTAGTTGACCTTACGCGCGGCGACCACCGGCAGGCCGTAAACGGTCACTTTTTCGGTCGCCATCACCGCGCCCTGCGCGCGCTCCCAGTGCGGCTCGCTGTACGAGCGTTTCAGCAGGTGCTGAGCCACCGGCTCAACCCATTCCGGGTCGATGCGCGCGGCAATGCGCCCCCACAGGCGGCTGGTTTCCACCAGCTCCGCGACCATGGTCCACTTCGGCGGCTTCTTGAACAAGCCGGAACCCGGGAAGATGGAGAAACGCGCGTTACGCGCGCCGGTATATTCCTGCTTATCCGCATCCTTCATCCCGATATGGGACAGCAGGCCGGTCAGCAGCGCGATGTGAATTTCGCGGTACTCCGCCGGTTCAGTGTTCACCGGAATGCCCAGCTCTTTCACAACCTGGCGCAGCTGGGTGTAGATATCCTGCCACTCGCGCACGCGGAGGTAGTTAAGGAAATCCACGCGGCACTGGCGGCGGAACTGGTTCGAGGAGAGCGCTTTCTGCTGCTCGCCGAGGTAGTTCCACAGGTTCACAAAGGCGAGGAAATCGGACTCTTTGTCGTGGAAGCGACGGTGCTTTTCGTCCGACGCCTGCTGTTTGTCCATCGGACGCTCGCGCGGGTCCTGAATGGAGAGCGCCGAGGTGATGATCATCGCCTCGCGCACGCAACCGTGCTTTTGCGCTTCCAGCACCATGCGCGCCAGGCGCGGGTCGACCGGCAGCTGGCTGAGCTGGCGGCCCAGCGGCGTCAGCTTATAGACCGTTGCCTGCTCGTCGGTGGTAATCGCTCCGAGCTCTTCCAGCAGACGCACGCCGTCCTGAATGTTGCGCTTATCCGGCGCTTCGACAAACGGAAACGCCGCGATGTCGCCCAGCCCCAGGGCCGTCATCTGCAGGATTACGGACGCCAGGTTGGTGCGCAGAATTTCCGGGTCGGTAAACTCCGGGCGCGACAGGAAATCGTCTTCGGAATAAAGACGAATACAGATCCCTTCCGACACGCGGCCGCAGCGGCCCTTACGCTGGTTAGCAGACGCCTGGGAGACCGGCTCAATCGGCAGGCGCTGAACCTTGGTGCGGTAGCTGTAGCGGCTGATGCGCGCCGTGCCCGGGTCGATCACGTATTTAATCCCCGGTACGGTCAGCGAGGTCTCCGCCACGTTGGTCGCCAGCACGATGCGGCGTCCGCTGTGTGGCTGGAAGACGCGGTTCTGTTCGCTGTTGGACAGGCGGGCATACAGCGGCAGGATCTCAGTGTGGCGCAGGTCGCGCTTGCTGAGCGCATCGGCAGTATCGCGAATTTCGCGCTCGCCGCTCATGAAGATCAGGATGTCGCCCGCGCTCTCGTTGCCCAGCTCGTCAACGGCGTCGAAGATGGCCTGCAGCTGATCGCGCTCGGTATCGTCCGCCTCTTCCACAATCGGGCGATAGCGCACTTCCACCGGATAGGTGCGGCCCGACACTTCAATAATCGGCGCATTGTTGAAGTGTTTTGAGAAGCGCTCCGGGTCGATGGTCGCGGAGGTGATGATGATTTTCAGATCAGGGCGACGTGGCAGCAGCTCTTTAAGATAGCCAAGCAGGAAGTCAATGTTCAGGCTGCGCTCGTGCGCTTCGTCAATGATGATGGTGTCGTACTGCATCAGCAGGCGGTCCTGCTGTATTTCCGCCAGCAGGATACCGTCCGTCATCAGCTTGACCATGGTGTTGTCGCTGACGTGGTCGCTGAATCGCACCTTGTAGCCGATGCAGCCGCCCGGCTCCGTCTGCAGCTCTTCGGCAATACGGTTCGCCACGGTGCGCGCCGCCAGACGACGCGGCTGGGTGTGGCCAATCAGCCCCTTCACCCCGCGGCCCAGCTCCATGCAGATTTTCGGCAACTGGGTGGTTTTGCCTGAACCGGTTTCCCCCGCGACAATCACCACCTGGTGATCGCGGACGGCCTCAAGGATGTCCTGTTTCTTCTGACTGACGGGCAGGTTTTCCGGGTAGGTAATCACCGGGCGCGCAGCTTCGCGCAGCACAACCTTCCCTGCCGCCTGTTCAATCTCTTTGGCCATCTCCTGGTAAATGGCCTGTTGTGCATCAGGATTTTTAACCTTCTTCACGCCGTGCAGACGGCGGGCGAAGCGCTGTTTATCGCGCAGCGTCAGAGAATCGAGCTGTTGCAGGAGCATCGGGAAGGTGAATTTTTGTTGTTCTGTCATAGCGTTAACGGGCAGTGCTCTGCCGGATAAAATCTCTTTTTAATGATTGCTATAGAGTACCACATTGACGCTTTTAGCGCCTTATTCAAAAAATTCGAACATAGACTTCGATATATTGCGCTATCTCTGTGGCAGGATTGTGAATAAAGTGTCAACAAGCAACGGGGCACCCCCCTTCAATCAAATGCAACAACAGGAATCATCCATGAGCAAAGTATTAGTTTTGAAATCCAGTATTCTGGCAGGGTACTCTCAGTCTGGTCAGCTGTCTGATTACTTCGTTGAACAGTGGCGTGAACAGCATTCTGCAGACGAAATCACCGTGCGTGACCTGGCAGCAAACCCCATTCCTGTCCTGGACGGCGAGCTGGTTGGCGCGCTGCGCCCGAGCGATGCGCCACTGTCCCCGCGTCAGCAGGAAGCCCTGGCCCTGTCCGACGAGCTGATTGCTGAGCTGCAGGCGCACGACGTTATCGTCATCAACGCCCCAATGTACAACTTCAACATTCCTACCCAGCTGAAGAACTACTTCGACCTGGTGGCGCGCGCTGGCGTAACCTTCCGCTACACCGAGAACGGCCCGGAAGGTCTGGTAAAAGGCAAGCGTGCGATCGTCCTGACCAGCCGTGGCGGTATCCATAAAGATACCCCAACTGACCTGGTTGCGCCGTACCTGAGCCTGTTCCTCGGCTTCATCGGCATCACTGACGTGAACTTCGTGTTCGCGGAAGGCATCGCTTACGGTCCTGAAGTGGCGACCAAAGCGCAGACCGACGCGAAAGCCGCCATCGACAGCCTGGTAGCCGCGTAAGATTTCCCCCTCTCACCGCCCGGTGGGAGGGTTTTTCTTTTCCCCGCATTTCGCTATCATCCGCATCCACTCTCCAGCCGGACGGCCTGATGTCTGCGATTATCGATTCTTTTATTGCCCCACCGTGTCACGACGACATTGAGATCCTCTGGCAGGATGAACATCTGCTGCTGATTAATAAGCCTTCCGGCCTGCTCAGCCTCTCGGGCAAAAACCCGCAAAACCTCGATTCTGTCCATTATCGTCTGGTCCAGACGTTCCCCGGATGCACGCTGGTACACCGTCTGGATTTCGGCACGTCCGGGCTGATGGTGGTTGCGCGCAATAAGGCCATCAACGCGGCGCTTTGCCAGCAGTTCAGCCAGCGCAGCGTGGAGAAAGTCTACAGCGCCCTGCTTTATGGGCATCTGGAAAACGACGAGGGAATAATAGACGCGCCCATTGCCAAAGACCCGGCGCTGTTCCCGCTGATGTCGATCTGCGCCATCAACGGTAAACCCGCTCGTTCCCGCTATCGGGTGGTGGAACGTTTTTATCAGGGGACAGGAGTGTCGTTAACGCGGGTGGAACTGACGCCGGAAACCGGGCGAACCCACCAGCTGCGCATCCACTGCCAACAGCTGGGGCACCCTATTCTGGGCTGCGATCTGTATGGCGGTCTTGACGCGCCGGGGGCTGAGGAAACGCCCCGGCTGATGCTGCATGCCAGCGAGCTGAATTTTATTCATCCCGTGAGCGGAGAGCCGGTTAACGCCCGCCACGCCGCCCCGTTTTGAACGCGGTTTACCACATCAAATCGTCAGGAATTTTGAAGTCCGCGTACGGATCGTCTTCGTCCTGCTCTTCCTGACTGAGCGCGCTGTTTAACACGATGCTGTCGGCATCGCGCTGGGCAATTTTATCAGCCACCACCGCCGGAATGATCGCGTATTCACAGTCGCCGTTTGCATTGAGCACCAGGCGCGCAATGGCCAGACGGCCGTTGATCAGCTGGGTTTGCGTCTGCTTGTCGACCTCAATTTTTTTGATCAGATTACCGTCGGTGAAGTTAAAGGTGATGTTGCCCTTCGCCACGGTGATGCGGTTCATCTCGATCAGCTGCTTCACCTGGGCTTTAAACTCTTTCGCGAGTACGGCCTGCTTCTGCTGCTCGCTCAGCAGCTTGTCACGCTCGATCTGCGCCTTCTTGTTCTCTTCTACCGCTTCCCGAGCCTCACGTGCCTGAACGCGTGATTTCTTTGCCGTACGCTGCACTTTCGCCGCTTTCTTGCTGCTGACCAGGCCCGCTTTCAGCATCTGCTCTTGTAAGGTGAGTTTTGTCATGATCGTTTCTAAACCGGTTGGAAATTTTGGGGATTATAGCGGGAATTGCGGAGCGTGTGCCAGAGAAGTAGGCATGGAGATGGGTTGCCTGAGCCTGGTTCATTATTTTTTAGCATTAACTCACATTAATGGCTGAATAGTGATTAAAAATTGTCGAGTCATTTTCTTAAAAAAAAATGCGCAGTTCATAAATATGATGTGTGTTCAATATCTCTACCCACTACAGGCGTAGGCTGCCTTTTTCTTATTACAAGGCAGCGGAGAAAATATGGCCTTAAAAGGAACGATGATGCTCAATGGTGCAGACTATGCCCCTTTTAATCTGCACGGCGTGGGTGTGTTTATGGCGCATTCCGGACAGGGAATTTACAGAAACCATGGATTTTGTGATGCAGTTAAAGGCGCAGGTCCAATTCCCCCAGGAAAATACTGGATTGTTGACAGAGGGACTGGAGGTTTCTTTTCAGGGTTAAAAGCAAAAGTTCAGGATCGGTGGAACCAGGTCAGAACCGGCGCAGAATTTGGCCGCGATGAGTGGTTTGCTTTATACAAGGATGACTGGGGAATCGATGATGGTACCTGGATTGATAACATCTATCGGGGTTTGTTTCGGTTGCATCCAGGTACGGTATCTGAAGGATGTATCACTATTGCCCATAATTCTGATTACGCATTGATCCGGAATGCACTCATGAGTACAGAGCTAATTCAGGTTCCCTGTATGCGTTCACTTATGGCACGCGGCTGGGTTGAGGTGATTGAAAGTGGATATATCAGCACTTGCCCTTAAATGGGGAATCAGGCTATTCAAAACGGTCTGGTTTCTGTGCATCAGCATTTTTGTAGGCCGCACACTTGGGCCCGCTGAACACTATCTTGATTATGACGTGGTCTCATCAATATGTAATTTTATTTATGGCGATGTGAATGCTGAAACAATTTACGACACATATACCAATATCGATATTTTAATCGTACTTACCCTCACCACGGTTATTTATCGCTTAACAACACTGTTACTCAATAAAATAAGGAAATAAAGAATGCCAATTCCTCCCTACATGTGGCTAAAAGACGACGGTGGAGCACATATTAAAGGTTCTGTAGATGTTCAGGACCGTGAAGGTAGCATTGAGATAATTGGGCTGAGCCATGGCATTAACCTCCCGGTAGACAGCGCTAACGGCAAGATCATCGGCACGCGTCAACACTCATCCATGCGGATTGAAAAGGAAGTTGATAGCTCCACGCCCTATCTCTACAAAGCGGCATCTACCGGTCAGGCACTTAAAAGCGCTGAAATCAAGTTCTATCATATTAATGATGCCGGACAGGAAGTCTGTTATTACACCGTACTAATGGAGAACGTAAAGGTTACCGGTGTTAACTGCAGCGTGCCAAACGTGAAAATCGCTGCCAATGATAAAATGAACCATGTTGAAAGCGTAAGCCTGCAGTACGAAAAAATTACCTGGTGCATTGTCGACGGGAATATCTTGCACAGTGACGCCTGGAACGAACGTCCTTCAGCATAACGCTAAGGGGCGCGATGCCCCTTACCCGTTCACTTCCCTCTCCGTCCTGTTCGCAATACTGTTCATGAACTTCCCTCATGTTGCATTGAAATTAAGTCACTTCCCCTGCGCCGCGGGCTCAGGCATAAATTATGCATTGGTAACTTCTTAGCAACATGAACTTAGGATGCATAACCACAATGAGCAAAGCTTTCACATATACCCTTAAGCGCAGTTGCTTCGATGAGAATTACAACCCGTCAGAAAATACGCGTACGACCACCAACTTTGCCAACCTGGCGCGTGGGGAAAAACGTCAGGAAAACCTGCGCAATACGCTGGTGATGATCAACAACCGCTTTAATGCCCTGGCGCGCTGGGATAACCCGACCGCCGATCGCTACGCGGTTGAGCTTGAAATCATCTCTGTCGATTTGAACATTGGCGCGGAAAAGCCGTTCCCGGCCATCGAGATTTTGCAGACGTATATTATCGACAAAAAAAATAACCAGCGTATCGCAGGCATTGTCGGGAATAACTTCTCCTCTTACGTGCGGGATTATGATTTCAGCGTCCTGCTGCTGGAGCACAACAAGAACCAGCAGCACTTCAGTATTCCGGAAAAGTTTGGCGAACTGCACGGCAATATTTTCCGCCATTTTGTGAACTCGCCTGAATACAAAGAGAACTTCAGCAAGGGCCCGGTGATCTGCCTGAGCGTCTCGAGCAAAGACACCTATCGCCGCACCGGTAACCAGCACCCTGTTCTGGGTATTGAGTACGCGCCGGATGGCGAGTCGTTAACGGAACTGTACTTCGCCAAAATGGGCCTGAAGGTCCGCTACTTCATGCCTGAGAACAGCGTGGCGCCTTTCGCGTTCTTCTTTACCGGAGACTTGCTGAGCGATTACACCGATCTGGAACTGATCGGCACCATCAGCACGATGGAGACGTTCCAGAAAATCTATCGCCCGGAAATTTATAACGCGAACTCGGCGGCGGGACTGTTTTATCGCCCGGACCTGAACCAGCAGGATCATTCATTAACCAAAATTGTTTATGACCGCGAAGAGCGAAGCCGGCTGGCGATTGAACAGGGTCGATTTACCGAAGAATATTTCATTAAGCCTTATAAACACATTCTCGAGCAGTGGTCTGATAACTACACGCTTTAATTCATCAAAAAAGGTCTTTTATTATGAAAACATTGCTCCCGACGTCTACGGCTGGCAGCCTGCCTAAGCCGACCTGGCTTGCGCAACCTGAAACGCTCTGGTCTCCGTGGAAACTGCAGGATCAGGAATTACTGGCGGGTAAACAGGATGCACTGCGCCTGTCTCTTGACGAGCAGATCCGTGCGGGAATCGATATTGTCAGCGACGGGGAACAGACCCGTCAGCACTTCGTCACCACCTTTATTGAACACCTGAGCGGCGTCGATTTTGAAAATCGCCAGACGGTGCGCATTCGTAACCGCTACGACGCCAGCGTCCCGTCCGTGGTTTCTGCCGTTGCGCGTCAGAAGCCGGTATTCGTGGACGATGCAAAGTACCTGCGCCAGCTTACGGACAAGCCGATCAAATGGGCCCTGCCAGGGCCAATGACCATGATCGACACCCTTTACGACGCGCATTATAAAAGCCGCGAAAAGCTGGCCTGGGAATTCGCCAAAATCCTCAACCAGGAAGCGCGTGAATTAGAAGCCGCGGGCGTGGATATTATCCAGTTCGACGAGCCGGCGTTTAACGTCTTTTTTGATGAGGTCAACGACTGGGGTATCGCCGCGCTCGAGCGCGCCATTGAGGGTCTGAAATGCGAAACCGCGGTACACATCTGCTACGGCTACGGCATCAAGGCCAATACCGACTGGAAAAAGACGCTCGGCTCAGAATGGCGCCAGTATGAAGAGGCTTTCCCTAAGCTGCAAACCTCTAACATCGACATCATCTCCCTGGAGTGCCACAACTCCCGCGTACCGATGGATCTGCTGGAGCTGATTCGCGGTAAAAAGGTGATGGTTGGGGCGATTGACGTGGCAACCAACACCGTCGAAACGCCAGAAGAGGTCGCCGACACCCTGCGTAAAGCGCTGCAGTTCGTCGACGCCGACAAGCTTTACCCCTCAACCAACTGCGGCATGGCTCCCCTCTCCCGTCAGGTGGCTAACGGCAAGCTGAAAGCGCTCAGCGCTGGCGCAGAAATTATCCGCAAGGAGCTCGGCGCGTAATTGCCTTACGTTTGCCAGTACGGTGGCGAGCCGAAAAACGCCACGTAATAATCAATCACCGCCCTGACGTTCAGGGGCGGATGACGTGCGTGAGGATAGATCGCCGCAATATTCAGCGGCTCCGTATTGATAGCGCACGCCATTTCCGGCATAAGAGCGACCAGCTCCCCGCGCTGCAGCCTGTCGCCAATCAGCCAGTCCGGAAACAGGACGATACCCATTCCACCCAGCGCGGCAATGAGCAGCGACTCCGCATTATTGGACGTCATCAACGGCGCCACGGGGTAGTGCACCCAATTCTCCCCCTTGCGTCGCACAAGCCAGCGATTAGGGCCAGACGAACCGCGATACACCAGGCATTTATGCTGGCTCAGCTCGGCCGGGTCGGCCGGTACGCCGTGTTGACGCAGATACGCGGGCGACGCGGCAAAATGGTAGCGCTGCTGCCCGAAGATGCGGGCGTGGAACGTCGAGTCCGTCAGCGTGCCGATGCGAAAAATGAGGTCGGCGGCATCCCGGTGCGGGTCGATAAAGTCATCGGTCAGCGTCAGCTCTATGGTTAACCGTGGATAACGCTCGGCCAGGCCTGCCAGGCCGGGTGCAACGTGCCTCTGTCCAAAAAATACCGGCCCGTTAATACGTACCGTGCCGGAGGGTTCGGTCGAACGTTCATCCAGCTCCCGACGCGCCTCTTCGAAGTTATCGACCATCGCCCGGGCATAGCGGATAAAAAGATGCCCGTTTTCCGTGGGGATCACCGCCCGGGTATTGCGATAGAACAGCTGCTGGCCGAGCGCGTCTTCAAGCTGATGAATAATCCGCGACACCTGCGAGGCAGAAATGCCCTCCCGTCGCGCAACGACGGAAAAGTTCTGCGTTTCATAGACGGCAATAAACAGCAGCAGTGAGCGAAGGTTCATGCTTCCGGCATCTGACATTAATGCATTTCCTGCAAAGGTGTTTCCTGCATTATGACATTTTTCTCACATGTCTACCGACGTAATCTTCTTCGCCTGATAATGGAGGAAGCATAATGCAGTTTGTATTGATTTTACTGGTGATTGCCGGCGGGATGGGCCTCTCCGTCGAGGCGGGTTTGCTGGGGCCGTTAGGGGGAGAAGTGGGCGATTTATGGGCCACGTTCAGCATTTTCGGGGTCGGCGCTGCGCTGACCTTTCTGCTGATGCTGTTTTTCAGCCCGCGCAACGGTCCGTCGTTTTTCGCACAGCCCGGCTGGCAGCTGCTCGGCGGCGTGCTGGGCCCTGTTTACGTTGTCATTCTGACTATCGCCACCCCCGCTATCGGCATCGCTCTGACGATGATCGGCATTCTGGCAGGTCAGGTTTTTAAAAGCCTGATCATTGACCACTTTGGCCTGCTGGGTACGCCGCACAGGAAGATAAACGCAAGACGCATCGTGGCGCTGGTTTTTATTATTGCCGCACTGGTACTGGTCGCAAAGGGGTAAACACATGACACTGATGATGATAATTCTGGCCATCTGCGGCGGCGCGACGCTGAGCATACAGGCCGCAATTAACGGACAGCTCGGCAGCAGCGTGGGCGTTTTCAAGAGCGCGTTTCTGACGTTTTCCGTCGGCGCGCTGGTGACCGCCCTGCTCATTTTCTTCTTTGAGCCTAAGCAGACGGTCACGCTGCTGGACGTGCCGAAATGGCAGCTCCTCGGGGCGATGTTCGGCGTGCCCTACATTGTGATCATGGTGCTTGCCGTGCAGCGCATCGGCACCGCCGTCGCCACGGTGGCGGTGATATTCGGCCAGCTCGCCATGAGCATGCTGATAGATAACTTTGGCTGGTTGAACAATCCCGCTATTCCGTTTTCACCGAGCCGTCTGGGCGCGGTGGTGTGCCTGGGGATTGCCCTGTACTTCATTTACTCCAGCAGCAAAACCGGCGATGTTCGCGACTAAGCTTCCGTATTCCGGGTAAAGAACAGCGTCACCGTGGCGACGGTGACGCCAAATTTCTTCATCTCGGTTTTATTGAACAGATGCGTCTCATCCTGCAGGTACATCCAGTCATCAAAGTTTAGCAGCCACGTTTTGCCGTTGGCCTTCACGTTCATGCTGTAATGCCAGTTAAAGGCGTTGCCTGCGGCCTGCCCGGTGGCAACCCCTTCAATATCACCTGCCGTTCCCTCGTAGCGGTCGTTCCCCACGCGGCGAATGTGCCATACCCGCTGCTGCTTCTCGCCGTCGTCGTAAACGAAGCGCTCGTTCAGCGTCAGCGTATCGCCGATGACGTCCCCGGCAATCTCAACGTGAAAGCGGCGGATCTGCTTGCCGCTGCGATCCTGCACCATGCCCCACGCTTCGGTTTTACCCTGAAAGTAGTGGAAGATATCAAGCCGCGGCTGCTGCTGGCGATACTCGGAAACCTCCGTACTGCAGCCGGCCAGCAGCATCGTGAATGCCAGCGCCAGCGTCAGGATTCGTTTCATTTTTTGCCTCCGATTAGCTGCTGACGCAGCTCAGGATATTGCGTGCGGGGATCGAGCCAGATGGCCAGAAAGCGGGTGCTGAACGCTTCTGACTGGCGCGGACCGAGCGGAATAAAAGATTTTTGCGCCGACGACGCGCGGTACCAGAACTGCCCCTGCTTATCGTTGAGAACAAACGCCAGCTGTGAACCCGGTCTGACATCCGGCCACAGGGACTGGAGCATCCTTAGCCAGGCTTCACTTTGCGGTTCCTGCGTCAGGATCCCCTGCGCCTGCCACTGGTCGCGGGTCGCCTCAACCAGTTCATCGCGATCTATGTCGCGCGCGTAGGTAATAATCAGCGCCTGATCCTGATCGTCCCGGCTGTAACGGCCATCCGGCGTGCGGAGCTGAGAGGTATAGACCGTGAACGGCCCCCAGGTCAGCGTGGCGTCGCCCACCTTGCGCCAGGCCAGCCAGTCGGCGGCCTGAGCACCAGTAACAACCAGCATGAGCCAAAACAGCAGAACCGCAGTCCTCATTTTTGTCTCCCCATCAGCAGGTGGAAAAACAGCATCAGCACCAGCCAGCCCGGCGCCATCCAGCTGACGACGATAAAGGTCGGCTCCAGAAACGTGATGGCGCCCAACCGCTCGCCAATCAGGTAGGCCACCGGGCCTCCCACGGCCGCCAGCAGGGTCAGCAGCCAGCCGGGCAACGTGGTGGTACGCGCAAGCTGCGTCCAGACCACGGCGAACATCAGCCACAATGCCACCATCCATAGCGGCATCAGGGAGTCGCCCGTGAAGGCAATCAGCCCCGTCAGCGCCCAGAGCGCATCCAGCAGGCTGCCCGCCGCGGCCAGCCCAATGGCGTAAAGACGGTATGCTGACGGCAAGAGAAGGCACGCCAGGATCGCCAGCCCGAGCCAGATAATCAGGCCCTGTTCGCGAAAAAGCACTACCAGCGCCCAGTAAAGATCGAACGCGACGGCCAGCAGAAAGACCTGAAGGTAGCGTCTCATACGCGCTCGGCGGTCAGCTGCACCACGCTGATGGTGCGGGCGTTAAACCCGGCTTCGCAGTAGCCGAAGTAGTACAGCCACATGCGGCGGAACCGTTCATCAAAGCCAAGCTTTTCAATCTCCTGCCAGGCGTGGACAAAGCGCTGCCGCCAGTGGGCCAGCGTGCGGGCGTAGTCCGGTCCCATGTCGAAGAGATTGCGCACCACGAAATCGGTGTGGCGCGTCATCAGCTCGTTCATCGCCGTAATGCTCGGCAGGAAGCCGCCGGGGAAAATGTAGCGCTGGATAAAATCGACGCTTTTGCTGTAGTCGCGGTAGCGCTGGTCCTGAATGGTGATGGCCTGAATCGCCATCCGTCCACCGGGGCGCAGCCGCGCCTGACAGGTACGGAAGAACGTAGGCAGATAGCGTTGCCCGACGGCTTCAATCATCTCTATCGAGACCAGCTTGTCGTACTGCCCGGTGAGGTCGCGATAGTCGCAGAGCAGTACCTCAACCCGATCCTGCAGCCCGGCGCGGGCAATGCGCTCGGTCGCCCAGATATATTGCTCCTGCGACAGCGTGGTAGTGGTCACCCGACAGCCGTAGTGACGGGCGGCGTATTCCGCCATCGCCCCCCAGCCGGTGCCAATTTCCAGCAGGTGATCGCCCGGGTTTAGCGCCAGTTGCTCGCACAGGCGCGCCATTTTGGCCTGCTGAGCCGCCGTCAGATCCTGCTCGTCCCCGGTAAACAGCGCGCTGGAGTAAAGCAGTTCCTTATCCAGAAAATGGGCATAGAAAGCGTTGCCCAGATCGTAATGGGCGGCAATATTTTCGCGGGCCTGGGCACGAGAGTTGCGCCGCGTCCAGTGGCGCAGCCGCTCCAGCGGTCGGCCAAGCAGCCGGAACCCGTTCTCCAGACGACCAAGCACCTCGCCGTTGAGGGCCAGGATTTGCAGAAGCGGCGTAAGCTGCGCGGTCTCCCATTCGCCGTCCATCCAGGCTTCTGCGGCGGCAAGGCTACCGCCCGTTAAGACGCGCCAGTAGACGCCGGGCGTGAGGATCTGCACGTCGGCGTGCAGCGCGGAGGATGTCTCGCCAAAATGGAAGGTCTGCGCCCCTTCACGCAGGGTGAGTGAGCCGCCGCGAATGCCGCTTAACAGACGAAACAGCAGCCATCGCGCGATGCGGACGTTGCGCGGGATATCGGGTTCTAGCGCAAAGACGGGATCGGTCATGAGCGTTCACTCCTGCTGACGGGATGGTTATACAGCGGCACGCGCTTGAGCCATAGCCTCAGCGCCTGCCAGTAAATGGCGAAAACGGTTTTCAGAGTCATCAGCGGGATGCGCAGCAGCAGCGCGCGCAGCGCCGGGCGGGTCAGAGGCTCCCGGCGCAGGGCCAGCGTGGCGTCAAAGACCTTCGCTTCCTGATGATTTTCAATGTGCATATGCAATGTGTTGTCCGGGTTGTTGAAGCGCCAGTGGTAGACCATGTCCATCGGGTTGAAGGGGGAAACGTGAAACGCTTTTTCCGTGGGCCGGGCATTTTGCCCGTCGACCGCGTAATAATGGCGCTCGTTCCACGGCGTATTGCGCACCTCCGCCAGCACCCAGCGAAGCGTGTTTTCCTGGTCATAGCAGTAGTAAAAATTGACCGGATTGAAATGAAACCCGAAGTAGCGCAGCTGCGTCAGAAGCATGACCCGCCCTGCGGGACGTTCCCCGGTCAGGCTCTCCAGCCTGTTCAGCACGTTCTCTTTAAGCGGCGTGCCGAGCGGGTAGTCCGCGTCATGGAACGCGGCGGCGGCAAAGCGGTTGCGCCGCACGCCGACGGACGCCAGCAGCGGCAGTTCATCAAGATCCAGCCAGGCCATAAAAACGCCGTAGCTGAATTCATGCGTTTTCGGCTGAAGGCGGCGGTGGCGCAATACGCCGTGATAGAGGCAGCTGTTCATGTCAGTTCCCCTCCCCGGCGGCTATTTCATTGACAACGTCCAGCGCGCTGCGCACGCCGTCTTCATGAAAACCGTTGTACCAGTAAGCGCCGCAGAACCAGCTCCGGTGATGACCGTTGATCTCCCCACGGCGCGCCTGCGCACGCCAGCTTTGCGGGTTAAACAGCGGATGCTCATAGACAAAGCGTTGCAGGACGAAGCGTTCATCCACCGGCGCGTCCGGGTTCAGGGTGACGCAGAACAGTGGGCTGCCCGCAGGCAGACCCTGCAGAATGTTCATGTTGTAGGTGACGCAGGCGCTGGCCTGCTCCTGCGCGCTCAGGCGGTAGTTCCAGCTGGCCCAGGCGCGCTGCCGCACCGGCAGCCAGCGCGGATCGCTGTGCAAAACAACCTCGTTGCGCTGCCAGCCGATATCGCCCAGCACTTCGCGCTCTGAGGCGGTTGGGTCGTCAAGCATGGCCAGCGCCTGGGCGGAGTGGCAGGCAAATATCACCTGGTCGAAGGTGTGGCTGCCGTTTTCAAGCTGGAGCGTGACCCCGTGCGCATGGCGGCTCACCCGCAGAACAGGCGTGTTCAGGTGCAGCGTCAGGCGGTCGCCCAGTTTTTGCAGCATGGCGCGGATATACTCCCGCGAGCCGCCCGGCACCACGTACCACTGCGGACGCTGGGTGATATCCAGCAGGCCGTGGTGATGAAAGAAGCGCAGGAAGAGCGGCAGCGGGAAACGCTTCATCTCCTGCAGCGATGACGACCAGATTGCAGCCCCCATCGGCAGAATGTAGTGGCGCGCAAAAAACGGCGTGAAGCCGTGCTGGTCCAGAAACGTCTGCAGCGTGGCGTTCGGATCGACTTCCCCTTCAAGGGCCTGTTTCGCCAGGCGGTTAAAGCGAACGATTTCGCCCAGCAGACGCCAGAATGCCGGATTTACCAGGTTTCGGCGCTGGGCAAACAGCGATGTCAGGGTGTGGCCGTTGTACTCAAGCCCCGTCTCGGGGTTGTGTACTGAAAAGCTCATCTGTGTTTTTTGCCCGCTGATGCCGAGCTCGCTGAGCAGGCCCATAAAGCGCGGGTAGGTGCGGTCGTTGTAGACAATAAACCCGGTATCGATCGCGTATGTGCCCTGGGGCGTTGAGACGTCAACCGTCGCGGTATGGCCGCCGGGCGTGGTGCCCGCTTCAAACAGGGTTACCTGATGATGCCCTGCCAGCCGCCAGGCGCAGGTCAGCCCGGCGATGCCGCTGCCGATAATTGCAATGTTCATGAGCGCACCATCCTGCGCAGCAGCGTGCGCTGCAAAAAAGCGGGCAGCCCGGAGAGCAGCCGCAAAATAAGGCCAAACGCGGCCGGAAACGCGATATGCATTTTGCCCTTTGCCAGCCCGGTGCGGATCGCCTTTACCGCTTCGTCAACGCTCACCTTACCCGGCATGGCAAAATCGTTTTTGCGCGTCAGCGGGGTATCGACAAATCCCGGAGAGACGACCGTCACGGCAATCCCCTTTGGCTCCCAGTCCAGACGCAGACTGTCGGCAAACCAGCTCAGCGCCGCTTTGGACGCGCCGTAGGCCTCTGCCCGCGGGAAGGGAAGCCAGTGGGCCATCGAGCTCACCAGCACCACGCGGTTACCGGCAACCAGCTGCGGCTGCAGCGCGGCCAGGCAGTTCACTGGCCCGAGAAAATTAGTGGTCATGACCCGCTCCACCAGCGCCGCATCCACCACGCCGCCGTCGAGATATTCGCAGGTACCGGCGCAGAGAATAACCAGATCGGCGTAAACGCCGCTCAGCGCCTGGCGACAGGCGTCCCTGTCTGTCATATCGAACGGGCGAACGGTGAGATTGGGGCAGGTCTGATGTAGCGCTTCTAGCCGCGCCGGATCGCGCCCGCAGGCAATCACGTGGTAGCCGTCAGCGGCAAAGGACTTCGCCAGCCCCGCGCCGATGCCCGAGCTTGCGCCGGTAATCAGCACCGCCTTCATGATTTGACCCTCCGCTTCACGCCGCGTACCGCCCAGCCCAGCAGAGGGAGGTGTTCGTAGATCATCTCTCCTGCATCGTAGAAGTCCCGCTGACGGGTGATGAGATTGTTTTCGGTGTCCACCACCGAACATCCTGGCAGTTCAAGCGGCTCGCCTCCGGCAATGCGCGGATGCGACCAGTGCATTACCCAGGTGACAACAAACCGGTTCCCGCTGCAGAGCGGCGGATCGATAGAAAAACGGCACTGCTCGACATTTGCCAGCAGATGGGTGAAATAGCGCTGAAGCGCGAAAATACCGTTGTGCTCGCCGAACGGATCGATAAGGGTGGCATTCGAATGGTAAAGCCCGACCAGCGCGGTCGGCGGCTGGCTATCCAGTGCGGCGTAGTACTCAATAAACCGACTCACGACAGAGGGCAAAGTGCTCATGGGTCACATCCTGGCTGTAAACAACGTGGCGTAATCGCATAATTAAAACTTACACAATTAATGTTATTTGTCCAAGTTTGTGCAAATTTATTTTTTATTACCCATAAATATCAACAATTTGAAAACACAATCACTTGACGGTTTTGTAGGCCGGGTAAGGTGTAGCCGCCACCCGGCTTTCACTTTCAGGTTATCCTTAAGGCAAATTCAGCCGTCATCTTCCAGGCTTATCCTTTTTATTCATAAGGATGCCTGACATGAAACGTTTCTTTCTCTCCCTATTCTCAAGCCCGGAATCCTTACTGCAGGTGATGAGTCAGCAGGAAATTATTGAAGCCGTGGAAGATGGCGATCGCATCATTATCGACCAGGACGGGAACGCCTCGGTGAACTACAAGAGCAACGAGGTGCGGCAGGACTTTCTGCGTCACGTTAACGCGCTGAAGAGGGCCTGATATGGGAACGGCGATATTTATGGTGCTGATGGTCTGCGGGTACTGGTACACCAGCCGCGACCTGTCGACCCGCTTTAAAATCAAGCGTTCCTTTGGCTGGGACGTCTATTTTCTCGTCGCGCTTTACGGCTGTATTTTCGTTCTGCAGGGCGTAATCGCCACGGGATTGCTCTGGCTGCTGTTGTTCGCCCTTTCCGCCGCCAACAACGCTTTCCACTTTGCCTCACCGAAATACACCGACTGGCAAATCGACTTTATGAACTGGAGTTTTTTAGGCATTCAGGCTCCGGTGGTCGTGATGCTGGCGTTTGCTATCCTGTTTTGCCTCTACCGCTCTAACTGGGCAGGAAGCGCCAGGCTGGACGGCGAGAGCAGGAAAAAGCTCTACAAACGGCTTGCGCAGGCGAGCGGGATTGAACAACTGCTCTATCAGTGTATGGAGCAAGGCGAGCTGGCGCAGATCACACTCCGGTCGCGGCGGATTTACGTCGGCATGATCCACACCGCGACGCTGGAATATGAAAAAACGGCCAATATCGTGCTGATCCCAATGTTGAGCGGGTACCGGGATGCGAAGACGATGAATCTGCGCATCGAGAATAATTACAGCAGGTGGTATGCGGAGCATGACATTACGCTCGACTCTGAACCCCGCAGCGCCATGTCATTCCGCAAGGTGATTTTACTCAATCAGATTGAGAGCATCTCGCTGTTCGACCCCGCCAGCGCCAGCGCGCTGTCGCTGGCACAGCGGGACGAGAGCCAGACGTCCCCATAATTTTGAGTACGCTCTGCTGGGAAGCGTGCACGACGAAAGGCGAATGACACATCATTTACGGTGATGTTCACGGTTGCGCATTCTGATAAAGATCCCAGCGGTTGCCGTAAATATCTTCAAAAACCACTACCGTCCCGTACTCTTCCTCACGAGGTTCTTCGCAGAAATGAACACCTTTTGCTTTCATGGCATGGTAATCGCGCCAAAAGTCATCCGTCTGAAGGAACAGGAAAACTCTTCCGCCGCTTTGATTACCGATAAAACCTTCCTGCCTTTCGTTGGAGGCACGAGCCAGCAGGATATTGCAGTCGCTTTCCGGGTTGGGTGAGACGACTACCCAGCGTTTCCCCGGCTGGGGCGTATCCTCTACGAGGGTAAAACCCAGCCTGTCAGTGTAGTATTCAATGGCGCGATCGTAGTCATCAACCACGATAGCCACGCATCCCAGGCATCGTTTCTGCGTTCTCATATTTTTCGTTTCCTTTGCATAAATAGCTTAGCGATTCGGTGAGTCGATATTCCAGCTACCGTAATACTTGCCCCACGCCGCTTGCGGCAGATTCAGGACTTATTTCTGACCGGTCAACGCCTCTAACCCACTTTTTAACACATTTATTACCGTCTCTGAATCCGTGCCCATTTGTGCATGAATAATGGCGCCGTCAATAAGCAGCATGATTTCATTGACGACGCGCTCATCAGCGATCTTCGTCAGCGACGCAATCATATTTTTAGTTTCGATTTTATGATCGCGGCATATCGCTTTTATTTCGCTTTCTATATCCTCGGATTTGGCTTCTGCACTGGCATTAATAAACGCGCAGCCGTGGAACTCTGGCGAAATAAACCATTCATAAAGGGTTGCAGATATCGCATCAGAAGGTATTTCGCCTTCATCAAGATGTCGACGCAGCGTGGTCTCAAACCAGTTAATCCATATTTCATGTCGATAGTGCAGGTAGGCGAGAATAAGTAAACTTTTACTCGGAAAATGGCGATAAAACGTCACCTTGGTCACCTTCGCCTCTTTAATCAGCGTATCCACCCCCGTCGCCCTGAAGCCATTAGAATAAAACAGATCGTGCGCCGTCAGTAATATTTTATCCCTGACGCTGATTTTTGCTTCGTTGCCTGCGTGCTCGGTTTTCACTTTTCGGTAGCCTCAAAACGGATGTTGACAGCGTTATTTTTCAGGCATAGATTAGCGCAAGTAGACAGACCTGTCTACATCATCACACAGAGGTTATCGCTATGAACACTCGTCCTCCATTACCGCCCTTCACCCGTGAAAGCGCGATCGAAAAGGTCAGACTGGCAGAAGATGGCTGGAACAGTCGGGATCCGGCGAAGGTCGCGCTGGCCTATACGCTGGATACTCAATGGCGCAACCGCGCGGAGTTCGCCACCAACCGTGAAGAGGCGCAGGCGTTTCTGGAGCGGAAATGGAAAAAAGAGCTCGATTATCGTTTGATTAAAGAGCTTTGGGCGTTTACGGATAACCGCATCGCCGTTCGCTATGCCTATGAATGGCATGATGATTCCGGCAACTGGTTCCGCTCGTACGGCAATGAAAACTGGGAGTTTGAACCGGACGGATTGATGAAGCGCCGTTTTGCCTGCGTTAACGATATGCCGATAAAAGAATCCGAGCGACTGTTCCACTGGCCGTTGGGTAGACGCCCGGACGATCATCCCTCATTGAGCGATCTGGGGTTATAGTTTTGTCACCAAAATCAGAGATAGCGCGCATTTCGGTGACCACCTCAGGACTACCCTATGAGCGGTTTTCAGGAGGAACAAAATATGAAAAAGCTTCTGATATGTTGTTTGTTCGGTAATACCGCAAACGCTCTTGCCAAAAAAATGCAGTCCCTGGCAGAACAAGAAGGCTATCCACTGATGATTAGCGCCGTTGGGCTGGATAACTTCGCCAGCGTCGCCCCCGCTTTCGACGGTTTTCTTATCGCGCCGCACATTCAGTACAAACTCGACGAAATACACGCAACGGTGGGCAATACACGTTCAATCGCCATCATTGAGAGTCTTCCCTACGCGTCTCTGGACGCGAAGAAGGTGTTGAATTTCGTAAAGGAGCAAATGCCTGAACTGGCTGCCTGACAGACAAGGCCGCATCGCTATTGCGGCCTCCTCGCCCCCGCAGACAGATAGATGCCATAGCGCGCGAAAAACAGTGATACACTTACCCCACCGGGTTGATCGTCCCGTCTGAACGGCTCATGAAGAAAACGGATGTAACCAAAATACGAAATGGTCACTCGTTGTCAATCGTAGCTCGTCACGCTAAGCTTACATAATGACTAAAACTATGAACGCCCCATCAATACGTGGTCCACTTGACCATTCTGTCAGAGAGCAAATCGTCGAAGCGGCCTTTGAGCACTTCGGTCACTACGGCTATGAAAAAACCACCGTCGCCGAGCTGGCGAAATCTATCGGTTTTTCAAAATCCTACATTTATAAGTTCTTCGATTCCAAGCAGGCTATCGGCGAAGTGATCTGCGCTAACCGCCTGGAGCTGATCATGACGGCCGTGCTTTCCGCCATTGCGGATGCGCCGTCAGCCAGCGAAAAACTCCGCCGTCTCTTCAAAGCACTTACCGAGGCCGGAAGCGAGCTGTTTTTCCACGATCGCAAGCTCTACGACATCGCCGCCGTCGCGTCACGGGAGAAGTGGCCTTCGACGGAAAGGTATACCGAAAGCCTCCTGAAGCTGATTGAGAGCATCATTATCGAAGGCAGACAGGCTGGAGAGTTCGAAAGGAAGACGCCTCTGGATGAGGTCACCTGCGCCGTTTACATGGTGATGTGCCCTTACATTAACCCCGTTCAGCTGCAGTACAACCTTGAAACTGCCCCAACGGCAGCGGTACTCCTCTCCTCACTAATTTTAAGAAGCCTGGCCCCCTGATTAGTGACCATTGACTTTATTGGTCACTAATCACAGAATGCGGAAACTGTCCTGTTACTTCAAAAGGGTTTCCCATGCTCAGGCTCACTTCAGCCCGCCTTGCCATATGTCTTCTGCCGTTTGCCCTCGCGGCATGCGGCGATATTTCCGCGAGTGACGATCCGCGCACCAGGCCACCGCTTGTCAGATCCGCCTCCGTCGAGATGGCGAATCCAGCGGCTCGCACCTTTACGGGCGTGGTGGTGGCAAGAACGCAAAGCGACCTGGGCTTCAGGGTTCAGGGTAAAATCCTCGAACGTCTGGTGGATACCGGGCAGACTGTCAAACAGGGCCAGCCCTTACTGCGTCTGGATCCGGTTGATCTGAAATTACAGGCTCAGGCGCAGCAGCGCGCGGTGGATGCTGCCCAGGCGCGGGCGAGAAAAGCCACCAGCGATGAGGCGCGTTATCGCGGTCTGGTGGCATCCGGCGCGGTGTCCGCCGCGGAGTACGATCAGATTAAAGCGGCGGCCGATACAGCCAGGGCGGATCTCAGCGCCGCCCGGGCGCAGGCCAACGTGGCGCAAAACGCCACGGGCTATGCCGTCCTGCTGGCGGATTCAGACGGCGTGGTGATGGAGACGCTAGCCGAACCCGGTCAGGTGGTCAGCGCCGGGCAGGTGGCGATCCGCCTTGCCAGAGCGGGACAGCGCGAAGCGCTCGTGCAGCTTCCGGAGACGCTGCGCCCTGCCGTCGGCAGCGAAGCACGAGCCACGCTTTATGGCCGTGAACAACACCCGGTCACCGCCACGTTGCGCCTGCTGTCTGACTCCGCGGATGCCACAACCCGGACGTATGAAGCACGCTACGTGCTGGCTGGCCAGCTGGCGAACGCGCCGCTGGGGGCGACCGTCACGCTCAGCCTTGAGGACCCGAAAGCGGAAGGTCAGGCCATGCAGGTCCCGCTGGCTTCACTCTACGATGCGGGTAAAGGGCCCGGCGTCTGGCGCATTTCCGCCCAGCCGGCAAAGGTCACATGGACGCCGGTTAAGGTGCTGAGCGTGGGCGAAGATGCGGTCCAGGTCACGGGCGGCGTGAAGCCCGGGGAGAAGATTGTTGCGTTAGGTGCCCATCTTCTGCACGAAGGTGAAGTTGTCAGGCTGGCAGAACAACGCCATGCCGCTCCGGCTGAGAACGCGCCATGAGCCAAAGTCGCTTCAACCTGTCCGCGCTGGCCGTCCGCGAGCGTTCCGTCACGCTGTTTCTGATCGTTCTGGTGACCATTGCCGGTATTTACGCTTTTTTTGGACTGGGACGCGCGGAAGATCCGCCCTTCACCGTGAAGCAGATGACGGCGATTGCCGTCTGGCCGGGCGCAACCGCGCAGGAGATCCAGGATCAGGTGGCCGAACCGCTGGAAAAGCGCCTGCAGGAACTCAAGTGGTATGACCGTACGGAAACCTATACCCGCCCCGGCATGGCGTATATCACCCTGTCACTGCAGGACAAAACCCCGCCTTCTGAGGTGCAGGAGGAGTTCTATCAGGCGCGTAAAAAGCTTGGGGATGAATCCCAGCGTCTCCCGGCGGGCGTCATCGGCCCGATGATCAATGACGAATTCTCGGATGTCACCTTTGCCCTCTTTGCTCTGAAAGCAAAAGGCGAACCGCAGCGGCAGCTGGTACGCGATGCCGAAGGCCTGCGCCAGCAGCTTCTGCACGTTCCAGGAGTCAAAAAAGTGAATATCATCGGTGAACAGGCCGAGCGGATTTATATCGCCTTCTCCCATGACCGTCTGGCGACAATGGGCCTCTCACCGCAGGATATTTTCAATGCCCTCAACGACCAGAATGCCCTGGCCGCGGCGGGCGCCATTGAGACCCGGGGCGCGCAGATTTTTATCCGCCTGGACGGCGCGTTCGATGAACTGCAGAAAATCCGCGATACGCCTTTAGTCGCTCAGGGCAAAACGCTCACGCTGTCGGATGTGGCAACGGTTGAACGAGGCTATGAAGATCCCCCGACGATGCTGATACGCAATCAGCATGAACCCGCCCTGCTGCTGGGTGTTGTCATGCGTGAGGGCTGGAACGGCCTGGCGCTGGGTAAAGCGCTGGATGCGGAGACGGCGAAAATCAATGATAGCCTGCCGCTTGGCATGACCCTGACCAAGGTCACCGACCAGTCCGTGAATATCCGCTCGTCGGTCGATGAGTTTATGATCAAATTCTTCGTCGCCCTGCTCGTGGTTATGGTGGTCTGTTTTATCAGCATGGGCTGGCGCGTGGGCGTGGTGGTCGCGGCGGCGGTCCCGCTGACGCTGGCGGTCGTCTTCGTGGTGATGGAGGCCGCGGGAATAAACTTTGACCGCGTCACGCTGGGCTCCCTGATCCTCGCCCTCGGCCTGCTGGTTGACGATGCCATTATCGCCATCGAAATGATGGTGGTGAAGATGGAGGAAGGTTACGACAGAATCAAAGCCTCAGCCTACGCCTGGAGCCACACCGCCGCGCCGATGCTGGCCGGTACCCTGGTGACGGCGATTGGCTTTATGCCGAATGGGTTTGCCCAGTCGACCGCCGGGGAATACACCAGCAATATGTTCTGGATTGTCGGCCTCGCCCTGATTGCCTCATGGTTTGTTGCGGTGGTGTTCACGCCGTATCTGGGGGTGAAGATCCTGCCGGCGATCCCCAAAGTGGAAGGCGGCCATGCCGCCATCTATAACACGCCTCGCTATAACCGTTTTCGCCAGCTGCTTGGCCGCGTTATCGCCAGAAAATGGCGCGTGGCCGGGTCCGTGGTCGCCATTTTCATTCTGGCCGTGCTCGGCATGGGGCTGGTAAAAAAACAGTTCTTCCCGACCTCCGATCGCCCGGAAGTGCTGGTTGAAGTACAGATGCCTTATGGTACCTCGATTGCGCAAACCAGCGCCGCTACTGCAAAAATAGAAGCGTGGCTGGGCAAGCAGCCAGAAGCCAAAATCGTCACGGCCTATATTGGTCAGGGCTCGCCCCGTTTCTATCTGGCAATGGCCCCCGAGCTGCCCGATCCCTCTTTTGCGAAAATCGTGATCCTGACGGACAGCGAGACGTCACGCGAGGCGCTCAAGTTCAGGCTCAGGGAGGCCGTCGCCAGCGGCCTTGCCCCCGAAGCCCGCGTGCGGGTGACGCAGCTGGTGTTTGGCCCCTACTCGCCTTTCCCGGTTGCCTGGCGCGTGTCAGGGCCGGATGTCAAACAGGTGCAGGACATCGCCGAACGGGTGAAAGCCGTGCTTCAGGCAAGCCCGATGATGCGAACCGTTAACACCGACTGGGGCTCGCGCGTTCCGGTGCTCCATTTCACTCTCGATCAGAACCGCCTGCAGGCGACCGGCTTAACTTCCAGCGCCGTTGCCGGGCAGCTTCAGTTCCTGCTCTCAGGCGTGCCTGTCACCTCCGTGCGGGAAGATATTCGATCGGTAGAGGTCGTTGCCCGCGCGGCGGGTGATATCCGCCTTGACCCGGCAAAAATCGAAGGCTTTACCCTGGTCGGCAATGCGGGACAGCGCGTGCCACTGTCTCAAATTGGCAAGATAGAGGTCGGTATGGAAGACCCGGTCCTTCGCCGTCGCGATCGCACCCCCACGATTACCGTACGGGGCGATATCGCCGACAATCTTCAGCCGCCGGACGTGTCGGTCGCCATCATGAAGCAGCTCCAGCCGATCGTTGATACGCTGCCGGCCGGCTACCGCATTGACATGGCGGGGTCGATTGAGGAGTCAGGCAAAGCCACGCAGGCCATGTTACCGCTGTTCCCGATCATGATTGCCCTGACGCTGCTGATCATCATTTTGCAGGTGCGCTCACTCTCCGCGATGGTCATGGTGTTCTTAACCGCGCCGCTGGGGCTGATTGGCGTTGTGCCGACCCTGCTGATATTTAATCAGCCGTTTGGCATCAACGCGCTGGTCGGCCTGATCGCCCTTTCTGGCATTCTGATGCGAAATACGCTGATCCTGATCGGTCAAATCGATCATAACCAGAGGGACGGCCTCGATCCGTTCCAGGCGGTGGTCGAGGCGACGGTCCAGCGAGCGCGGCCGGTCTTACTCACCGCCATGGCGGCCGTGCTGGCGTTCATTCCCCTGACGCATTCGGTATTCTGGGGCACGCTGGCCTGGACGCTGATTGGCGGCACGCTGGGCGGGACGATCATTACGCTCGTCTTCCTGCCTGCGATGTATGCGATCTGGTTCCGGATCCGCCCGGCTGAACAACGTGTGCAGCATGCCACGGAAAACGTGTAAACTACCATCAGTAGATAACTGACCTGAGGCAAGCATGGTTGTTAAGCGCTTAAGAAAAGAGGACCGCCGCGTACAGCTGCTGGGGGTTGCGCGAGGGATCGTGCGTCAGCAAGGCACGGAGGCGTTGACCCTTGGCTATCTGGCAGAACGGGCTAACGTGACCAAGCCTATCCCCTACGACCACTTTGGCGATCGTGAGGGGCTGCTGATGGCACTGTATCAGGACTATAGCGATCGGCAGCTGGCGAAATTCAGGGAGACGCTGGCGGTGGACAGCAAAACGCTGGAGAAGACGATCCGCTTTTTCAGCGCCGCCTATATCGACTGTGCCATTGCCGCCGGGCCTGAAACCGGGCCAATCGCCGCGGCGCTGTCCGGTTCTCGGGCGCTGCAGACGTTTCGGGAAGCATGCGTGGCCGAATGCGCCGACTGCCTGCGCACCGCGCTTTCTCCTTTTATCGTCTTAAAAGGTGTTAAGGGAGAAGCGGTACTGACGGCCATCATTGGCGCGGCGGAGGCGCTCAGCACCTCGGCGGGCAACGGCGTGCTCGCCCGGAATGTGGCGGAAGATATGCTCTGCGGCGCCATGACCGGGGTGCTGGAGACCTACGCGAGTAACACAAAATGATTGCCGGGGGCGGATTGACACCTAAGTTACCAATAGTAATATAGGCATCACTTCTCCCCCATCTGGAGGTCGCTATGTCTGCAACCCATGCCATTAAAAACGCGCTGATCGTGACGGCACACCCGATCGACAATTCGTTGTCCCATACGCTGGCAGCTCGTATTGCCGGGAAATTACGCGAGGAAGGTACGCAGATTGAGATCGCCGATCTGCATGCTGAAGGGTTTAATCCGGCGATGACCCGCGCCGATCTCGATTTGTATCACGGCGATCCGAGCGCCCTTCCCGACGATATTCTGCGCGAGCAAAAGCGCGTCGAGCGCGCGGATATGCTGGTATTCGTCTTCCCGGTGTACTGGTGGTCGGTTCCCGCGCTGTTGAAAGGCTGGTTCGATCGCGTGTTAACCCTGAACTGGGCGTATAAGGTGGCCGACGACGGCCGGATTGTGGGCAATTTACGTGATGTTCCCGTCCGCCTGATTGCCACCGGCGGTAGCGATCTTACCGGCTTCGACAAACACGGCTATTCGACGGCGATTCAGACGCAGATAATCGAAGGGGTATTTGGCTTCTGCGGGTTGAAGAACGTTAAGCTCGAAATCCTTTACCAGGCAGACACGGCTACGCCTGAGCAGGTTGAGGAATTCCTGCAAAGACTCGGCGACATCCAGTAAACCATACGGTGCTGGCGCGCTTTTCTGCGCGCCGGGAACACTACAGGAAAATTACAGGGTAAAACGCCTATCACCCACCTGCGCCTGGGCGTACCATTTCATCAACTCTACAGTACCTGGCGCGTTCTCAGCAGGCGACCACGGGGCGGTATCATGCTCAGGCACGGGCTGATACGCCCCGTGTTTTACCTCAAAAATGACGCCGCCTTTATCCAGCGACAGCACGGCATGCCAGGTTCCGGCATCCATCTCCAGGACTTTACACTCTTCGCCTAACACCACGCGCCGGGTCACGTTTCCGCTGTCGTCAAAATTCAGCACCAGAAAGCGACCACTCAGCGCCGTCAGCAGTTCAAACGTGTGCGGATGGCGATGGGGGCGGACATAGGTACCGGGTTCCATTGCAATGGCCAGGCGCTGCACCGGGTCGCTCAGGTCAGGGTGTAAATTACGGTGTGCGCGTAAGCGAGGAGAATGTGCGGCCTGCTCGCTTTGCTGCTGCAGGTCACTAAAAGTAATTTGTTTCATATAAGCCTTTGAGAATGTGGCGATTAACGGCAAGCCGATTGCTGCACGACGTTATACCATCCTGAAAAGCCGATAAACTAAGGCATTTGTGAAACAAAACGCTGCCGTGAGAGGATCTGCAATGTTGGAGCCCAGAGCGCCACATTGAGTAAAACTCACATTAATGCCAACTATTTATCGTTTTTCAAACATAACCGCACTGAAATACCATCCATTTACCCCTGGTATACCGCTGTCAAAAACAGATAGCGACGTAAAAACAATAAATAATAATGTGCGGATATGGAGCACCTATGACACTCGATGTTTTATTCCATTTAATGAAAACCCTCTCACCAGAAAAAAGCTCCGCTGATGAAAAAATACCTGCGCTAATCACCTTACTTTCCTTAGAAAGTCATCGTTCAGAAGCGCTTTCGCCATTTATACATCGACTGCACCTGCTCTCATTTGCCCAGAACGCTCCTGGCAATGCCGAGGAGCTACTCTCAGCTCATATTACAAAAGACGACGGACTCTTCCCCCAGCCTGACTTCGCGGACTGGCCACGGGTGCGTTACGCCGAGTCCGGTGAAGTACAGACGCCGGAATCAGAAGAGTATTTTCGTAAAATGACCTCGGCTGCCAATGTGCTACGTTCTTCGCTGATCGACGAAGAGCGCGCAAAGGGGACGCCAGCGCTTTATATTCTGGATAAATTACTTAACCTGAATAGCGCACTGCCGGAAAGATATAAAAAGATGGCGAATATACCCTACGCGTAAACTTATTAAACAGGATAGTCCGTAAGGAATATCCTGTTTAATTTAAGACAGCCGCTTTTCATTATACTCAAGGCAGACGATATCCAGCGAAGGAACGACCGGCGAATTGAGGTTAAGCCAGGCCAGCAACCGTTCAATACTCTGTCCTCTGAGCGAATTTTTCGGCCAGACAAGATAGTAACCGTCCCCTGTTGCTATCGCCTCCCGGAAGGGCAGCGCGAGCAAGCCGCTTTTCAGCGCGTCGAGCGTGAGCCGGAGATCGGCCATCGCCACGCCGTGTCCGTGCATGGCCGCAAGGCTTCCCTGCTCCAGGGTGTCGAATACGATCCCGCCGCTCATGTCGAGGCCGGGGAATAAGCCCGTCCTTTTCAGCCAGCGCTTCCAGTCCCGTCGGTCCGGTGACGGATGAATAAGATCGCATTCTGGAAGCTGATGCCGGGCAGACTCGAGCAAAGACGGCGTACAAACCGGAATAAGCCATTCGCTGAACAGCAGCCTGCTCTCCGTTGACTCGCCGAAATAGCCGTTACCGAGGAGGATCGCACAATCGTAGGGCTCGCGGCTGAAGTCAACCGTGTCGAAGTCCATCCAGACGCTGGCGATTTCGATTTTCGGCTTCGCATGATTCTCCCGAAAGGATTTAAGCACATTGAGAAGCCATCGCATCGTCAGGGTGCTGGGGGCCTTGAGGCGCAGAAGATGGTTTTCACTTTTGAATGCGCGACAGGCCCACTCAATATTCGAGAAACTTTCGCTAAGCTGCCCGGCCAGAATACGCCCGGCGTCGCTGACCTCCACTCTCGGTCCCTGCCGTTTAAACAGCTCACAGTCGAACCACATCTCAAGCGTCCGGACATGCCTGCTGACCGCCCCCGGCGTGATATTCAGGACTTCAGCCGCTTTGCTGAACGAGTTCAGCCGTGCGGCAACTTCGAACGCGCGCAGCGCATACAGTGGCGGTAAAGACATACATTCCCTTTTTGGAAGGTGTAATCATACAGTTTTTGTATTATCGGCACACGATGACGTCAGCCAACATTTTTTATCGCCGAGGCTTCCTGCTGAGGCATGCCGATGATCCTGGCCTGGGTGGTGATGAAGATAGCTACTTTGCGATAATCTCTGTTCAGACTGACGGAAGAGAGGATGTTTAAAGTGCTGGCTTATATCACGATTGGGACAAATGACTTTCAGCGCGCCGTGAACTTTTATGACGCTATTTTTAACGTGCTGGGCTATACGCGTCTGCCCGCCTGGACTGATAGCTGGGCAATGTGGGGAAACGAAAATCATCCGGATGACGAATTTAGCTTCTGCATTTGTCCTCCTTTTGACCAGCAACCCGCGACGGCGGGAAACGGGACAATGTTCGCCTTCAGAGCAAATAATGCGGACATAGTCAGACGCTTCCATGTAGCGGGACTCCGTGCGGGAGGGAAAAATGAAGGCGTGCCCGGAACACGGACCGCCTACGGCCCCGACTTTTATGTTGCCTATCTGCGCGATCCTGACGGGCATAAACTGGCGTGCGTTTGCCAGCATTATTCTCCTGATGCAGATAAGCTATCAGGCGAAGAAGAGTCACTTCAATAATAAAATTTTGCGGTAAGGACCGGTAGACACCCAGTCCTGCGGAGATCACTTCAGCTCCAGCGTGCTTATCACATGGGCAATATCCGCGATGTCGCCAGCTGACAACGGTTGCAGAGGGCGAGGCAGGCAATCCATGTCGGTAAGCCCAAGCACGCCAGACGCAGCGGCAATAACGCGAATACTTCCGCCATGTTTACGGAACAGCGACCACAATGGCTCAAGGCGGGTTGTCAGGGCTGTAACGCGTTGACGATCGTTTGCCGCCGCGGCTTCACTGATTTGTTTCGCCATCTCAGGGAACAGACCGCCACACACGGAATACCACACTTCACAACCGGCGTTTAATCCCAGTCCCGCATAAGCGTCGCCACTGATACCGATTGTTACGCCAGGATGCAGATGTTGACGTAACGCCTTCACCCGCTCAGTTGCTGCAGCGGGGCTATTCGGGACGCCAGGGATCTTGACCGAGCGGACACCCTCAAGTGATGAGAGACGACCGTGGAGTTCATCCGTAAAGGTAAAATGCGTCGTGCCCGGATTATCATAGATACACACCGGTACAGACACGTGCCGGGTAACGGTCTCAAAGAGTGAGAAGACTTCTTCGTCACGGAGTGGCTGGTAGCTGACCGCCGGGAGTAACAGCGCATTTGCACCAGCTGCCTGTGCATCATCTGCCAGATGCAGAATGGCATCGGTACTGACCGCTCCCACACACACCATCACGGGGATGTTCCCTGCATGCTGTTTGGCCAGCGTTGCTACGCGCTTGCGCTGCTCCCGGGTGAGATAGGCGTAGCTTCCGGTTGACCCCAGGATGCCCATTGAATCAACCCGAGCGTCTGTAAGACGAGAAAGGATATGGCTGAAACCCTTTTCATCCACGCCGCTGGCGGTGACTGGGGTTAATGGAAATGCCGACAAGCCGGTAAACATACATGTTTCTCCTGAAGGATATTACTGCTGTTGTTCTTCGATGAGAGCAACGTCAAACCACAGACCGGGCATCATTTTTTCCAGGCCGTCGGTCAGCATTTTTCCGGCTTCGTGAAGCGTCTCCAGCGGCATCTGCGGGAGACTCTCCAGAATGAACCACATTTGCTGCGCTTCCACGCCTAAGCGGGTTCTGATCCCCTGTCGCCAGTTCCAGCGACGGCAGGTCACGCCGATATCATCACACCAGATAACCTCACCTTGTGAAGGATACTCAACGGTGGTCTCTCCCTCTTTGACCGTATCAAAAGGTTCTGTTCCTTTGGCCACAGTCAGACGCGGCGCCCCCTGATAGGCAGAGAGATCCTCTCCACCAACCGGAACGGCATAGCGGAGACTGACGGCATTATAAAGATCAACGACAGGATCGAGCGCTGGCATCGTTCCGTCACGTAAGACGCGCTTGCGTAACGCATCCGCTGAGCAAGGGGTGCGTTTAGGTTTAGCCCCAAATTTTTGAAAAACGTCGGCCCATGCCGCCAGATGAGATTCCGCCCAGGCAGGCTCACCGGCCAGAACCGCCTCACAGGCTTCTCGCAGCGCCGTTTCTCCAGTGCCGGGATTAAGCACTGGCGCAGCTTTTACGCGGATACTGAGCGCCCGAAAACCGGGAGCAATACGATAAATTTCAGGAGAAATTGACGGAGATACTGTTAACACGTGATAATCCTGTAATGACCAATTTATTCCATGATAATGACCAATGACCAAAAAAGTCAATTTAATGACCGATGCAAATTCGATCGCCAGCTCCGTGAATGAAGCCGTATCGCAGCGAATTAAACTGTATCGTAAGCAAAAGAAAATCTCCCTTGATGAACTCTCGCGTCAGGCGGGTGTAAGTAAGGGAGCGTTAGTTGAGATAGAGGGATGCCGGGCGAATCCCAGCATTGCTCTGTTATGTCGCCTGGCTGCCGCGATGGGGGTTTCGGTGGCTGATTTTGTGGATGTCAGTGCCAAACCGACCGTGCATCTCATTGCTGAAGATGAGATCCCAGAATTGTGGCAAGGTGAAACAGGCGGGAGAGCAAGATTGCTCGCAGGATCGGGTGGCCCTGATATGACCGAGCTCTGGATGTGGGAAATGCAGCCCGGGGAAAAGTTTGCGTCACCCGGCCACGCGGAAGGAACGCTAGAACTGTTTTATGTTCAGTCGGGCACGCTCACACTCGGCGTACAGGATCACGTGTATCAGGTAAAAACTGGCTGTTCGGCAACTGCCAGAACGGACGTTCCTCATTTCTATGAAAACCGGGAGAAGGACCCATTGGTATTCATCATGACAGTGCATGAGAAAGCGTCCTGAGTTGTAGCCCGGTATGCCAGCAGGGCTTTTCTCATTAAAGCAATTTACAATTTATTCACATAACTGCCTTTGTCTAATTGATTGGCGCAAAGTAAGGGTGTAACATCCACTCTTTCGGATAAAGAAAATGTCTGTTACTGATTCTCTCCTTGCCTTCTCTCTCGCGGCACTACTGCTCACCCTCACTCCGGGCCTGGATACGGCACTCATTCTACGAACGGCATGTGCTGAAGGTGGAAAGAAGGCTTTTCAGGCAGCTCTTGGAATTGATGCTGGCTGTTTTATCTGGGGCGCACTCGTTGCGCTGGGACTGGGAGCGCTGCTGGCGGTGTCAGAGCTCGCTTATACCATGCTGAAAATGTGTGGTGCGACTTACCTTTGCTGGCTGGGTTTACAACTGCTGAGGCGGCCACGTTCATCTTTCAATCACGGCGATGGCGTTAATCCTTCAGCGGGGAACTGGTTTATAAAAGGAATGCTGGGAAATGTACTCAATCCTAAAATGGGTATTTTCTATGTCTCTTTTTTACCTCAATTCATACCTGCCGGGCATTCCCCTTTTGTATGGACTTTTATACTTGTCAGCATTCATGTCGCAATAGGGACAATGTGGTCAGTCACGCTCATTTTATCCACGCACTTTGCATCAGCCATACTGAAGAAAAGCAGTGTTGTCAGGGGAATGGACAGAGCAACAGGAGGATTGTTTTTGTGCTTTGCGGCTAAACTTGCACTCAGCACAAGATAATCTGATTAACGCTAACACAGCTCAGAACGTCCGCTGTGGTCACATAACTGACGTTATGAACGGTGCCCTGTGAAGCTTTTGAAATCAAACCGATAATACGAAGGCGGCTGTCCCGTGACACGGCGGAACATCGTGGCGAAAGATGATGCATTGTCGTATCCGAGAGTGAGTGCCACTTCATTCACCGGTTTACCTGTTATCAGCAACGTCAGTGCACTGACGACACAGGCTCGCTGTCGCCATGCAGAAAATGACATGCCGGTTTGCCGTAAGAAAAGTCGACGAAAGGTACTGGCGCTCATAAACAGCGTACTGGCCCAGCGCTCAGCAGGGTCATGGATTGAGGGGTTGAGTAAAAACGCCTGACAAAGAGCCAACAGTGCCGGATGTTGTGGCAGCGGAATATCGAATTCGCGAACCGGCATTTCCGCCAGTTCCAGTAACAGCAGATTTACCAGCGCACGGTCGCGTGCGCTGTCATACATCAGCGGCAAATCCACGGCATCAAGCAACAACTGACGTAACAATGGCGATACGCTGATCACCTTACAGTGTCGATACTTAATCGATCCCGTCACGCATGTTGGTTCAATATATAAGCTACGCGTGGTCACACCTACAAACCGGACAGCGTGAGGGGTTTCGGGTGGGATCCATACTGCATGTTGTGGGGGAACAACCCACTCTCCGTTACAGGTTGAGACGTACATGAGACCCGTTGCACCATACAGCAGCTGCGCGCGGCGATGTTGGTGTTGTGGCAGTATAAATCCCTGCGCATAGTCATTGCCTAACGCCACCACTTCACGATCGAGCTTATCGACATCTTCAATTTTTACGTTGCGCACACCGGTCTCCGTCTGAACGATTTACAAAGGTAATTGAGCGCTGCGCAAATGGGAAGCAGGATGCTACCGGTATAAGCTGCTCGCTCATTTTCAGGTCGGGGATATTCTCTTGAACGATATCGCAATTATTGCACTGGCAGGCTTTACTACCGGTATCACCACGGTGCTCTTTGGTTTTGGGGGCGGTTTTGTCGTGGTGCCATTTGTTTATCAACTGATGCTGCGGCAGTCTGAGCTGGCAGGAAACGCCATGCATATCGCGGTTGCTACCTCAACGGCGGTGATGATTTTTAACGCGGGCTGGGTCAGCTACCGAAACTGGCGCGCCGGCAAACTTTCAGCGCAGACATTGTTCCCATTATTATGGTTTATCGCCATCGGGGCTGTCGTGGGTTCCTGTCTGGCGGGAGTCTTCAGCGAGAATATTGTTCGCGCACTGTTCATTCTTTATATGCTGGTAACCATTGGCGATTGTTTGTTGCGCAAAGGTTTTTTTAGCTGCAGTTCCCCGCGTCGCTTGTCACTTTCTGTGGTAACGGGCGGCGGAGTGATCATCGGCATGATAGCCGCATTGCTGGGCGTGGGTGGCAGCGTGATGACAGTGCCATTATTACGGCGACACGGCTATGCGATGGGTGAATGTATTAGCGCTTCTAACCCGCTTTCTCTGCCTGTCGCGCTGTGTGGTGCCGTGACGTATGCGGTCATTGGTTGGCAAAATATTCCGGTGAGCGGATTTCTCGGTTTTATCAGCCTGAAAATTTTAGGCCTGTTGGTACTGACGGGCTGGGCTGGAATAGTTTTTAGCCGTCGGGTTATACCTGCTTTACCTGACATATGGCACGCACGAATCTATGTAATACTGCTGTGCCTGGTGCTACTGGCGATGCTGCTCCAGTAAACCCATCCATCGCGGCGACTACTGGGCTACCTGTACCAACGTCCGCTCCTGGCACAGAGCGGACATAATGAATTTCGGCTATATCCGGCAAATGGATGGCTCTGGCGACAAAAACACTCACCTTTCCAGTGCCGCAACAATTGCCCCCTCCATTTTCTCTGGCGTCGTCATCGGTGCAAAACGCTTGAGCGGCTTACCGTCGCGTCCGATCAGAAACTTAGTAAAGTTCCACTTGATCCGCCCACCCAGCACGCCAGGCAATTCGTTTTTCAGATAACGAAAAATCGGATGTGCTGCGGCGCCATTGACCTCAACTTTCCCGAACATGGGAAAACTGACGCCGTAGTTAATGTAACAGGTCTTTGAGATTTCATCGGCGTCGCCGGGTTCCTGCTTACCGAACTGGTTGCAGGGGAAGCCCAGCACCACTAACCCTTGTTCGGCGTATTTCTTGTATAGCGCTTCGAGACCCGCATACTGAGGCGTAAAGCCGCACTGGCTGGCGGTATTGACGACCAAAACCACCTTCCCCGCATAGTCGGCCATTGAGATAAGACTGCCATCCAGGCGGGTGGCGGTAAGCTGATGAAAGCGTGTCATGCTGAAATCCTCAAAGCAGGCCGAAAAGCTGCTATGACCACCCACGCGGCGGCCTCCGTACAGAAAGTTTACATTCAAACAGGCTAAGTGTGATACATTCCCGCCGCGCCAATGACCACCACACTCGCTATCAGGTATGCAGAACATCACAAAAAAAATTCGCTGGCTTCTGTTTGCTATCCCATTACTCAGCGGTTGTGGCACGCTCTCGCAAATGTCCTCCCCGGAAGGTACCCAGGAACTCCTCACCCATGAATCGCTGGATGGCGACGTTGACAGCGTGGTGCGCCACTACATGGCGCAAAAGTCCGTTCCAGGAATGACGGTCGCGGTAATCCATAATCACGGCTCGCCTCAGTTTTACACCTGGGGCGTTACCGATGCGGTCAACCGCTACCCGGTCAGGCCCGATACCCTGTTTGCGCTCGGCTCGCTCAGCAAAGGGATCACGGCGGAAGTGGTGGCCTGTCTGGTGAGTGAGGGGCAACTGAACTGGAACGACAGCCTGGCGACATTGCTACCGCCGGGAACGCCGCTAAGTAAGGATGCACAAAAAATCACCCTGCTGGAGCTGGTAACCCACACCTCCGGCCTTCCGCGCCAGAATATGGACGTTTCGATGCTAGGAAAATTCATCCGCTACTTAGGCACGGGTGATAATTTCTACGGTGAACTGGACAGCGATAACGTGCTGCGTTATCTGGCGAACTGGCGCGCGCCGAGAGATAAAACGCCGCAATACTCGAATACCGGCTACGCCCTGATTGGCTATATCCTGAAGCACAAAACCGGCGAAGATATTCAGAGTTTAGCGTCACGCTATATTTTCCGTCCGCTGCACATGGTTAACAGCAGCTTTACGCCCCAGAAGCTCAAAGGATACCCCCAGCGGGCGCTCGGCCACGCGGGCGATCAGCCAAAATTCATCCCGCGCGGGCAGCTGACGCCAGACTGGCATTTTTCCAACAACATGGTGGCGGCAGCAAGCCTGTACAGTAACGCCGAAGATCTGGCGGCCTATGCCCGCTATCACGTCTCTACGACCCACAATCCCTTGCTGGACAGCGTCTTTGACGAAGTCAGAAATACCGATATTCAACGCCCCGACGGGGTGCAGGGCATTGCCTGGACCACCGACTTTATCGGTCTGGAAAAAATCACCTATCAGGTCGGCTATATCGGCGGCTACTCCAGCTTCATCGGCTATGACAAAGAGAAAGGCAATGCGGTGGTGGTGCTGCAAAATATCTTTAACTGGAGCAACTATATTGGCATCGCGCTACTGATGGATATGGCGAAAAAAGACGGCCTTACCGCTACATCGCCGACTTCGGCCTTAAGTTCTCGTCAAACGCCAGCCGTTTCCGGTCAGGCTCAGCCTCGCGCAGCGGCTCAACCTGGTGCATAGTTAGCTTGCAGCGCTCCACCAGCACCTGATACTCCCGCGTGCCCTGCCGCTTCCACGCCATCTCCTGCTCGCTCAGCTCGCGAATCGCTTTCGCCGGGCTGCCAATAATCAAGTGGTTGGCAGGCATCTCCGCTTTCGCCTTCACGAACGCCGCCGCGCCGACGATGCTGTTTTCACCGATCACTGCCCCGTCCATCACCACCGCGTTCATACCCACCAGCGCGTTGCGGCGGATGATGCAGCCGTGCAGGATGGCGCTGTGGCCGATATGCCCCTCCTCCTCCACCACCGTGTCCTGCTCCGGGAAACCGTGCATCACGCAATTATCCTGAATGTTCGCGCCATCTTTCACCACGATACGGCCAAAATCACCGCGCAGGCTGGCATTAGGGCCAACATAAACGCCTTTACCCAGAATTACGTCGCCAATCAGCACCGCCGTTGGGTGAACATAGCTCTCGTCAGGTACCACCGGCGTCAGACCGTCAATTTGATAAACTGGCATCTTCACTCCTTATGCGCTTGTAAGACCACCAAAGCGTTGATAGTAGAGCGTGCCGGGCACGGGCAGTTCGCCCACGGAGGTTTCGCCCTTCTCGCTGACAAACGCCAGCGCCCCCGGCGCGACACGCTGATAGATATTAATGCAGAGCTGTCGGGCGCTTTGCCCCGCCCAGTGCGCGGGCAGTAACTCCTCCGGCAACAGTGGGTCTTTCAGCACCACGCGGCGATAAAAGTGAATCAGCAGCAGCTGGATCTGGAAGCAGCGCTCCGGCGTCAGCTCCTCCGGCGCGGCCTCCTTCAGCAGCGGCAGCAGCGGGCGGAACGAGTTGATAAACGACTCGTACATCGCGTTTTGCTCGGTTAACTGCCAGCACTCTTCCACCCGCGAACGCAGCGCGGCGCGGGAGAGCGCCAGCGGCGAGTGGGCTTCGAAGAAGATCACGTTTTCCGCCACGCCGGCATCGTGAAGCAGGGACTGCACATCCGCCAGATGCTGCGACGGCGAGGCCATCAGGCTCGGTGCCAGCGTGCCAAATCCTTGCCAGATGAGCTGTTTTTTCACATCCGCGAGCGTAGTTTTATCCAGCCCTTCGGAGAGCAGAAGCAGCCATTTGCCGTCCCAGGCGGGCAGCTCTGAGCGATAAATCTTATTCTCCGCGCGACGCGTCAGCCGCAGCCCCTTATCGCTCAGGCGGTAAAAGCTTCGCCGCCCGATGCGGGAGACGTCCAGCCAGCCCTCTTTGTTGAGGCGAAACAGCGCGGTGCGCACGAAGCGCTCGCCAAATCCCATGCCTTCCAGTAAGGCGGCCAGGCTGCCGAGCCAAATCTCGCCGCCGCGGTGGGAAAGCGCGTCACCGTATAACGAGGAGATAAGCGACGTTCCGCTGACGGGAACCGAGCTGACCGCGTGCTGGATAAAGGCATCGAGTTTATTCATGTGATTCATTCTGTTGTTATTTTTGTCCTGGATGAATCATAGCATAAGTCCCTCACCCTGGCCCTCTCCCCAAAAGGGAGAGGGGAAGGTGTTTTAACCGTTAGCCGCAACTTTACGCAGATCAAACACCCGGCAGGCTTTCCCCTCCGAGCGCGGGATGCTGCCGCAGTTCACAATCATCACGTCGGTGGAAATCCCGACCATCGACTTTATGCGGTGGCGCAGCTGGTGGCACACCTGGCAACGCTGCTCGTGCGTCAGCGTTAAGCTGCTCTCTTTCAGCTCCACCTTCACGGAAAGTGAATCAAGATGCCCACGACGATTCACCTCCAGCTGATAGTGCGGAGAAAGGTGTTCGAACTTCACGATCTCCTCTTCCAGCTGCGACGGGAAAACGTTGACGCCGCGGATGATCAGCATATCGTCGCTGCGTCCGCCGATCCGGTCCATACGGCGCATGCTGCGCGCGGTTGCCGGTAGCAGGCGCGTCAGGTCGCGGGTGCGGTAGCGGATCACCGGCAGCGCCTCTTTGGTCAGCGTGGTGAACAGCAGTTCGCCCTGCTGGCCGTCATCCAGCGGCGTGCCGTCGTTCGGGTTGACGATCTCCGGGTAGAAATGATCTTCCCAGATGGTTGGGCCGTCGGCGGTTTCGATACACTCCATCGCCACGCCCGGCCCCATCACCTCGGAGAGGCCATAAATATCCAGCGCCGTAATGCCTAAGCGTTTTTCGATTTCGCGACGCATGGCCTGCGTCCACGGCTCCGCGCCGAAAACGCCAACGCGCAGTGAGCAGGTGCTGGCGTCGCCGCCCATCTGGCGCTCCAGCTCCTCAATCAGGTTGAGGCAGTAGGACGGCGTCACCATGATCATGTCCGGCTGGAAATCACGGATCAGCTGCGCCTGTTTCTCTGTCTGGCCGCCGGACATCGGGATCACCGTCGCCCCCAAACGCTCGGCGCCGTAGTGTGCGCCCAGCCCGCCGGTAAACAGGCCATAGCCATAGGCCACGTGAATTTTGTCTTTCGCGCTGCCGCCCGCAGCGCGCAGGGAGCGGGCCACCAGGTTGGCCCAGTTGTCGATGTCACCCTGCGTGTAGCCGACAACGGTCGGTTTGCCGGTGGTGCCGGATGACGCGTGAATACGCACCACCTGCTCCATCGGCACGGCAAAGGTATCAAACGGATAGTTATCCCGCAGGTCCTGCTTGGTAGTGCACGGGAATTTGCGGATATCCGCCAGCTCGTTGAAATCGTCAGGGTGAACGCCCGCGGCGTCAAACTTGCGTTTGTACATCGGCACGTTGTTATAGGCGTGGTGCAGCGTCCATTTCAGACGCGCGGTCTGCAGCGCCTGCAGTTCGTCAAGGGAGGCCGTTTCAATCGGATCAAGCTTTGTTGTATTTGTCATTGTAGGGTACTCACATTGTTTTTATGCTCAAACACGCTCAAGGATCATGGCAATGCCCTGACCCACACCGATGCACATCGTACACAGCGCGTAGCGCCCGCCGCGTCGGTGCAGTTCATTACTCGCGGCCAGCGCCAGTCTGGCGCCGCTCATCCCCAGCGGGTGACCAATCGCTATCGCGCCACCGTTCGGGTTGACGTGCGCGGCATCATCCGGCAATCCCAGCTGACGCAGCACGCCCAGCGCCTGCGCGGCGAAAGCTTCGTTGAGCTCGATCACGTCCATCTCGTTAATGCTGAGTCCGGCGCGCTCCAGCACCCTGCGGGTAGCCGGGACCGGACCGAGCCCCATCAGACGTGGCTCCACGCCTGCCGTCGCCATCGCCACGATCCGCGTGCGCGGGACCAGCCCCTGCGCCAGCGCCATCTGCTCGCTGGCGACGATCAGCGCCGCTGCGCCGTCGTTGACGCCGGAGGCATTTCCCGCCGTGACCACCCCGTTCCTGCGGAACGGCGTTTTTAGCCCGGCAAGCTGCTCAAGCGTGGTGTCCGCGCGGGGATGTTCATCCTCGCTGAACTCGTTGACCGCCCCTTTTTTCCCCGGCACCTGCACCGACACAATCTCCTGCGCCAGAATGCCGTTCTGCTGCGCCTGCGCGGTACGCTGCTGGCTGCGCAGCGCGAACGCGTCCTGATCGGCACGGCTGATATTTAACAATTCAGCTACATTCTCTGCCGTTTCCGGCATGCTGTCAGTTCCGAATTGCTGATGCATGAGCGGATTCACAAATCGCCAGCCGATGGTGGTATCAAAGATCTCCGCCTGTCGCTGGAACGCGGCGGTGGCTTTGCCCATCACAAACGGCGCGCGGGACATGGACTCCACGCCGCCCGCAATCAGCAGGTCGCCGTCGCCCGCCTTAATGGCGCGTGCGGCAAAACCAATCGCGTCCAGCCCCGACCCGCACAGGCGGTTAATGGTGGTTCCGGACACCGTCTGCGGCAGCCCGGCCAGCAGCGACGACATACGCGCCACGTTGCGGTTATCTTCACCCGCCTGGTTCGCGCAGCCGAAGATCACGTCGTCAATCCGCTCCAGATCGAGCTGCGGATTGCGGGCCAGCAGCGCGCGCAGCGGCACGGCGCCGAGATCGTCAGTCCGAACGGCGGAAAGCGCCCCGCCGTAGCGCCCCACCGGGGTTCGAACGCCATCACAAATAAATGCGTCACGCATCAGGCCTCTCCTGTCACATTGCCGCCGATGCGGTGAGATTTTCCGCGAAAAAGGGCGACGGTTTTCTGTTGCTGGTTCTGAATTTCAATGTCGTACACGCCGGTCAGCCTGCCCTGATGCTTCACCCGCGCAGTGGCGGTGAGCGTGTCCCCGGCAAAGCCCGGACGCAGAAAATCAATTGAGCAGCCGGAGGCCACCGCCGCCAGCCCCTGACTGTTGCAGGCATAGGCAAAGGCGGTGTCTGCCAGCGAAAACAGCTGTCCGCCGTGGCAGGTTTGGTGGCCGTTGAGCATCTGCGGGGTGATGGTCATGGACACCACCGCGTAGCCGTCGTCCATATCGACAATGTCCATCCCCATCGCCTGCGCGCAGGCGTCCCGTTCGTACATGGCGCGGGCGTTGTGCCAGGCGTTATGACTCATAGCTACTCTCCAGAAGCGCGCGCTGGCGCAGCAGGGAACAGGGGCGATAGCGTTCTTCGCCGTAATGACGCTGCAGGTTCTCCAGCAGCGTCAGCAGGCGCTGCCAGCCCAGACGCTCGCCCCAGGCGATCGGTCCGCTCGGGTAGTTGACCCCCAGGCGCATGGCGGTATCGATGTCCTTCTCGCTGGCGACCCCTTTTTGCAGAGCATCCAGCGCTTCGTTGGCAATCATCGCCACCGTGCGCCAGACCAGCAGGCCGGGATAATCGGCAATCTGCACCACCCGAAGCCCCTGCTGCTGCAGGTAGCGGATGGCCTTTTGCGTCGCGGTATGCGGGTTGCTGGCGGCTGCGGCGATGATCGCGACGTCGCGCTCGATGCGGTCCACCACCACCACCGGGCCGTTAAGCCGCAGCGCCAGGGCCTGCGCGGTTTCGCCCTGCGTTTCAATCAGGTACACATCATCAATTTCTGTGACACTGTCACGCTTTCTTTCCACGCGCATCGGGCTGTAGCTGTCGTTCACGGTATCAGCCCAGCGCACCCCGGGCCTGTCGCCCTGCCAGTCATAAACGCCCTTCCCGCTTTTTTTGCCCAGCCTGCCAGCCAGCACCAGCTCCTGCTGGACCAGCGAGGGCAGAAAACGACGCTCCTGCCAGAAGGCGTTAAATACCGAGCAGGTCACCGCGAAGTTCACGTCCTGACCAATCATGTCGGTCAGCTCCAGCGGGCCCATCGGGAAGCCGCCGCCTTCGCGCAGGGCGGCGTCAATCACCTCCGGCGCGGCCACCTGCTCTTCCAGCGCGCGCCAGGCCTCGGAATAGAACGGACGCGCGACGCGGTTGACGATGAACCCCGGCGTTGACTGGCAGCGCACGGGCTGCTTGCCCCAGTTCAGCGCCAGCTCGCATAGCGCGTCGGCCACTTCCGGGGAGGTCGCCAGCCCGCTGACCACCTCCACCAGCTTCATAACCGGCGCCGGGTTGAAGAAATGCAGCCCGGCGACGCGCTCAGGATGGTGGATGTCCGCAGCAATCGCCGTGACGGAGATCGAAGAGGTATTGCTGGTCAGCACCGTCTGCGGCGGGCAGATTTCCGCCAGCTGCGAAAACAGCGCCTTTTTCACCTCCAGCCGTTCCGAGGCCGCTTCAATCACCAGTTCGGCGACGGAGAGCGCGGCGATATCCGTGACGGGAAGCAGCCGGGCGAGGATCTGGCTCCCGGCATCGGCGGAGAGTTTTCCGCGCGTCACCCGGGAGGCCAGACGCTGGCGGATCCCCTCGATAGCGCGGGATATCGCATCGCTGGAGATGTCGTAGAGCAGCACCTGATGCCCGTGGCTGGCCGCCACTTCTGCAATCCCCGCGCCCATCGTGCCGCTGCCAATCACGGCGACAGTCCGTATGTTGAGCATCTTATTTCCCCGTAAAGTTAGGCGCGCGCTTCGCGAGGAAAGCGCTGACGCCCTCGCGGTAGTCGTCGCTGCGACCGGCCAGACGCTGATAGTCGCGCTCCAGGTCAAGCTGCGCGTCGAGGGTGTTGGTTTCCGCAGCATTGATCGCCTGCTTGATCAGGCCCAGGCCGAAGGTCGGCTGCGAGGCAAAGTGCAGCGCCATCTGCTGCGCCGTGGCGGAGAGCTGGTCGTCGTCCACCACCTGCCAGATCATCCCCCACGCCTGCGCCTGCTCGGCGCTGAGTTTGTCCCCGAGCAGCGCCAGCCCCATGGCGCGGGCGCGTCCGGCCACGCGCGGCAGCAGCCAGGTGCCGCCGCAGTCCGGCACCAGGCCGAGCTTGCTGAAGGCCATCACGAAGTTGGCCGACCGGGCGGCAATCACCATGTCACAGCCGAGCGCCAGCGTAGCTCCCGCGCCAGCCGCCACCCCGTTAACCGCGCAGATGACCGGCTTCGGCAGCTTTGCCAGGCGGCGCACCAGCGGGTTGTAGAAGGTTTCCACGGACATCCCCAGATCCGGCGCCGGGCCGTTGGGGTCGACGTTACGGTCGTTCAGATCCTGACCGGCGCAGAACCCGCGTCCTGCCCCGGTGATCAGCAGGCAGCGGATGGCATCATCGCGTTCGGCCTGCTTCAGGCACTCGGCAAGCTGCTGGTGCATCACGTCGTTAAAGCTGTTCAGACGCTCCGGACGGTTCAGCGTAATGGTCATTACGCCCTGTTCTACGTGACTGAGAATAAATTCCACAATTAGCGTCCTTTAAAGTCGGGGGTGCGTTTTTGTAAGAAGGCGTCGATACCTTCCCGGCGGTCTTCGGTGGCGGCAAGCAGCGTAAACAGCTGGCGCTCCTGGGCCAGACCGGCCTGTAGCGGCACCTCCTGCGACTGCCGCAGCGCCTGCTTCGCCGCCTGCAGCGCCAGTGGAGAGTGGCGCGCCATCAGCGCCGCCTGCTTCAGGGCGTACTCTAGTGTCAGAGACGCCGGGAAGAGATCGCTCACCAGCCCGGCGCTCAGCGCCTGCTCTGCGGTAATACTCTCGCCGGTCAGCACCATTTTGCTGGCCAGGGATTTACCGACGCTGCGGATAAGACGCTGGGTGCCGCCCGCGCCGGGCATGATGCCCAGCGTGATTTCCGGCAGGCCGAAACGGGCGTTATCGCCAGCAATGATCACGTCGCACAGCAGCGCCAGCTCGCAGCCTGCGCCCAGCGCGAAGCCGTTCACGGCAGCAATCAGCGGTTTGTTAAACGCGTTAATGCGCGCCCACAGCTGCGGGCGGATATCGTTCAGGGTGGCAGGCAGGTCTTTCTCCGCCATTTCGTTGAGATCGGCCCCGGCGGCAAAGCAGCGCTCGCTGCCGTAAATCACGCAGACGGCGATGTCGGCATCCACGGCGGCAGCCTCAAGCTGTTCCGCAAGCTGCGCCAGCAGCGCATTGTTAAGGGCGTTGCGCGCCGCCGGACGGTTCAGCGTCAGCTGCAGCACGCGGCCATGACGGGTAACAATCAGCTCGCTCATGCCATCCCCTTCGCGTCAAAGTCGACAATCACGTCGGCGGTTAACGGCAGCGACTGACAGCTCAGTACGTACCCGGCGGCCAGCTCGTCCGGCTCCAGGCTGTAGTTGGTTGCCATGTCCACCTTGCCGCGCAGCACTTTGCATTTGCAGGTGGCGCACACCCCGCCCTTGCAGGCATACGGCAGATCCGCTCCCTGACGCAGGGCAGCATCAAGAATGCTTTCGTCGTCCGCCGTCAGGGTGATTTCACGGTCGCGCCCGTCCTGGCGCACGGTCACTTTGTGTCCTTCCGCCTGCACGTGCACCGCGCGCTTAACGGTGATTCCGGAGGTGTTAAAGCGCTCAAGGTGAATGGATTTTTCCGGCATCCCCAGCGCTTTCAGCGTCGCTTCGGCGTCGTCCATCATCGCCGACGGGCCGCAGATAAAGGCCTCGTCATACTGGCGGAAGTTGATCAGGGTTTTCGCCAGCGCCTGCAGCTTTTCCCCATCGATGCGGCCAAAGAGCAGGTCGCTGTCCAGCCGCTCCTGGCTGAAGATGGAGACCAGCTGCAGCCGCTGCGGGTATTTGTCCTTCAGGTCCGCCAGCGCCTGGCGGAACATCATGCTCTGGCTGCTGCGATTGCCGTAGATCAGGGTGAAATGGCTGTTGGATTCGGTTGAAAGCGTGGCGGAGATAATCGCCAGCATCGGGGTGATCCCGGAGCCTGCGGCAATTGCCAGGTAGTGGCCTTCACGTTCAGCCTGCGGCTGGTAGCCAAACTGCCCTTGAGGAACCATCACCTCCAGCGCCATGCCGGCTTTGATCTCATCCCGGGCGTAGCGGGAAAAGCGCCCGCCCTCAATCGCTTTGACCGCCACGCTGATCTCACCCGGCGCGGTGCTGCGGCAGATGGAGTAGCAGCGGCGCAGCTCATCTTCGCCCAGCGTCGTTTTCAGGGTCAGGTGCTGGCCGGGGCGGAAGCGGTAGGCCTCCTGCAACGCCTGCGGCACCGCGAAGGTGATGGTTACCGCGTCGCGGGTTTCAGGTTCCACTTTTGCCACTGTTAATGAATGAAACGTTGTCATGGCAGCCTCAAATACATTTGAAATAGTCGAAGGGTTCGCGGCAGGTATTGCAGCGGTAGAGCGCTTTGCAGGCCGTCGAGCCAAATTCACTGATAAGGGAGGTGTCGGTGCTGGCGCAGCGCGGGCAGCTCACCTCTGCCGGGGCGTGCGCGTGGCAGCTATGCCCCACGGGTGGGCTGATGCCATACGCCCGCAGGCGCTCGCGCGCGTCGGCGGTCATCCAGTCGGTGGTCCAGGCAGGTTCAAGCTGGAGCACGATGTGCACGGGAGTGAAACCATGCGCGGTCATCGCCTCGCGGATCGCCCCCAGCAGGTGTTCCGTTGCCGGGCAGCCCGAGTAGGTTGGCGTGAAGCCAATCACCCAGCCTTCCCCCTGCGCCTTCACGCTGCGCACCATGCCTAAATCGGTGATGGTTAACACCGGCACTTCCGGATCGGGGATCTGGCTTAACAGCGACCAGATCTGCGGAATTTGCGCAGGCGCGATGTCGACGAGGCGTTGCATAGCGTTCTCCTTTACCACTGCTGACCGGGATACGCGCGCTGGAGATACTGCATTTCCGCCAGCATCGGACCCAGATGTTCGGTATGAAGCCCCTTCTTGCCCCCGGTGCGGTACGCCACCTCTGCGGGAACCTGCAGACAGGCTTCTTTCAGACCAGCAAACACTTCGCTTTCCCACGGCTGGCGCAGGGTTCGCGGATCCACCGCCACGCCGGCGTCAATCAGCTCAAGCTCGACCTCATCGGCGTCAAACAGCTCCGCCGTAAACCGCCACAGGCTGTCGATGGCCTGCTGCATTTTTTGCGCGGAGGTTTCGGTCCCGCCGCCCAGCCGCACCAGCCAGCCGCGGCTGAAGCGCAGGTGGTAGCGCGCCTCTTTGATCGCTTTGGCGGCGATGGCAGCAAGCTGGCCGTCGCTGCTCTGAGTCAGGCGTTCGTACAGCGCCACGTTCCAGGCGTCCATCAGGTACTGGCGGGCAATCGTGTCGGCGAAGCTGCCGTTCGGCTGCTCCACCAGCAGGACGTTGCGGAACTGGCGCTCGTCGCGGCCAAACGCCAGCGTGTCTTCATCGCCCTGGCCTTCCAGCTCCGCGGCGTAGGCCAGGTAATTGCGCGCCTGGCCCAGCAGATCGAGGCCGATATTGGCGAGCGCGAGGTCGATTTCCAGCTCCGGCGCGTGGCCGCACCAGGCGCCGAGACGCTGGGAGAGCACCAGACCGTTGTCGCCCAGACGCAGGGCATAGGCAGTCACTGAGTTCATTCTTTGCCTCACATATGCTCGATGCCGTCGGGGATGGTGTAGAACGTCGGATGGCGGTAAACCTTGCTTTCCGCCGGGTCGAAGAACTCGCCGCTCTCTTCTGGCTGGGAGGCCACAATTTCACTCGCCTTCACCACCCAGATAGAACACCCTTCGCTGCGGCGGGTGTAGGCATCACGGGCATTTTCCAGCGCCATGCGATCGTCGGCGGCATGCAGGCTGCCCACATGACGGTGGGATAACCCTTGTTTGCTGCGTACGAATACTTCGTACAGCGGCCAGTAGACATTGCTCATGGTTATTTCCTCTTATGCGGCCTGACGGGTACGTTGTTTTTCGGCGTGCGCCAGCGCGGCTTCCCGCACCCACGCCCCGTCGTCCCAGGCTTTGCGTTTCGCGGCCAGACGTTCGTGGTTACAGATGCCGCGCCCGCTAATGACCTCGTCAAACTCCTGCCAGTCGATCTCGCCGAAGCGGTAGTGACCGCTCCCTTCATCGAAACGCAGGTCCGGATCCGGCACCGTCATGCCCAGCATCTCCACCTGCGGCACCGTGTTGTCGACAAAGCGCTGTCGCAGCTCGTCGTTACCGAAGCGTTTGATTTTCCAGGCCAGGCTGCGGGCGCTGTTCGGCGAGTTGTCGTCGTTCGGCCCGAACATCATCAGCGCCGGCCACCAGAAGCGGTTGATGGCGTCCTGCAGCATCTGGCGCTGGGCCTCGCTGCCCTGCGCCAGCGCCATGCAGGCCTCAAAGCCCTGACGCTGGTGGAAGCTCTCTTCTTTACAGATTTTCACCATCGCCCGGGCATACGGGCCGTAGGAGGTACGGCACAGAGCCACCTGGTTGACGATGGCCGCGCCGTCCACCAGCCAGCCGATCACGCCGATATCGGCCCAGCTCAGGGTTGGATAGTTGAAGATGGAGGAGTATTTCATCTTGCCGTCGAGCATCTTCTGGTAGATGTCTTCCCGCGCGCAGCCCAGCGTTTCCGCCGCGCTGTAGAGGTAAAGCCCGTGTCCGGCTTCGTCCTGCACTTTCGCCAGCAGGATCGCTTTTCGGCGCAGCGTCGGCGCGCGGGCTATCCAGTTCCCTTCCGGGAGCATGCCGACAATTTCGGAGTGCGCGTGCTGACCAATCTGGCGGATCAGCGTTTTACGGTAGGCTTCCGGCATCCAGTCCTGAGGCTCAATCGCCGTCTCCTGCGCTATGCGCTGCTCAAACCGTTGTTCTTGCGTCACGTCATCACCTTTATGATTCGTTAGTTTGCAAATTAAAGCGAAATGTTGAATCACTTTGTTTTTTAAAAGTTACACAAAGGTTAAATATAACCCCAAGAATTGTTTCCCGGTTTTGTGATGCTGCTCGCAAGGCTTTTACGCCAGGCCTTTTGCAAAGCGCCCTTATGCGACGCGATTCGTCTAGTCAGATCACAACGTTAACAATTCATTAAAAACACAGCTTGATTTTTATGATTCACGATCAAACTATTAATGGTGAAATCACGAAACATTTGGAGATAAGCGATGCAGCAGTTAGCCAGCTTCTTGTCCGGTACCTGGCAGTCTGGCCGGGGCCGCGAACGCGCGATTCATCACGCCATCAGCGGCGAAGCACTCTGGGAAGTGACCAGCGAAGGGCTGGACATGGCGGCCGCCCGTCGCTATGCCATTGAGCATGGGGGCGAGGCATTGCGCGCCATGACCTTTATTGAACGTGCCGCCATGCTGAAAGCGGTGGCGAAACACCTGCTCGGCGAAAAAGAGGCGTTTTATGCCCTGTCCGCCCAGACGGGCGCGACGAGGGCGGACAGCTGGGTCGATATTGAAGGCGGTATCGGCACCCTCTTCACTTACGCCAGCCTGGGCAGCCGCGAGCTGCCGGACGACACGCTGTGGCCGGAAGATGAGCTAATCCCCCTGTCGAAAGAAGGCGGCTTTGCGGCGCGCCACGTTCTGACCTCGAAATCCGGCGTGGCGGTACACATCAACGCCTTCAACTTCCCCTGCTGGGGAATGCTGGAAAAACTCGCGCCGACCTGGCTTGCCGGGATGCCCGCCATCATCAAGCCCGCCACCGCTACCGCGCAGGTGACGCAGGCGATGGTCAAATCCATCGTGGACAGCGGGCTGGTGCCGGACGGCGCCATCAGCCTGATTTGCGGCGGCGCGGGCGATCTGCTCGACCAGCTCGACAGCCAGGACGTGGTGACCTTTACCGGCTCCGCCAGCACCGGGCAAAGCCTGCGCGTGCACCCGAATATTGTGGCGAATTCGATTCCGTTCACCATGGAAGCCGACTCCCTGAACTGCTGCGTGTTGGGTGAAGACGTCACGCCGGAGCAGCCGGAGTTTGCCCTGTTCATTCGGGAGGTGGTCCGCGAAATGACCGCTAAGGCCGGGCAGAAATGTACTGCCATTCGCCGGATTATCGTCCCGCAAAGCCAGGTTGATGCCGTCAGCCAGGCGCTGATTGCCCGTCTGGAAAAGGTGGTGATGGGCGATCCGGCGCAGGAAGGGGTGAAGATGGGAGCGCTGGTCAACACTGAACAGCGCGCGGACGTGCAGGAGAAAGTGGATCGGCTGGTCGCCGCAGGCTGCCAGATCCGTCTGGGCGGCAAAGCGGATTTGCATGCCGCGGGGGCGTTCTTCCCGCCGACCCTGCTGTTCTGCCCGCAGCCGGATGAAACCCCGGCGGTGCACGATACCGAAGCCTTCGGCCCGGTCGCCACGCTAATGCCGTATCGCAGTGCAGAGCACGCCATGCAGCTTGCCCGCGCGGGCGGCGGCAGCCTGGCGGGGACGCTTGTCACCGCTGACCTGAACATTGCCCGCCAGTTTATTGCCGGCGCGGCGCGCGCCCACGGGCGTATTCAGATCCTTAACGAAGAATCATCAAAAGAGTCTACCGGCCACGGCTCCCCGCTTCCTCAGCTAATGCACGGCGGCCCTGGCCGCGCGGGCGGCGGCGAAGAGCTGGGCGGCCTGCGCGCGGTGAAGCACTACCTGCAGCGCACCGCGATTCAGGGTAGCCCGACGATGCTGGCCGCCATCGGCAAGCAGTGGGTGCGTGGCGCAGCGGTGCAGGAAGATCGCGTCCATCCGTTCCGTAAATACTTTGAGGAACTGCAGCCGGGCGACAGCCTGCTGACGCCGCGCCGCACGCTGACGGAGGCGGACATCGTCAATTTTGCCTGCCTGAGCGGGGATCACTTCTACGCCCATATGGACACGATCGGGGCGGCAGAGTCGATCTTTGGCGAACGCGTGGTCCACGGCTACTTCCTGATCTCCGCCGCGGCGGGACTGTTCGTTGATGCGGGCGTCGGGCCGGTGATTGCCAACTACGGCATGGAAAACCTGCGCTTTATCGAGCCGGTCAAGCCGGGCGACACCATCCAGGTGCGTCTGACCTGCAAGCGCAAAACGCTGAAGAAACAGCGTACCGCCGAGGAAAAACCGACCGGCGTGGTGGAATGGGCGGTAGAGATTTTCAACCAGCACCAGCAGGCCGTGGCGCTCTACTCCATTCTGACGCTGGTGGCGCGCCAGCGGGGTGACTTCAGCTAACGTTCTCCCTCATCCTGACCCTCTCCCCAGCGGGGAGAGGAGATTGCTCTGCACGACCCTGTGATTTATCTCAGCGCCTTTTTTAACCTGGCAAGACCAACAAATAACCTGGCAGATGCAGGCAAACGCTTTTCTCAGGCGCCTGTCAGGATAAGGCTGTCACAACACAATAAACACAACAAGATGAGGTCTACGATGGGAAGCAATTCTTCTTTTTCTGCCCGTAGAACGGCACTGGCCATGGCCGTTGCGCTGTGTTGCGCCTGGCAATCCCCTGCTTTCGCCCACGGCAGCGAGGCGCATATGGTCCCGATGGACAAAACGCTGCAGGACTTTGGCGCGGACGTTCAGTGGGATGATTACGCACAGGTGTTCACCATTGCGAAAGACGGCGCCTTCGTGAAGGTCAAACCGGGCGCAAAGACGGCCATCGTCAACGGTCACCCCCTCAAGCTTGAGGTGCCGGTAGTGATGAAGGACAAAAAAGCCTTTATCTCAGAGACCTTCATCAACGATGTTTTCCAGTCTGGTCTTGACCAGACCTTCCAGGTTGAAAAACGCCCTCACCCGCTAAACGCGCTCACGGCGGACGAAATTAAGCAGGCTGTCGGGATTGTGAAAGCCTCTGCGGATTTTAAACCCAATACCCGCTTTACCCAGATCGCCCTTGCGGAACCAGAGAAAGCCAAAGTGTGGGACTTTGTGCTCAACGGTACGGCAGTGGATGCCCCTCGCCTGGCGAAGATCGTCATGCTCGACGGCAAGCACGTTATCGAAAGCGTAGTGGACCTGAAGGATAAAAAAATCCTGCGCTGGGAGCCGGTGAAGGACGCGCACGGCATGGTGCTGCTGGATGATTTCACCGCGGTTCAGCAGATCATTAACGAGAGCTCGGAGTTTGCCGAGGTGCTTAAAAAACACGGCATCACCGACCCGAAAAAAGTGATCACCACGCCGCTTACCGTCGGCTACTTCGACGGTAAAGACGGCCTGAAGCAGGAAGACCGCCTGCTTAAGGTGGTGAGCTATCTGGACGTCGGCGACGGCAACTACTGGGCGCACCCGATTGAGAACCTCGTGGCCGTGGTCGATCTTGAGCAGAAGAAAATTCAGAAGATTGAAGAAGGTGCCGTTGTGCCGGTTCCGATGACTCCGCGCCCCTATGACGGTCGCGACCGCGTCGAGACGCCGAAAAAACCGCTCAACATCATTGAGCCGGAAGGCAAGAACTACACCATTACCGGCGACATGGTGCACTGGCAGAACTGGGATTTCCACCTGAGCCTGGATTCCCGCGTCGGCCCGATGATTTCAACCGTCACGTATAACGACAACGGGAAAAAGCGTCAGGTGATGTATCAGGGATCGCTCGGCGGCATGATTGTCCCGTACGGCGATCCGGACGTGGGCTGGTACTTCAAGGCCTATCTCGACTCCGGCGACTACGGCATGGGCACCCTGACCTCACCGCTGGTGCGCGGTAAAGACGTGCCGTCCAACGCCGTGATGCTCAACGAAACCATCCCGGACTACACCGGCACGCCGATGGAAATCCCGCGCGCGATCGCCATTTTCGAACGCTACGCGGGGCCAGAATATAAACATCAGGAGATGGGCAAGCCGAACGTCAGCGCCGAACGCCGCGAGCTGGTGGTGCGCTGGGTGAGTACCGTGGGCAACTACGATTACATCTTCGACTGGGTGTTCCATGAAAATGGCACCATCGGCATTGACGCCGGTGCAACGGGTATCGAGGCGGTGAAAGGCGTGCAGGCGAAAACCATGCATGATGCCACCGCCAAAGACGACACAAAGTACGGCACGCTGATCGATCATAATATCGTGGGCACCACGCACCAGCACATCTATAACTTCCGTCTTGATATGGACGTGGACGGCATCAACAACAAGCTGGTGGCGATGGATCCGGAGGTGAAGCCGAATACCGCCGGCGGTCCGCGCACCAGCACCATGCAGGTCAATCAGTACGATATTGATACCGAACAGCAGGCGGCGCAGAAGTTTGACCCAGGCACCATCAGATTGCTGAGCAACACCAGCAAGGAGAACCGCATGGGTAACCCGGTCTCATACCAGATTATCCCTTACGCGGGCGGTACGCACCCGGTGGCAACCGGCGCGAAATTTGCCCCGGACGAGTGGATCTACCATCGTCTGAGCTTTATGGATAAACAGCTGTGGGTGACGCGTTACCACCCGGACGAGCTGTATCCGGAAGGGAAATTCCCTAACCGCTCAATCCACGATACAGGCCTGGGCCAGTACAGCAAGGATAACGAGTCGCTCAACGACCAGGACGACGTGGTGTGGATGACCACCGGCACCACCCACGTCGCGCGCGCGGAAGAGTGGCCGATCATGCCGACGGAATGGGTGCATACCCTGCTTAAACCGTGGAACTTCTTCGACGAGACGCCAACGCTCGGGAAGAAGAAAGAAGAAAAATAACCACCCGCCGGGCAATTGCCCGGTTTTTTTTGCCCTGACGTTTGATGATCGCCCTCGCTTGCTTATAGTTACTGATATATCACCTGCATGATTTTTCCCCCGGACGGGAAAGGGTTTATGGAAAAAAGAAAAAAACCGACGCTGGAACGAGCAACCTGGCCGACGCGCCACGCCATGGTTATGCACGGGCTGGCGATGAACCTGCCCTGGCTGGCTTTCGTCAACATCAGCTTCGCCGTGATGATTCTGCTGCGCCATGTTCTGCTTAACGCCAGCGACCCCCTTTATCCCCACATGCCGCATATGATGAAAATAGTCGACGCTTCGATGCTCGGCATTATTATCCTCTCGGCTGCACTGATCCTTATGGGCTGGCGGCGCATCGCCGGTATCAGCGTAGTGCTGTGTATCTGTAGCGTTATCTGGTCGATATCGTGCTTCTGGTTTATCACCGATTTACTGCTGCCCCACGTCTGGCCGCTGTGCGTTATTTTATTACTCGCAGGGTTAACGGCCCTCTACTTTTACCCTGAGGGGTTGCTCGCCTTCGTGTTCCCGCTCTGGATAACCCTGCCGATTGCAAGCTGGGTACTGAATGATGGCCTTAATCTTCACTTCGTTATTATCTGGAGCGTCTTTTCGCTGATCCTGATCTGCGGGCGTTTCATCCTCTTAAGCTGGTTTGACGAGGCCTGGCGACGTAACCAGCAAAACCAGCTGCTGATCTCACGACTGGATGCGCTGGCGCATCAGGATCCGTTAACCACAACCGCCAACCGCCGGAAGATGGAAGTGGTGCTGGAGAACGCGGTTGAGCAGAAGAAACCGTTCTCGCTGATTATGCTGGATATTGACTATTTCAAACGCTACAACGACACCTACGGTCACCAGGCGGGTGACGACTGTCTGACGCGCGTGGCGCGGGTATTGAAGCAGTCAGTGCGAACGCCTGACGATGTGGTGTCACGTTACGGCGGCGAGGAGTTTGTGGTGATCCTGTTTAACTGCCCGGAAAATATCGCGGAAAAAGTTGCGGTACGCATTCAGGACGGCCTGCGCGCGGAGTCGATACCGCACAGCGCGTCATCCGTCAGCGATCGTGTCACCGTGAGCATGGGGATTGCGGGTATGGTCGAGGGGCTTGCGGGTACCGAGATTATTGCCCGCGCCGATGCGGCGCTGTACCGGGCGAAAGAGGCCGGGCGGGATCGGTGGTCGCTTTGAATAACGCCGGGTGGCGGCTACGCCTTACCCGGCTTGTTTTTTAATACCGCACGCAAACCGACTTGGTTTCGCACCAGCCGTCCAGCCAGTCCGGGCCAAAATCACGTCCGGTGCCGGACTGCTTCATGCCACCGAACGGCAGGTTGGCGTCAATCAGCGTATGGCTGTTCACCCACACGGTGCCCGCCTGCAGCCGATCGGTGTACTCCAGCGCCTTGCTGATATTCTGCGTCCAGACGCTGGCCGTCAGGCCATATTCGGTGTCGTTTGCCAGCTGGAGCGCCTCTTCTCCGTCGGATACCCGCACCAGGTTGACCACCGGACCAAACACCTCTTCTCGGGTTAACCGCAGCGCGGCATCCGGGTTCACCACCAGCGTAGGCGACACGTAATAGCCTTTGCCCTCCGGGCCGCGATTACCGACGATCAGCTCCGCATTGCGCGACGTCGCCTCGTCGAGGAAGGTCTGCACCTTATCGCAGTGGGCGCGCGACACCAGCGGGTTGATAAACGCCTCCGGCGACATGCCCGGCCCGACGCTCAGGGATTTCACCGCCTGTTCGAACCCGCTCACCAGCGTGTCAAACAGCGGCGCTTCAATGTAGATGCGCGAGCTCGCCGCGCACACCTGCCCCTGGTTCAGGAAGCTGCCGGTCATCAGTCCTTCGATCACCCACGCCGGGTCCGCATCCTTGAGTACAATTGCCGGGTTTTTCCCGCCCAGCTCCAGGGTCACTCCGGTTAGCGTGTCCGCCGCCGCGCGGGCAATTTGCTTACCCGTTGCCGTCGAGCCGGTAAAGCTCACCTTTGCAATATGCGGGTGCGAGGTCAGCGCTGCGCCACACACCGCGCCGCTCCCGGTTACCACGTTGAACACCCCGTCAGGGATGCCCGCTTCGCTGGCCAGCTCCGCCACGCGCAGCATGGTTAGCGGCGTGGTTTCAGACGGCTTAATGACGATAGAGCAGCCCGCGGCCAGCGCTGGCATCACTTTCCACATCCCGATCATCAGCGGGAAGTTCCAGGGCACAATCCCGGCCACCACACCAACCGGCTCCTTACGCGTCCACGCCTGGTAGCGCGCACCCTGCGGCAGCGGGATGGAAAGATCGAGTGTTTTGCCCGCAATTTTGGTGGTCAGCCCGGCGGTATAGCGCATCCAGTTGAGGGTGCAGCCCACTTCAAAAGCCCGGGAGATGTTAATTGATTTGCCCTGCTCCAGCGTTTCAAGCTGGGCCAGCTCCTCGCCGTGCTGTTCCACCAGATCGGCGAAATGGAGCAGGATCCGCTCGCGCTCCGCCGGTAATTTTCCGGCCCAGCTACGGGCGACAAACGCGCGCCAGCCGGACATAACGGCCCGGTCAACGTCATCGACGCTGGCATCGGCGGTCGAGGCAATCACCTCGCCCGTGGCCGGGTTGTAGACGTTCAGCCGCTTTTCACTGTCCGACGCGGCCTGACGCCCTTCAATCCACAGGCCATGTTGTCGGTCTAAAAATTGCTGCACGGCAGGCTGAATAGCCACCAGTGATTCAGACATAGGATACTCCTTCGTTATTCTTCGCAGGGTGTTCATCCAGTCTATGTGGGGTTTTGCATTCTCGCTTTTGTCTCTGTGACATTCGCTTTGCCACCTGTGACAGGTGCCGCAAATCGCGATAATCGCCGCTTATATCGCTGTTACCGGTGAGTGTTCTTTCCTATAGTCAGCCTCATAGCTCTGACAAAATGCAACACAAATGCAACAATGCGAAAACGTTGACGGTGCAGCGAGAGAAACGATGGCGTGTGCAAGCGAGCAGGAACAGTATCAGCAGTGGCTGGCGCAGATTAACCAGGTTTGCGGGCGTTTTAACGCGCAGCCCACCGAGGGAAAGTTCTACGGCGAGCTGGAGACCAGCTATGCGCGCAGCCTGAAGCTCAGTACCGTCACCGCAGGCGGCGTTAACCTGTTCCGCTCCCGTCATGAGATTAAGCAGAGTAACGATGCCTGGTTCTATACCGTGTTTCAGCTCGAAGGGAGTGCGGAAATTGAGCAGGATGACCATCGCGCGGTACTCAGAACCGGTGATATTACGCTGATTGATGCCTCACGCCCGTGCTCGATCAACTGGCAGGAAAAGTCCCGCCAGATTTCGCTCCTGGTTCCCCGTCAGATTATCGAGCAGCAGTGCCGCTTTCAGGAGATAAGCTGCGCGCTCGCCCTTTCCCGCACCTTACCCACGGTACAGCTGAGCCATCGCCTGCTGATGGAAAGTATGAACAACCGCGACCTGAGTGACCGGGAGAGTGAAGCGGCGCTTGAGGCGATGGTCTGCCTGCTGCGCCCCGCGTTCCAGCAGCGCGACGTGATTCAGCCGCGCAAGGAGCGCCAGTTCCAGCACGTTGTGGCGCTGATTGACAACCATATTCAGTCTGAATCGCTGCGTCCGGAATGGATTGCCGCTGAGAGCGGAATGTCCGTGCGCAGCCTCTACCGCATGTTTGCCGAGAAGGGGCTGGTGGTGGCGCAGTACATTAAAAACCGTCGTCTGGATCTCTGCGCGCAGGAATTGCAGTCAACCGGCGACGATGAAAAGCTGGCAGGCATTGGCTACAGCTGGGGATTCACCGACCATAGCCACTTTTCAACGGCCTTTAAGCAGCGTTTTGGCGTCTCGCCGGGTGAATACCGCAAGCGCTACCGTTAGCTATTTTTTCAGCCACTTACCGTTAATGCCCTTCACGTACTCGCCCGGCTGCGCGCGGGCCACCAGCTTTTGCCCCGCCATTTTCGCCACTTCATCAACCGGCAAATTATTGCTGTCGGCCAGCTTCTGATAGCTCTCCGTGCGCGCTGCGTTAATGCGATTCACCAGCTCCAGCGTTTCGGCATCCTGTTGGATCGGAGCAAGATAGCCGCTCAGGGTTTCCCCCACGCGCCCCTGCGCGCGGGCATCGTTTAAGGTCAGCGCAGCCGCCTGCACGTTTATACTCAGGGCCAGTAAAATCAACGCTAATCGTTTCATGGCATCCTCAGAACAGATCGCTGCGCGATTTCAGCAGGGCTTCAACGTCTTTATCGACCTTGATGTGGATCTCGTGTTCGATTTTGACATTCATATTGATGGTAATCGGCTCCTTTGGCGCAGCGACTTCAATGCGCGGCGTACAGCCGGTCAGTAGCGCGGCAACGGTGAGCGCACCAGCCATCTTTTTCATTGTTGTTCCTCACTTTCCTTGCCAGTCGAACTGCGGAGACCGGGAATCGCCGCGTGTTGCTCAAACCAGGTTTGCAGGTTGTCGCCAAAACGCAGGCTGCGCCACAGGGTAAAGACATTCTCGTCATGGGTGTAGTTCAGATTGACGGAGCTGCTTTTGCCGTCCACGCGGCTGGTCCCCTTGATGGTCGCCTGCATGGTTAATTCACCCAGGTTATCTAAATTGATTCTCGTCCACGACTGCGAAATTTCCATGTAGCGGAGCCAGTTAATCGCTGCGCCCGCGACCATATTATCCTTCACGATGGCGTCTGCCGTATCTTTGTCGATGCGCAGCGTCATTGGCCCCGGGTTGGTCAGCCAGCCATCTTTAATGATCCATTTTTCATTGTCCAGCCAGAACGGCAGCGCCCCGCTCACCGGGCCCGACAGGGTAAACTGCTTCGGGTTGACGGCGCTGATCAGCTCGCTTGAGGAGATATTGTCCACGCGCAGCAGGGCCGGATCGTGCTGCGGCATCCGCAGTTGCTGCATGGTGATCTTCCCGCCGAGCGTTTCTACCTTAACGTTGGTGAGCAGCAGCGGGTTGTCCTCCGTCCAGGGGTAATTCCCCTGCAGGTCCGCGGTAATGTTGCGCGCGGTCACCAGATTTTCCACTTCGCCAATCCGCAACGTGACCGGGCCGCGCGTGCCCAGGGACCAGGTCCCCTCGCTGAAGCGGAACGGCAGCACAAAATCGACGCCGTTGATCTGGTTGTCCGGCATCCAGGCGCTGCCGGATTTCAGCACGCCGTGTCCGCCCGCCTCAAAGCCCTGATCGGGGGCCGCCGAGAAGGCAACCTGCGCATAGAGTTCACCGTCACGCAGCGTCATTTTCCAGTCCGGCGGGACCAGCGGCTGGAAGACGGTGAGCGACTGTTTCGGCCACCAGGCCTGCCCGCGAAGGCGCACGCCATCCCAGCGTCCGTTCACCTGTACCGGGCCGATGTCGTCCGCATGGAGGTCGCCCTTAAACTGAAAAACAGTCGGGTCGGTACCGTCGACGCTGAAGGTCAGGACCGAGGGTGGCAATACGCTGCCGCCGGAGAACCGGGTTTGCCCGGCATTCAGCGACAGCGCGCCGCTGAATGCGGGTTTTTCGGCATCGCGCAGCCAGCGTACAGGCCGATCCAGCACCAGACGCGGCTTGCTGACCTCCATGGTGCCGTACTGGAGCTTGTCAAAACCGGTGGAGAGCGCCGTCAGCTCAATAAGGTTGTCTCGCCACTCGCCTTTCCCGGCGACATCCCAGCGGGCATGCATCGGCGTAAAGCCGCCTTTTCCCCAGTAGCGCCACTGCCACAGGCCGTTATCAGGTAAAAAGTCGTTGGCCTGACCGTCCAGGTGGAGTTCAAAACCGCCCATCTCGTTTTCATGGGCACGCAGAATAGCCTGCAGACGCCCGTCCACGCCCTTCTGGGTGAGCTTCACGCCCGCCAGCGGCCAGCGGATTTCATCGATATCGAGTGAGTCAATGATGCGCCCGCGCGAGCGGAGCAGCGCGCCGGGCTCAAAAGCAAGCTGCGGTTCATACAGGCTGCCGGTCAGTGTGGCGGGCAATTTGGCGTAAAGAATGAGATCGTTTTGCTTCGCCTCGCCGCTCAGATGCAGCGGCATGTTACTGTTTTCCATGCTGAGCCTGCCGGGCCCAATGTTCAGTACCGCGTTACCTTTACCCGCATCGCCTTGCGTCAATACGTTCAGTCGTCCGGTCAGGGTGGCTTTCTCCAGCCCCTGCTGCCAGTTGTCGGCGCGAAGGGACACACGTCCGCTCAACGGCATACCCGAAAGATCCCAGTTCCAACGCCCGTCGCTGATGTTCAGCTGTTCCGCCGTGATCTGCCACGGCAGGTCGAGAAGCGGATCGGGGTTATCCCGCGCCATCACCACCAGCTGTCCCTGATTGTCTTCCCAGTCGAGATCGGCATCGACCAGAGACGTTAACTGTGGCACGTTAAAGGTCGCGACCGCATGGCCTTTCACCGGCACGCCGTCCGGCACCAGCGGCAAAGTGAACTCGCCCACCAGCTTAATCGGCTGCGCCTGGTCAGGGAGCTGAACATCGAACTGGCTGACGGAGAGTGTCTGGCCGCGAAGCGTGCCTTTAATGCTGATCTGCTCGCCTTTATAGGCGATCTCCTGGCTGGACGGGGTCAGCGACGCGTGAAGCTCCCCCTGCCACTGCTGCCACGGCGAGAGCGTCAGACGGTGGATTGTGAGCCAGGTATTGGGTAACACCGCCTGCCACTGGGCCAGCGTTTTCGGGGCGACCGTTGAGGGCGCAGACTCGGGGATTTTGCTCAGGCAGATGGAATTAAGATCCAGCGCGCCGATATCCAGTTTCCAGCGGCTAGGATGTGACAGCGTCACGTTATCGATGCGGGCAATTTCGCAGTCTTCCACCAGATAGCGAAGATCGGGGATCACCAGCGCGTGGCGAGTCAGTTTTGGGCTTTCTTCGAAAGCAATGCGCGTCCCGACGGGGAGCCAGATCCCGGCGAGCGTCGGCACCCACTGGGCGAGCGTCATCAGCAGCGTCAGCGGCACCAAAATCAACAGCAGTAAAACCGCAATGGCGGCTTTGTATTTACCCTTCATGGGCAGTTAATATCCTGATTTTTCGAAAGAATTAAGCCGGCAATGCCGAATATTGTCGCATATTTGGCGGTTGAGTTGAAGTTGACCCCAAGATAAAGGATAGATGCTGTAAAGAGTATGAGAAAACTTTTTGCTATGCGTGACCTACAGAACACATTGTAGATTCAGTGGGTTACGCATTATCTCAGACGTAAAAACGGGAAAACACTGCGTAACTAATACTTGTTCCTGGGCATTGCCAATAGGTAGAGCATGGCGAATATCAACGACCCCCAATACACTGAATCGTACCGCCATGGATCAAAATCGATATGTAAAAAACCGCGAACAAACTCATAGCCGTTGGCAAAAACATTAATCTGGATGGCTGCAATCGCTATCACAAACAGCGTATAGGCAATGAACAATGGATATTTACGGAGCCTATTGACCTGGAGTTTTCCAATCAACAGTAAGAAGAAAACCGCAATAGATGCTATAAAATAGTACAAAACAGGCAGCATCGGCGCAGATAAGGATAACTCCACTTGTTGCGACATGCATCATTCTCCCTCTTTTCAGAAACTCACCCGGTTCCTAATATCGTCCCATCACATCCGGAAGGATTGCAGTTTTCACCCCCTATTGCCATTCTTTCAAGTAATACCGATATGCGTTTTTCGCACCCGTTACCCACTCCATTTTGCCCAACCTGATTTGAACCGAGTCGCGCCGAAGATTTCTCGTACTAAGAATATCATGGAGTTAGGGTGTATATCTGCTCTAGAATAATTGATAGAACTTATTGAATTCAATAATATTTTATAAATTGTAAGATAATTTTAATCATGCTAACGTGAATGCAAAATCACTGGAGAAAGTCTTATGAAACTCGCGGTATACAGCACAAAGCAGTACGACAAAAAGTATCTGCAACATGTTAACGAAGCTTACGGGTTTGAGCTTGAATTTTTCGACTTTCTGTTGTCCGAAAAAACCGCTAAAACGGCGCACGGCTGTGAAGGCGTCTGCATTTTCGTAAACGACGACGGCAGTCGTCCGGTGCTGGAAGAGTTGAAAAAGCAGGGAGTGAAGTATATCGCCCTGCGCTGCGCCGGCTTCAACAACGTGGATCTCGACGCGGCAAAAGAGCTGGGTCTGAAGGTGGTTCGCGTCCCGGCGTACTCCCCGGAAGCGGTTGCGGAACATGCGATTGGCATGATGATGTCGCTCAACCGTCGTATTCACCGCGCTTATCAGCGTACGCGTGACGCCAACTTCTCGCTGGAAGGGCTGACCGGCTTTACCATGTACGGCAAAACCGCGGGCGTGATCGGCACCGGTAAAATTGGCGTGGCTGCCCTGCGCATTCTGAAAGGCTTCGGCATGCGTTTGCTGGCATTCGATCCGTACCCGAGCGCCGCAGCGCTGGATCTGGGCGTGGAGTACGTTGACCTGCCGACGCTGTTCTCGCAGTCCGACGTGATCTCCCTTCACTGCCCGCTGACGCCGGAAAACTACCACCTGCTTAACCAGGCGGCGTTTGACCAGATGAAAGACGGCGTGATGATCATCAACACCAGCCGCGGCGGTCTGGTTGACTCTCAGGCTGCTATCGAAGCGCTGAAAACCCAGAAAATTGGCGCGCTGGGGATGGACGTGTATGAGAACGAGCGCGATCTGTTCTTTGAAGACAAGTCCAACGATGTGATCCAGGACGACGTGTTCCGCCGTCTGTCTGCCTGCCATAACGTCCTGTTTACCGGCCACCAGGCGTTTCTGACTGCCGAAGCGCTGATCAGCATTTCGGAAACCACGCTGAGGAATCTTCAGCAGTTAGAAAAGGGTGAACCGTGTCCTAACGAACTGGCTTAAATGCTACGCCGGGTGGGGCTAAGCTTCATCCGGCGCGTTTGTTTCCCAGCTTCGGTGAGCAACGCGCCACCAGAGCAGGACGGCGGCCAGCGCAATCGCGCTCAGGACACTGAATGCCGTCGCAAACGAGTAATGACCGGCGATAGTGCCGGTTAACGCCGGGCTCATGGCTGCCCCCACTCCCTGCATCAGCATCACCACACTCTGCCCGGCATTAACGTGCCCGCTTCCGCGCAGCAGCACCACAATAAACGACGGTACGACGACACCCAGGATCCCGGCGGCGAGACCGTCGAGAATTTGTACCGGGATCATCATTAACGGCGCGTCGGTCGATGCCGCCAGCGCCGCGCGCACCGGCATAACCAGCAGCGCCAGCATAATCAAGCGCCAGTAGCCGTAGCGTTCTATTCGGCCTGCAACCCAGATGGCAATGGGGATCATCACCGCCTGCGAGATGATGACGGTGCCTGCCGCGTACAGGCCAGGGTTGATCGAGGCGGGTGCCGCGGCCACCCTCATGCTCAGCATCGGCAGCAGTGCGGCATTCGCAAGGTGGAACAGCAGTAGCGTCAGTCCGGTCACAAACAGCGCCCGGTTTTTAATCAGCACCGCGAAGCCGGGGACAGGAACGCTACCTGAGGATGAAAGCCCTCGCGCCGCATCGTTATCAATGTCTTCGTTGCGGATGGCAAGCAGCGCGCAGAGCGTCAGCAGCGTCGTGCAGGTCATCAGCAGGAAAATTCCCCCGACGCCCCAGTACCAGGCAATGCCGCCTGCTATCACTGCGGTGACAAAATTGCCGCCGTGATTAAACGCCTCATTTTTGCCCATCTGCGTGCTGAACCCGCGCTGGCCGGTCAGGCCCAGCGTAATCCCGGCGATGAGCGGCCCGACAAACGCCGCGCAGATGCCGGTGACCATTTGTGAGACGGCAACAACGCTGGTCTGCTGGCTAAACCAGAGCAGCAGCGTGCTCAGGGTGATCAAAGTGCAGAGCAGCGCCAGCACGGCGCGTTTGTTCCGCGAAGTGTCAGTAATTACCCCCGCCGGGAGCGTAGCCAGCAATCCCGCCAGCCCACCGGCAGTCATCAGGATGCCGATATCATCGGGGCTCCAGTGGCGTTCTGTCAGAAAGATACCGAGAAAAGGACCAAGGCCATCACGGACATCCGCAATGAAAAAACTTGTCAGGCATAACGCCCGCAGCGAACGAAGAGACATACTTCCTGCCTGTAAATTATCCGGCTCGCGTTTCGCGATGACCCGCGTCCAGACGCTCGTACAATAAAGTTTAAAATGTAGCGTAGCGCTGCTTATTGAAAATCAGATGACGGCCCAAAAGACCGGATTAACAAGGGAGGCTACGCGTCACACCAGCCTCCAACGAGCTGTAGCAAAATGTGAATAGCCGCCGGGAACGTCAACAGGAAGAGTAAAACTGTCACCACAGCAATCGCCATCAGAAACTCCTTTTAAATTTTTCGTTTTACGAAATCGTAGTCAGTATTTTTAAATTGTCACTGACGCTCGGCTATTTTCTTCATTATTCACGGGGACGCCCCTTTTTATTAGCGCCCCCGTTGCTGGTTTGATTAAAATTCGCGTTTAAAACGCCGGAGCTTTACCTTTTGATTATGCCTTTGCTTCTCAAATAGCAAAGTTTTCCGTCATCTGCTTCAGTGCCCTGGACTGCTCGGTCAGCGCCTGCGATGCCGCTGCGGACTGCTCAACGAGCGCCGCATTACCCTGCGTCACGCCATCCATCTGGGTGACAGCAGCGCTGATTTGCATGATGCCCTGCATTTGCTCAACCGAGGCCATTGAAAGACTGTCCATAGTTTCAGCAAGCGTAGCCACGTTGCTCGCAGCCCGCAAAATCGTCTCCGCCGTTCTGGATGCCACCGACACACCGTTATCGACATCCTCAACGGCATGCTCAATCAGCGCCCCAATTTCTTTGGACGCCGTTGCGCTGCGCTGAGCGAGATTTCTGACTTCCGTCGCCACCACGGCGAAGCCACGACCATGCTCACCGGCACGTGCAGCCTCGACCGCCGCATTCAGCGCCAGAATATTAGTCTGGAAAGCAATCCCTTCTATAACGCTAGTGATTTCCTTTATCTTCAGGGCGTTAGCCGAGATATTCTGCATCGTTTCGCTCATTTCGCCCACGGCAGACTCACCTTCACGTGCCAGTGCTTCCGTCTTTCTTGCTGACGTTGCCGTATGCTCCGCGACCTCGGTATTGTTCCGAACGGTCATCGTCAGCTGTTCCATGCTGGCGGCAGTCTGCTGCAACGCCGCCGCCTGCTCCTCGGTACGAGACGATAACTCCATATTGCCCTGCTCGATCTCACCGGCAGCCAGATCCACCGACGTCGCGGCCTCTTTGATTTCAGTGACAAGGGTTTTCAACTGGGTCTGCATGTTGTCCAGAGCCGCAAGCAGCGTGCCGGTTTCATCCATTCGGGTAATACGTATGGTTGAGGTGAGATCGCCGGCGGCAATGGTGTTCGCCGTATTCACGGCCTGCTTTAGCGGTCGGAGAATACTGCGCGACAGCAGAATACCCGTCAGCAGCGCGGTGACAATCGCCGCAATCATTCCCAGGATTATCATCATGCGCGTACGGAAGCGTTCTTCAGCCAGTCGGGTTTGACGTTCAGCCATAATGCGGTACTCGTCGTTCAGCGCTTGCTGAATAACATCCCGCATGGCGTCCATTTGCTCTTTTCCGGTATTACGCTCCAGGCTACTGATGAACGCATCCATATGTTCGCCCCCGCGGGATACGCTCTCTCTTCGCTGGATTAACGGCAGCGCAAATGATCTTTTCCATTCTTCTTCAAGCCTGGAGAGGGTGGTTAATTTTTGCTGCTGCGACGGGTTATCACGCGTAAGCCCTGCAATTTCGTCAACTTTGCTTTTAAACCTCTCATCCCCCTGCGTGAAGGGTTGAAGAACGTCCTGATTGCCGGTGAGCGCAAAACCGCGAATGCCGGTTTCCATGTTGATCAGGTTTTCGGTTACGGAGCGAAGGTTATCGACCACTTTATAGCTATGAACGTTGAGCTTGCTGACGGCCGTCACTCTGTCAAAGCTCAAATAGAGCAGCCCGCAGACGACTGACATTAAAACCACAATTGCGCCAAATGCTATGGTAAGCCGGGTGCCGATGTTGAGATTTTTAAACATGACTCTTCCTTAATAATTAGCATAGGTTCATCTTCTGGAGATGAATTTTAATAACGGCTTATTTTTTGTGGTTAATGGAAATGGGTTTCCACCACGACCACACCCATGCTAATCGGCAGAGCAAATTAATACTTTAGGCTGAGATAAAAATATAATAATCATCTTTTTGCGATGATTCTTATATGCAATAAACGGCCATGTACTAGTCAGCATAAATAATTAAATAAACTTGCGAGCATTATAAAATTGAGATTGGTAAAAGCGCCTAAATTTAAGCACATTTAATATAAATATATTTCAAACCATTATTAAATGTAAATTTTAGTTCTTTTTTTGACCACTTTAGGGCTTTCAGAACTATAAAAAAACCGGGCGCGGGGCCCGGTTATCTTCTTAGCTAAAAGTAACTTTATGCACTCAACCCGCGATTCTCCAGCATCGGTTCAATCTTCGGATCGTGTCCGCGCCAGTTTCGATAAAGTTCGGCTAAATCAGCGCTGTTGCCGCGAGACAAAATCGCCTCACGGAATTTCTGTCCGTTTTCACGCGTCAATCCACCCTGCTCCACGAACCACTGATAGCCATCGTCCGCCAGCATTTGCGTCCACAGGTAGGCGTAGTACCCCGCCGCGTAGCCGCCGCCAAAAATATGGGCAAAGTAGCTGCTGCGATAGCGCGGCGGTACAGCGGGCAGATCCAGCCCCTCTTTTTTCAACGCTGCGGCTTCGAATTCTTCAACGCTCGACACGGCTTCGCTGATGCCGTGCCAGTTCATGTCCAGCAGCGCCGCATTCAGCAGCTCCGTCATGTCATAACCCTTGTTGAAATGGGTCGCGTTGAGCATGCTTTCCCGCAGCGCGTCCGGCATGGGGTCACCGGTTTCGTAATGACGGGCATAGTGGCTAAACACCTGAGGATGGCTGGCCCAGTGCTCATTGATTTGCGACGGGAATTCAACGAAATCACGCGGCGTATTGGTACCGGACAGCGTGGCGAAGCGCTGGCTGGCAAACAGACCGTGCAGGGTATGGCCAAACTCGTGGAACAGGGTTATCACGTCATCCCAGGAGAGAAGCGCGACGCCGCCGTTACCCGGCTTTTGGTAGTTGCAGACGTTGTAGATCACCGGGCGGGCAGCAAGCTCAAAGGATTGCTCGATGAAATTGCCCATCCAGGCCCCGCCCTGCTTGGAATCGCGGGCAAAGAAGTCGCCGTAAAACAGCGCCATGCCCTCACCGGTGTGGTCAAAAATTTCCCATACGCGGACGTCAGGGTGATAAACCGGAATGTCGAAACGCTCCACAAAACGAATGCCAAACAGCTGGCTGGCCGCCCAGAATACGCCATCCTGCAATACGGTATTGAGCGCAAAATAGGGTCGAATCTGCGATTCATCGAGGGCGTATTTCGCCTGGCGCACGCGCTCGGCATAAAAGGCCCAGTCCCAGGCCTGCACGCTGAAGCCACCCTGCTCGTCGTCGATGAGCTCCTGAATATCGGCCTGCTCGCGTTCCGCGCGGGCGCGGGCGGCAGGCACAATGCCGCGCATAAATTCCAGCGCGGCGTCGGGGGTTTTCGCCATCTGGTCGGCAATGCTCCAGCTGGCGTAATCCTCAAAGCCGAGCAGACGGGCCTGGCGCGCCCGCAGCGCCGTAAGGCGCAGGATCAGCGTGCGGGTGTCGTTTTCATCCCCTTTCTGGGTGCGCGTCCAGCCGGCGTTGAACAGGTTTTCGCGCGTCTGCCGATTGCGCAGCGCGCCTAGCGCAGGCTGCTGTGTCGTATTCAGGAGCGGGATCAGCCAGCGGTCGTTAAGCCCTTTTTCCGCGGCGGCCTGCGCCGCAGCAGCTATCTCTTCGGCGCTAAGGCCTTCAAGCTGGTGCGCGTAATCCACCACCAGCCCGCCCGCGTTGTTAGCGGCCAGCAGGCGCTGGTTAAACTGGCTGGTCAGGGTCGCGGCCTCGGTATTCAACGCCTTCAGCTCGGCTTTTTCCGCTTCATTCAGGCGCGCGCCGGCCAGAATAAAGCGCTGGTACGTCTCCTCGACCAGCCGACGGGATTCGGCATCCAGCGCGGCGCGATCCTGCCAGACGCTCTCGACGCGGGCGAAAAGGGTGTCGTTCAGCCAGATGTCGTTCGCCAGCGCGGCAAGTTCGGTGGAGAGCTGCTCCTCCAGTTCCTGCAGGTACGCATTGGTGTGCGCGGAGGTCATGGCGAAGAAAACGCTGCTGACGCGCGCGAGCATGACGCCGCTTTTCTCCAGCGCCAGCACGGTGTTAGTGAAGTCTGGCGCAGCGGTGTGAGAGACTATCGCCTCTATGTCCGCCCGCTTCTGGCGAAGCGCTTCATCGAAGGCCGGACGATAATGCTCGTCTTTGATGGTATCAAAATGGGGGGCCTGGTAAGGCAGCAGGCTAATGTCAAAAAAGGGGTTGGTCGCCGTCATCTTTCACTCCTCCGAACGAGTATCTTCCCAGAGTAGGCCAGGCCGCCATCGCCTGCAACGCCGTCATACAAATGTTGCCTTAACGCACCCTCTGCGGGCGTGCTATGTTAGTACCACACAAAAAGCGTTGAGGAACAGTGAGATGATTATTTTAGTTACCGGGGCAACGGCAGGTTTTGGTGAAAGCATCACGCGTCGCTTCGTCGCCAACGGGCATAAGGTGATTGCAACGGGTCGTCGTCAGGAGCGCCTTCAGGAGCTGAAGGACGATTTAGGTGACAGTATCCTGACCGCGCAGCTGGACGTGCGTAACCGTGCGGCCATTGAAGAGATGATTGCCAGCCTGCCGGCAGAGTGGCGAGCCATCGACGTGCTGGTCAACAACGCCGGTCTGGCGCTGGGCATGGAGCCTGCCCACAAAGCCAGCGTTGAAGACTGGGAAAACATGATCGACACCAACAACAAAGGGCTGGTGTACATGACCCGCGCGGTGCTGCCGGGCATGGTCGAGCGCAACCGCGGCCACATTATCAACATCGGTTCTACCGCCGGGAGCTGGCCTTACGCGGGCGGTAATGTCTACGGCGCGACCAAAGCGTTTGTGCGCCAGTTCAGCCTGAACCTGCGCACCGACCTGCACGGCACCGCCATTCGCGTCACCGATATCGAGCCGGGGCTGGTAGGCGGCACCGAATTCTCCAACGTGCGCTTCAAGGGCGATGACGCGAAAGCGGATAAAACCTACGAAAACGCCAACGCCCTGACGCCGGAAGACGTCACCGAAACGGTCTGGTGGGTCGCAACGCTGCCAAAACACGTCAACATCAATACCGTGGAAATGATGCCGGTCAGCCAGAGTTTTGCCGGACTTAGCGTCCATCGTGGCTAAATAAGCCCTTCCCGGCCCGCGGGCCGGGTCTGTTTCGGGTTATAAAAGAATGGTAGTATGTTCGGGCTAACTCTCTGAGAAATGACAACTCATGGCCGCTGAATCGCAACTCAATCCCACCCAGCCCGTAAACCAGCAAATCTATCGCATTCTGCGACGTGATATTGTCCATTGCCTGATCCCACCGGGAACGCCGCTTTCTGAAAAAGAGGTCTCCGTGCGTTTTGACGTGTCCCGTCAGCCGGTGCGTGAAGCGTTTATTAAGCTTGCGGAGAACGGCCTGATTCAGATCCGCCCGCAGCGCGGCAGCTACGTGAACAAAATTTCACTCTCACAGGTGCGCAACGGCTGTTTCGTACGCCAGGCAATTGAATGCGCGGTGGTGCGCCGTGCCGCGACGCTCATTAATGACAACCAGTGTTACCTGCTGGAGCAAAACCTGCATCAGCAGCGCATTGCGATTGACCGTAAACAGCTCAACGATTTCTTCCAGCTTGATGATGAGTTTCACCAGAAGCTGGCGCAAATTGCAGACTGCCAGCTGGCCTGGGATACCATCGAGAACATCAAGGCCACCATTGACCGGGTGCGCTACATGAGCCTCGATCACGTCTCCCCGCCGGAAATGCTGCTCCGCCAGCATCACGATATTTTCAGCGCGCTGGAAAAACGCGACCCGGACGGCGTGGAAAAAGCGATGACCCTGCATCTGCAGGAGATAGGCGAATCCGTGCAGCTTATTCGTCAGGAAAATAGCGAGTGGTTTAGCGAAGAGTGATATTTGCCGCCCTTTTCGCGGGCGGCGCCGTAATTAACGAACGACTAACACCGGAATTGTGGCGTAGCGCAGAATAGACTCCGCATTTGACCCCAACAGATGGGTGGTGATGCCCGGATTTTTTGACCCGATGACAATCACGTCATATTCCCCTTCTTTGCTCAGCTTGATAATTTCATCGCGGACGCTGCCAAAACGAACCAGAGTGTGAATATTCTCCAGGGAGATATCGAACAGTCGTTTTAACTCGTTCATTTTCTTCCCGGATTCTACGCTCATATACTCTTCAAACTTTTTAATATCGGCGTTGAATCCGCGCAGCAGAGACCGGCTGCTGGCAGGCAGAATATTGACCAGGGTAATCGACGCGCCCTCGGCCTTCGCGAGGTTAGCCGCGTGGCGAACCGCTTTGTCGCTTAAATCCATTTCAAACACGTCAACAGGCATCAAAATCTTCTTATACATAAGCCTGACTCCTTATTCCGATGAAGGGTTATTTCCTGCAACCAGAATGGCATCGGGAATATAAACCAATCCTCAACGCTTCCCCGTAGAAACTATCAATAAGTGAAAATAACGGTCTGCTTTGTAAATTGCCGTCGTGAAGCGTCAACGCCCCATGTAATAAACAAAAAAGTGTGAGTTTGATCAAAAACAAAAACATGACTGGCAGACAGGCGTATTTATAGTGCCCCGTGAACGGCAAAACCTGAAATAGCGCCGTAACGGATAGTTTAGAGAGGAGAAAATACCATGATGACATACGACCGTAACCGCAATGCAATCACCACCGGCAGCCGCGTCATGATTAGCGGCACCGGCAAAACCGGCGTGATTAAGGCGATCCACAGCGACGGGCTGGATGCCGCGCAGGTGCGCCGTGGCAAAACGGTGGAAGTGGAAGGATGCGAAGGTAAGTTCGAACCAATTGAACTGATTCGTCTGGGTATGCACTAAATTGTGCGCCGACATGCCGCCGCGAACGGCGGCATGTGTTGAATTACAGGTGCGACACGTACTCCGCCACCGTGGTCTTAGCCCCCTTCTGCAGCAGCGTCTGATACGCGCTCATCACGGCATCTGTGAAGGCTTTTTCTCGCGGCAACTCTTTCCCAAAAATGGCCTCAATGCCGAGCAGCGCGTTAACCCGGCTTTCCCCTTCGGCACTTCCCTTCACCGCCGCCTGAATCACCGCCAGCTGCGGATCGCTCACGTCAATAGCGTTACCCTGCTCGTCCACGCCGCCGACATAGCGCATCCACCCAGCCACGCCCAGCGCCAGCAGTGGGAAAGGCGTCTGGTGCACCAGGTGCCAGCGCGCGGGATCCAGCATCCGCTGCGGAAGCTTCTGGCTGCCGTCCATCGCAATTTGCCAGGTACGGTGGCGCAGGGCCGGGTTACTGTAACGGGCGATCAGCAGGTCAGCGTAGCGTTCTAAATCGACGCCCTTCACTTTCAGGGTCGGCGCCTGCTCGTTGAGCATCAGCGCGTGCGCGGCGACGCGATAGTGTTCGTCTTCCATACACTCATTGATGTGCTGATAACCGGCCAGATAGCCCAGGTACGCCAGGAAAGAGTGGCTGCCGTTGAGCATACGTAGCTTCATCTCTTCAAACGGGATCACGTCTGAAACCAGTTCGGCTCCGGCTTTTTCCCATTCCGGACGCCCGGCCACAAAGTTATCCTCGATAACCCACTGGCGGAACGGCTCGCAGGCCACCGCCGCCGGATCGCGTACGCCGGTCAGCTGCGCGATTTTATCCAGCGTATCGGGTGTGACCGCCGGTACGATGCGGTCCACCATGGTTGACGGGAAGGTGACGTTAGCCTCGATCCAGTCCGCCAGCTCGCCGTCTACCGCCCGGGCGTACGCGCAGGTTACGTTGCGCATCACGTGACCGTTCTCCGGCATATTGTCGCAGGACATCACGCTAAACGCGGGCAGCCCCGCCGCTTTACGGCGCGCCAGCGCTTCCACCACCACGCCCGGCGCAGATTTCGGCTGATGCGGGTTTTGCAGGTCGGCAACGATGAAAGGATGATCGAGCATCAGTTGCCCGGTTGCCGGAGAGTGGCAGTAGCCTTTTTCGGTGATGGTCAGCGAGACAATCGCCACCTGCGGTTCACACATTGCCGCCAGCACGCTTTCCAGCCCGTCGACCTGCGCGTGCAGGGCCTTTTTGACTACGCCAACCACGCGGGACGTCCAGGCATCGGCAGACATTTCCGCTACGGTGTAGAGGTTATCCTGCGCCTTCAGGTCGGCAATCTGCTGCTCGCCGCCAATCAGGTTAACCTCACAGTACCCCCAGTCGCTGCCGTGTTCAGCCGCGAGGATGTCCGCATACACCGCCTGATGCGCGCGGTGAAATGCGCCGAAGCCTAAATGAACAATGCGTGCTTTAAGGCTGTCGCGATCGTACTGAGGCAGCGTCGCGTTGGCCTGTAATAAGGTGTTTTCCATGATTAAGACTCGCTAATTAGAAAGCTGTGGATCGCTGCCGCCCCCAGTCCAGAGCGGCAGCTCCTGCTGACTACACCAACTAGAATGGCAGTCGGGGTAAAAAATTACTGCCATCAACCATACTGATACTGCCGTTTGAGTTTTTGATTTATATTAACTTTTGCTGAGGTGGTGTGACATAAACAAAAAGTTGTGTGATAAGTCACGAAAGATATAAACCGCTAGCGTCGCGTGGAAACCGCGCCGTAACCCACGCGCTCTTTCGGCGCGGCCTCGGCGGCATCTTCAGCCGCGCTGAGATCGCGGTCGCGGACTTCCGGCATCAGGAACGCCGAAACCAGCCCAATCACGGAATAGGCCACCAGCATGGCTACTATCGGCCACCAGGAACCCGTCATATTGCAGAAAATCCCCGCCAGTACCGGACCAAAGCCCACCGCCACCAGACCGCCCGCCTCCTTGGAGATAGCCATACGGGTAAAGCGATTTCGCGAGCCAAACATCTCCGCCATGGTGATATTTTCCAGCGCAAACAGCCCCAGCACGGCGAAGTTATGGATAACAATGATCGAGAGCATGATTGTCCCCGGCGCGTAGCTCTTATCGACGATAATCGACAGCATCGGGTACGCCAGAATAATGGCGGAGATATTGAGGATAATGTACGGCAGCCTGCGCCCCACTTTGTCGGAAAGCCAGCCCAGCAGCGGGATGGTGATAAACCCGAGAATAGAACTTATCATCAGCGCGTCGGTGGGAATCGCTTTATCGAACAGCAGCGTCTGGACCAGATAGCCCGCGAGGAAGGTCTGGATCAGCCCCGAGTTGCCCGCCTGACCGAAACGCAGGCCGGTCGCCAGCCAGAAGGATTTACTTTTCACCATTGAACCCAGCGAGGTGTCCGGCTGCACGGTTTCTGCATCGTTTACTTTCTCAAAGACCGGGCTCTCCTTGAGGTTCATTCGCAGCCAGATGGCAAAGATCATCACCACGACGCTGGCAAGGAACGGCACGCGCCAGCCCCAGGCGAGCAGTTGTTCACGATCGAGGGCGAAGAACATAATGGCCCAGATCGCCGTGGCGCTCAGCGTCCCGCAGTTAGTCCCCATCGCCACCAGCGAGGAGATGATGCCGCGTTTCCCTTTCGGGGCGTACTCCGCCAGCATGGTTCCGGCCCCGGAGATCTCCGCCCCGGCGCCCAGCCCCTGAATGATACGCAGCGTCACCAGCAGTACGGGCGCAAAAATGCCGATCTGCGCGTAGGTCGGCAGCACGCCAATCAGCGTGGTGCAGATCCCCATCATGGTGATGGTGATAAACAGCACCTTTTTACGACCAATGCTGTCGCCCATTCTGCCGAAGATAAAGGCCCCGACGATACGCGCGATGTAGCCCGCGCCGTAGGTTCCCATCGCCAGAATCAGCGCCATCGCGGCCGACTGTTCCGGGAAGAAGATTTCATGAAATACCAGCGCCGCCCCCAGCGAGTAGAGCTGGAAATCCATAAACTCCAGCGCGGTGCCCAGCCAGCCGGAGACGGCGGCTTTCACCAGATCTGAGGTGGTTCTTTGAGGTTGTGCTTGCGTCATAATGGCTATCTCTAAAGGTAAGATGCGTACCACTGAGAGCCCGTCTTCGCGGGCTCTTAACCGCGTGTAGGGTTATTGCCCGAACGTCAGTAAAACCTTGCAGCACTGCCGCTGGTCTTTTTCAAACAGTTCGATGGCGTCTGTTACATGGTGATAGTCAAAGGTATGGGTGATCAGTTTTTCCGGGTCGATCAGCCCTTTTTCAAGCCAGTCGATGACGACCGGGAATTTATTGGCATTGAGGCGCGAAGAGAAGATCGCCAGCTCTTTACCGGTAATCCCCTGCTGGACTATCTGGCTCGGCTCGCTGGAGAAGCCCATCAGCACGATGCGCGCCGCCGGGGAAGCCAGGGTGACCGCCTCCTGCAAAATCGACGGATGACAGGCGGCATCAATAATCAGCGTCGGCTTGATGCCTTTTTCGTCCAGCGCGGCCTGCAGCGACGTTTCGCCGTTATTAAAGACCCAGTCCGCGCCGCTGCGCTGGGCCATGGCCAGACGCTCATTGATTCTGTCGACGACGATAACCTGCTTCACGTTGTAGACGCCCTTCAGCGCCTGTACGGTGACCAGTCCCATCGGCCCTGCACCGTAGATCAGCGCAACGTCCTGTTCGGTAGGGCTAGCCTGCCCCGTCACGTTGGCGGCAATGGTGAAAGGTTCAACCATCACGGCGTGTTTATCCGGGATCGCATCCGGGATGCGCCAGGCATTTTTAGCGGGCACGGCGGCATATTCGCTGAATCCGCCGTCGCGGTGGACGCCCAGCACCACCAGCGAGGTGCAGACGTTGGGCTTGCCGACGGAGCACGGGTAGCAGTGCCCGCAGCTGATCACCGGATCCACCGAAACGCGCTCCCCTAACCGGGACGGTTCTACGCCCTCGCCCACGGCGTCGATCGTGCCAAAAAACTCGTGGCCAATCACGCGCGGATATTTTGCAAACGGATTATGCCCGCGGTAGATGTGGCTGTCTGACCCGCAGATCCCGGCCAGCTTGATTTTGACGCGGACTTCCCCTGCGCCTGGCTCCGGGCGCGGACGCTCTTCAATCACCAGCTGGTTCGGCTGTTGAATCACTACGCTTTTCATCGTTTGCTCCTCGGTTACCAGTTCCACAGCGTGCCGTCTTCGAGACGGGCCACCGGAAGATAGGCCGGATCGTACGGGTATTTCGCCGCCAGCTTTTCATCAAACTCAATGCCCAGCCCCGGCTTCTCGCCCGGATGCATATAGCCGTTATCAAAGCGCCAGCTGTGCGGGAAGACTTCCAGCATCTGTTCAGAGTATCCCATATATTCCTGCACGCCGAAGTTCGGCACCCACAGGTCGAAATGCAGTGCGGCCGCGTGGCAGATCGGCGACAGATCGGACGGGCCGTGCGAGCCGGTACGCACCTGATAGAGCGACGCGAAGTCCGCGATGCGGCGCATCCCGGTGATCCCCCCCGCATGGGTGATAGTGGTGCGGATATAGTCGATAAGCTGCTCTTCAATAAGCTGCTTGCAGTCCCAGATGCTGTTAAACACCTCGCCCACCGCAATTGGCGTGACGGTATGCTGGCGGATCAGGCGGAAGCACTCCTGGTTTTCCGCAGGCGTTGGGTCTTCCATCCAAAACATGCGGAACGCTTCGATACTCTTGCCGAAGCGCGCCGCTTCGATGGGCGTCAGGCGGTGGTGCATGTCGTGCAGGAGATGCTCATTGAAGCCAAATTTACTGCGCACCGCGTCAAACAGTTTTGGCGTGAAATCGAGGTATTTCTCGGTGGACCAGAGCTGCTCTTCCGGCCAGTCGCCTTTAGTGGCGGGCTCGTAGGCCAACCCCTTCCCTTTAGCCATGCCGTAGGTGGTTTTCATACCCGGCACGCCGCACTGAACGCGGATCGCCTTAAAGCCCATCTCCTTATGGCGGGCGTAATCTTCCAGCACGTCGTCAATGGTATGGCCGGTGGTGTGACAGTAGACCATCACCCCTTCACGTGAGGCGCCGCCCAGCAGCTGGTAGAGCGGCATGTTGGCCGCTTTGGCTTTGATATCCCACAGCGCCATATCCACGGCGGAGATGGCCGACATGGTGACCGGACCGCGACGCCAGTAGGCGCCTTTATAGAAGAACTGCCAGATGTCTTCGATGCGGTGCGCATCGCGGCCAATCAGCTGGGGGCAGAGGTGATCCTTCAGGTAAGAGGCCACGGAGAGCTCACGCCCGTTCAGCGTGGCGTCACCGAGGCCAACGATCCCTTCATCGGTAGTGATTTTAAGGGTGACAAAGTTCCGCCCCGGGCAGGTAACAAACACGTCAGCCGCGACAATCTTCATAATTCCTTTCCTTACATCGTTCGTTGTGATGCTGGAAATTTACCCATCAACCCTACTACCATACAAGTATAATGATCATAAAATCAGCTAACGATCACAAAACCCGGGGGGCTCAAGCACGGCCCCATCCCGCCACAATAATCAGCATACCGCACAGGGCAATCAGCGCCCCGGCCCAGTCATATGCGCTGAGTTTGACGCCGTCCACCACGCGCAGCCACAGCAGCGCCGTGCAGACATAGACGCCGCCGTAAGCCGCGTAAACGCGCCCACTGGCCGCCGGATGCAGCGTTAACAGCCAGACAAACAGAGCCAGCGCGACGCCCGCCGGGATCAGCAGCAGTGCGCTTCCCCCCTTCTTCAGCCAGAGCCAGGGCAGGAAGCAACCGATGATTTCGCATAGCGCGGTGGCAAAAAAAAGCAGCGTCGTTTTGAGCATATTTCACGTCAGGTGAGGATTTATTTAACCATCATACCTGATGATGCCCTTTACTTTTCCATACTTGCTCCGCGGGTATGCCGTTATTGCTCTTTGGTGTAGAATCTGAACGGGGAAACTTGCTCATCTGCACCCATTTAAAAGGAAACGCTATGACTACATTAAGCAAACGCCTTTGTCTGACAGCCCTGCTGGCGCTTTCATCGTTCGCCTTTGCCGCCTCTGCGACAGCGGAAACCAGCAAGCTCATTATTGAGTCTGGTGACAGCGCGCAAAGCCGCCAGAACGCCGCGATGGACAAAGAACAATGGAATGACACCCGCAGCCTTCGTCAGAAGGTCAACAAACGTGCTGAAAAAGAGTGGGACAAAGAAGATGTCGCCTTTGACGCACGCGATAAGTGTCAGCAAAGTGCGAACGTCAATGCCTACTGGGAGCCGAACACCCTGCGCTGCCTGGATCGCCGCACTGGTCGTACGGTAGCCCCATAATGTCGGCGCCCTGTGACGTAAAGCTCCGGCCGCTGGAGCGTGAAGACCTGCGCTTTGTCCACCAGCTCGACAATAACGCCAGCGTGATGCGCTACTGGTTTGAAGAGCCGTACGAGGCCTTTGTCGAGCTGTCGGATCTTTACGACAAGCACATTCACGATCAGAGCGAGCGTCGTTTTGTGGTGGAGTGTGAAGGCGACAAAGCCGGGCTGGTGGAGCTGGTTGAGATCAACCACGTTCACCGCCGGGCGGAGTTCCAGATCATTATTTCGCCGGAGCACCAGGGGAAAGGTCTGGCCTCCCGGGCGGCGAAGCTGGCGATGGATTACGGTTTCAACGTTCTGAATCTCTACAAGCTTTATCTGATCGTGGATAAAGAGAACGAAAAAGCGATCCATATCTACCGCAAGCTGGGCTTTATGGTAGAAGGCGAGCTGATTCATGAGTTCTATATCAACGGTGAATACCGCAACACCATCCGCATGTGCATTTTCCAGCATCAGCATCTGGCCGGTCACAAGCCGTCAGGCGCCAGCCTGCTGAAACCAACCGCGCAGTAGCCTGCGCCGTTTCATTCTCAGTAATACTCAATCGTGTTTTTGATGGTGTACTTGCGCTCAACGGCGGGTTTGACGCTGTCATCCGTGATCGTCAGATCGCAGCTCACCGGGTTATTGTGGCGATCGTAGTCGCAGCTTTGCGTCACGTTGCCCAGCGGCTTATCGTTTAACAGGCTCACGGCCGAGTAATCCATTCTTTTGCGCAGATCCTTAGACGGCGTCGACTGTACCGATAAATGCTGATCTCCGGAGACGGTGGTTTTGCCCAGCGGGTAGCCATCCGCATCGTAGCGGTACTTCACCTCCATCTCTTTACCATGTGCGGCCACCACGAAGCCGTTGTCGTCGGTATCCCACGTCACCCCGGCTGACGGCAGTTCGGCCAGCTGGCATTTGCCCTGCAGCTTCACCTTACGCTGCTGGGTTTCTGCATCGATGTAGTAGTTTGCATCCAGCACCAGCGCTACGCCCGTGTTAGCCTCCAGGTCGTGCAGCTCCAGCGTATCGAAACACCCTTCCGCCGACACGGTGCCGGTGACCCGTTTGGACACTTCACCCTTCTCGTTGAACAGCGTCTGGGTAAAATCCTTGACCGGGCCGCGAAGAGGGTCGAAATCAAATTCGTTCGAAAAACTCGCCATCTCGGGCGTAAACGACAGCGGCGCGGAGTTGTTATCACACCCTGCGAGAGTAGCTGCCAGGAGCGTTATCGCTGCATATTTCTTCACATTCTTTACCAATACAGAGAGATTATTCCCAATCATATTAGCAAATACAGTTGTTTACACGAAGCCTGCTAAAATTAATCTCTACACAGAGAAAAGGAGCTACAGATGAAACGGTTACCCTGGATTACCGCCCTGCTGTTAATGAGTGCCTCAACGGCCGCGCTGGCGGCACCGGACTCCTGCGAGCGCGTGAAAAGCGACATTCAGCAGAAGATCATCAACAACGGCGTGCCGGAGTCAGGTTTTACGCTGAACATTGTGCCGAACGATCAGGCTGACCAGCCGGACGCTCAGGTGGTGGGCCACTGTGCCAACGACACCTTTAAAATTTTGTACACCCGTACGGGCAGCGGGGCGGCGTCCGGCAATCAGGATAATGCGCCGGCTGAAACTCAGTAAATCACCGTCAATCCCCTTTGATTTGACAAGGATTAATATTTAATACCTCCAAATAAGTAACACTCACCCCATCATTAGCCCGGTTATCATTTCGGGAAAAATAATACGTAATCACAATGGTGGGGTGAGCCATGTCCGATATCGAACATCACGGCGGGATTAGCCGTCGAACACTCGTGAAATCTACGGCGATAGGTTCTCTGGCGCTTGCCGCTGGCGGAATTTCGTTGCCTTTTGGACTGAAAAGCGCCGCAGCCGCGGTACAAAATGCAATGAAACCGGCAGAAGATAAAGTGGTCTGGGGCGCCTGTTCGGTCAACTGCGGCAGCCGCTGTGCGCTGCGTCTGCACGTCCGCGATGACGAAGTGTACTGGGTCGAAACGGATAACACCGGTGAGGATATCTACGGCAATCACCAGGTCCGGGCCTGCCTGCGCGGGCGCTCCATTCGCCGCCGCATCAACCACCCTGACCGTCTGAACTACCCTATGAAACGCGTGGGTAAGCGGGGTGAAGGCAAGTTCGAGCGCATCAGCTGGGACGAAGCGCTGAACGTCATCACCGCCAGCCTGAAAGACGTGGTCAGCAAGTATGGCAACGAAGCGGTGTATATTAATTACTCCTCCGGGATTGTCGGCGGCAATATCACCCGCTCCTCCCCTTACGCTTCGCTGGTGGCGCGCCTGATGAACTGCTACGGCGGTTTCCTGAGCCACTACGGCACCTACAGCACGGCGCAAATCGCCTGCGCGATGCCTTATACCTACGGCAGCAATGACGGCAACAGCACCTCGGATATCGAAAATACCAAACTGGTGGTGATGTTCGGCAATAACCCGGCGGAAACGCGCATGAGCGGCGGCGGGATTACTTACTATCTGGAGCAGGCCCGCGAGCGTTCTAACGCACGTATGATTGTCATCGACCCGCGCTACACCGATACGGCAGCCGGACGCGAAGACGAGTGGATCCCGATCCGTCCGGGTACCGATGCCGCCCTGGTGGCGGGGATTGCCTGGGTATTGATCGACGAAAACCTGGTGGACCAGCCGTTCCTGGACAAATACTGCGTTGGCTACGACGAAAAAACGCTGCCGGAAGGTGCCCCCGCGAATGGTCACTATAAAGCGTATATTCTCGGCCAGGGTGAGGACAACACGGCGAAAACGCCGGAGTGGGCCTCGCGCATCACCGGCATTCCTGCAGACCGCATCATTAAACTGGCCCGCGAGATTGGATCCGCGAAGCCGGCCTATATCTGCCAGGGCTGGGGACCACAGCGTCAGGCGAACGGTGAACTGACCTCCCGCGCCATCGCGATGCTGCCGATTCTGACCGGCAACGTGGGGATCAACGGCGGCAACAGCGGCGCCCGTGAGTCGACCTACACCATCACTATCGAACGTATGCCGCTGCCGGAAAACCCGGTCAAAACGCAAATTTCCTGCTTCAGCTGGACGGACGCCATCGCCCGTGGCCCGGAAATGACCGCTCTGCGCGACGGGGTACGCGGTAAAGATAAGCTGGACGTACCGATTAAGTTCATCTGGAACTACGCGGGCAACACCATTATTAACCAGCACTCCGATATCAATAAAACCCACGATATTCTGCAGGACGAAAGCAAGTGCGAAACCATCGTGGTGATCGACAACTTTATGACCTCATCGGCGAAGTACGCCGATATCCTGCTGCCAGATTTAATGACAGTCGAGCAGGAAGACATTATCCCTAACGATTACGCAGGGAACATGGGTTACCTGATTTTTCTCCAGCCCGTGACCGCGCCGAAGTTTGAGCGCAAGCCTATCTACTGGATCATGAGCGAAGTGGCGAAACGCCTCGGACCGGATATCCATCAGAAATTTACCGAAGGGCGAACGCAGGAAGAGTGGCTGCAGTATCTGTATGCCAAAATGCTCGCAAAAGATCCCACACTGCCGTCCTATGACGAGCTGAAAAAAATGGGCATCTATAAGCGCAAAGATCCGAACGGACACTTTGTGGCCTATAAAAAATTCCGCGAGAACCCGGAAGCCAACCCGCTGAAAACGCCCTCAGGCAAGATTGAAATTTATTCCAGCACGCTGGCGGATATTGCGGCGACCTGGGAGCTGGCAAAAGATGAGACCATCAGCCCGCTGCCCGTCTACGCATCCACCTTTGACGGCTGGGATGCGCCCGAGCGCGCGCAGTTCCCGCTGCAGCTGTTTGGCTTCCATTTTAAAGCTCGCACCCACTCGAGCTACGGTAACGTCGACGTGCTGCAAGCGGCCTGCCGCCAGGAGGTCTGGCTGAATCCCGTTGATGCCGCGAAACGTGGCATTAAAAACGGCGATACGGTGCGCGTCTTTAACGATCGCGGTGAGGTGAGAATAGAAGCCAAAGTCACGCCGCGCATCATGCCAGGCGTAAGCGCCATGGGCCAGGGAGCCTGGCACGATGCCAATATGAATGGCGATCGTATCGACCACGGCTCGTGTATCAACACCCTGACCACGCACCGCCCGTCACCGCTGGCAAAAGGCAACCCGCAGCACACCAATCTGGTGCAGATTGAGAAGGTGTAAGGGGTGAATTCTATGACCCTGGTTTATGCTTTGGTCTGTATTAATGGTTAATCACGTCGCGCGGACATAACCGCGCGAGCAAGGAAGGTTTAATGAAAGACGTCTCACACCGTGACTCGTTCGCGTTCAGCGCCCGCGTACTGGGCGCGCTGTTTTACTTCGCCCCAGACAGCGAGCAGACAGCCCCGCTGGTGCAGGCACTTACCGCTGGCGAATGGATAGAGGACTGGCCCCTGCCGCCGGAAACGCTGCTGCCCGTTGCCGAAACCTTTGCTTCATCTTCCGATGAGCCGCTGACGGATGCCTGGCAACGGCTGTTTATTGGTCCTTATGCCCTGCCCGCTCCGCCGTGGGGTTCCGTCTGGCTGGACCGTGAATCCGTGCTGTTTGGCGATTCAACCCTCGCGCTGCGCCAGTGGATGCGGGAAAACAATATCGCGTTTCAGATGCAGCAAAATGAACCGGAAGATCATTTCGGCACCCTGCTGCTGCTGGCGGCATGGCTGGCCGAGAATGGCCGCGAGTCGGAGTGCGATCGGCTTCTGGCGTGGCATCTGCTGCCGTGGAGCACTCGCTTTCTGTCGGTGTTTGTCGACAACGCCGGGCATCCGTTCTATATCGCGCTCGGCAGGCTCGCGCAGCTGACGCTGGCGGACTGGCGATCGGCGTTGGTTGTTCCGGTTGCGGAAAAGACGCTGTACCGCTAAGGGATATGGCTTGCTCGCGAGTGGCGAGCAAGCCTTTAACCAGGGTTTGGTTGTGCATCACCACCTAATTCACTCACACTCTCTTTGCTTTGAATGAACCGGAGTGCCAAATAGAGGTCTGGCGCCAGAATCATGTCATCATCATTCATCGTTGGCCGACTTTCTTTAAACCAACGTGTTAATTCCGTTTTCCTGCCCGCAAGGATTAACATAATCTGTCGGGCTTTCAGGTCACGCTTTAACTCATTAATGGTTGCCAGGACACTGATATCTGAATAGGTGAAGCAAGCCACGGCATCAATAACCACCCATTTAGGTTGTAATGCTGCACCATCAACCAGGTTCAATACCCGACGTTTAAAATAAGCCACATTAAAATAGGTCAACGGTGAGTTAAATCGATACATCAGCACGCCCGGGACCATTTTAATATCGGTTGTATTCCCTAATGAGTGGATCATTCCATTTTCGTCAGTCCCCAGTAAGTGCTCAGAGGGACGAAATACCGTACGCAGGAACTGTAACAGGCCAAGCAACACCGCAAGGCCGATCCCCTGGATTACACCGATGATTAAAACACAGCCAAACGTAAAGAAGGCCAGGCGAAATGCCTGTTTATTTCTTCGCCTCAGGTTCCATAACCCACGTAAATCAATTAATGACCACGATGCATACATTAGAACAATACCTAATGCAGATACCGGAATAAATTGTAATGGCTGCGTGAAAAATACCACCACTAAACCTATCAGTAAGGCCGCGACTATGGAAACCAGCTGACTTTTCCCCCCAACGGAATCATTAACCGCGGTCCGGGAATCGGCTCCACTGATGGCAAATCCCTGAGATAGCCCAGACATAATGTTCGCAATACCCAGTGCCCGGAACTCTGCATCAGCATTAATTTCATAGCCATTTTTCGCGGCGAAACTGCGAGCGGTCAGCATCAGACTGACAAAACTCACTAAAGCCAGGTTCAGCGCCGGGATCACTAATTCTCGCATCGGACCGGGCTGGAACGCACCCCAGTTAACGACGGGTAAACCAGGCTGGAAGCCATCCCCCCCAATCGTGGCAATACCATACTGTTGCGCAGATGTTCCCCATACCAGTATCGTTGTTATCACAATGGCAATCAGAGGTGCTGGCCAGTTGCTGCGATACGTTTTGATAACCATTAAAATAATTAACGTTAAAAGTGATATCCCTATTGTTAATACATGGCTGTCTAAAAGTCGGCCTGGCAAGGCCAGTATTTTCTCAATAACCTGCGCTTCATCGAGCTTGATCCCCAAAACCTTGCCTAATTGCCCGACAATAATCGTCACGGCTACGCCATTAAGCAACCCTGTAAGAATGGGATGAGAAAGGAGATCGGCAAGTGCACCCAGATGGAATTTACTGGCAAGCAGGCACCACCCGCCCATCATCAACGTCATGACGATCGTCAGTTGCCAGTGCAGTTCAGGATTGCCTGCAGAAAGAGGAAACACGACGGCTGCAATCACGGCACAGGTCGTTGCATCAGGGCCAACAATAAGCTGACGTGAAGAACCAAACAGTGCATAAGCTATCATCGGTAAAACGCAGGAATAGAGCCCCACTATTGCCCCAACACCCGCCAATTCAGCATAAGCAATAGCAACGGGTAGCGCTACAGCCGCAACGGATAATCCAGCTTTAACATCATGTTTTAGCCAGCTTTTATCGTAGGCTAACAAATTTTGTAACCCTGGCATGTACTTTAACAATAATTTTCCGAGCACTTTATTCTCCGGACAGGGATTATAGCCACGTAATATTGGCACACTTCTCAGTGAGGTTATGGTTTCCAAATGCTCCGGAGTCAGGTCGATGCCTCTCAGTTTTTGATAAAGCGTCAGTCAACTCATTATTCTGACTGCTGTTAAACATCATTTAAAAACTACCGCCCCATCATCTTTCCGGGGCGGTTCAAATTCGTCGCTATTGTGCGCTCATATTTATAAGCAACCTGCAATCAGAAACTGTACGTCACCTTCAGGCTTCCCGTTGGCGACGTTTTACGTTGCACGATCGGGCTATCACCCGCATCCCCCGTCAACTGCGTTACGCCCGCGGAGGTGAGAACGCTCCAGCGCGAGGTGAGCCTGTAGGTCCAGTCAAGGTTCATCGACCAGGCGTAAATTCCCGCTCCGGCGTCATGTCGGGCAAATCCCGATGCGGCGGACTGGGCAGCATTAACCCCGTAGTACGTTTGCATGTACTTGCCGGAACCCCAGCTGCCCGTCAGCCCCAGCGTCACCGCATTTTTCGACGATGTGTAGAGCGGGCTGGAAATGCCGAAATGCACCGCCTCACCGTTGTCTCTCTCAGAAACCGGGATCTCAGCCTGCAGCTGCAGATTGAGCCAGTCGGTCACCTTATACCCCAGACCCGGCACCACGATAGCGGAACCTTTGATATCGCCCATCCCCCGCAGGTAGTCGCTGCCGGAGCTGATCGAATCACTGCTCACGTCTTTATCTTTACGGCCTGTTCGGTAGCTCACTGCGGCGTTGTAATCCAGGTTGCCAATGTTGTTTCCGTAACCGATACCCCGCGTGGTGCTGATAAAGAAACCATTTGCCATGGAATAATCTACTACCTGAGCTGCCGAGACCCGGCTTTTATCCGAACCCGAGTAGCGTGGCGCGACGTCCACGCCTCCCCCCAGGGTTAAGACATTGCCCTGTTTCTGCTCTGCCGCCAGTACCGGGGTAGCCAGTAACGCCAGAATAACGCCCGGCACGATGTTTTTCAGTCTGCGGCTCGGAAGTAAATAGGGGAAAGAATGACGCAGTTCGATGTTACTCATTGAAGAAGTCCTTTGGATTCAAATGATTGCAATGCAAGCGGTTTACACGCCAGAGCACTCATTCTGAATACTCACCCTGAGGTTCTTATGAGCCGAAAATGAAGAAACGCTGAAGCGCGTGCGGGCGCTGTCAACCGGACGGATTTCCTGCTACTGTTTTTTTCTTAAGTTGTTCTTCATTCACTGTTGATACAGTTACCAATGTGAAAATCTTACTAATCGAAGACGACCTGGATCTCGGCAATGGCGTACGTATCGCCCTTTCAGATCAAGGATTTGATGTCATATGGGTTCGCCGTAAAGAGGATGCGCTGCATCAGCTTGAGGTCGGCGTGCCGGAACTTATTCTGCTCGACCTGGGGCTGCCCGACGGCGACGGCATGAGCCTGATGACGCGTTTGCGCCAGCAGCTTAAGGGGATCCCCGTCATTATCCTGACGGCGCGAGGCACCCTGCAGGATCGCCTGTGCGGGCTGGATGCTGGCGCAGACGACTATCTTGTCAAACCCTTCGTTCTCGCCGAACTGCTGGCGCGAGTCAGAGCCCTTGCGCGACGCAGCTACGGTTTTGAAAATGAAGCGATAGAAATCAGGAGCTTATCGCTTCATATCCCGACGCGTCGCGTAACGGTGAACGCGCGTCACGTTGAGTTGACGGCCAGTGAATATGCGCTGCTTGAAACGTTGATGCTGCGCGCTGACCGGGTGATCACGCGGCGGTTCCTGGAAGAGAGGATATTTGGCGCGAAGGAAAATCTCAGCAATGCGCTCGACGTGCATATGGGGAATTTGCGGCGAAAAATTGGTGACGGCTATGTACGAACGGTGCGGGGCGTCGGGTATGTCATTGATACCGTCGCTATCCAGAAGGTGACAGATTAATGCGAAATGTCTGGCACCAACTGAGGCGCCCAACGCTGGTACGGCGAATTATCATCGCCCAGATGCTGCTGCTTACCCTGCTGTGGTGTCTTTTTTTAACCTTTATTTTATTGGAAGACCTGCGTAGCCCTCCGATACTCACGGGAAGTAAGACTTACGAAACCATTTTTACTCTGGTTGATCTCAGTGACGAGCACCCGCAGGATCGTAATGATGTCCTGGAAGCCTTCAGCAAAGCGTTGCGGGAAGGCTATGGCGGCGGTGAAGATCCGGAGCTGTCGATTAACCTGATCGTTCGCAAAAGCAACGAGGTTATTTTCTCTTCTGATGGTGCACCTACGGGGGTAAAAAACACCAGACTGGGCGAAATGCAGCGCGTTCAGAGTGAAGGTCACGCCTGGACGAGCCGCACGCTTAAATCCCCCCACTCCGACGTGGAGGTTACCCTTTTCACCCCTGCCGGAAGCTGGAACTTCTTTATCTACCTGAACTCGCGGGGCTACTACATTATGCCGCTGCTGGTGTGCATTCCTTTTCTTCTTTTTCCTGCGTGGCTGTCAATCCGCATTGCGATGCGCCCCTGGAGCAAGGTGGTTAATGAGATCTCATTACGTTCGCCTGACGATCTCTCCCCTTTAAAGGCCGTTCCCGGGCATAAGGAGCTCCGCCAGATGGTGGACGCGATAAATGATTTTCTTGCCAGAGTGCGGGAAAGCGCGGAACGCGAACGGGTATTCATTGCGGACGCCGCGCACGAGCTGCGTACGCCGCTGGCCGCGATGCGCATCAACGTGGAGGCGCTGCAGTCCTGGGTGAGCAGCGAGAGCCAGCGGCAGCTGCTTGCAGGAATTGTGCGCAGCAATAGCCGGGCGGCCCGTCTCGTCAACCAGCTGCTGCTGATGATGCACAGTGAAGCGCGCATTGACACCGCGATGGAGCCCGTGCCGCTAACCTCGCTCATACAAGAGCGGATGGCTGCGCTGGAGCCGCTAGCGTCCGGGCGCAAGATTGAGCTGGAATTCTTCGCTGAGGATGAGATTTGGATCGCTGGCGTCAGGGAGCGTCTGATGTCGCTTATAGACAATCTCATTGAAAACGCCGTGAAGTACAGTCCTGAGGGCGGGCGGATTCAGGTAGAGGTACGCCCAGCAGATAAATCAGCCCAGCTACGCATCTCCGATCGGGGGCCGGGTATCCCGGTTGAATTGCGCGAGCGCGTATTCGACCGGTTTTTCCGCGATCCCAATCAGCTCCAAAGCGGGAGCGGACTAGGGCTTGCCATTGTCAAAGCCGTTGCACAGCAGCACGGCAGCAGCGTAAACCTGAGTACTTCCGCAGAAGGTGGCCTGCTGGTGACGGTTGACTTCCCGAACCGCACGTATAGCTAAACCGGAACAGGGTGTTTGATCGCAAATGCCGCAGATTGCTTCAAAAAAATTACCGTATTTGTTATATTGTTGTTTATTGCTTATTCACCTCTGCGGTGCCAAAAAGAACAAGATTCACCGCAACCCAGGAAAGAGAAATGTTAGATTACCGCTTCCCGACAGCTTTGCAGATGGTTCTCAGCGTAGCGATGGCGGAGCAACTAGGTGAACGTTCGACGAGTGCGATTCTGGCCTACGGCCTGGAAGCCAACCCGAGCTTTATCCGCAAATTGATGGTTCCACTCACGCGTGACGGCATTATCGTCTCAACGCTTGGCCGCAACGGCTCAATTCATCTTGGACGTCCGCCGGAAGAGATTACCCTGCGCGATATCTACCTTTCAGTCACCGAAGATAAAAAACTTTGGGCGTCGCGCCCGGACGTGCCGGCCCGCTGCGTGGTCAGCGCGAACGCCTGCTGGTACTTCAAATCTATTTCCGAAGAAGCAGAGCAGGCCTCGCTCGCGGTATTAGCGCGCCACACCGTGGCAAGCGCGCTGGACGAGGTCAAAAAAGCCGATACCAGCGGGTGCGATCCTTTACCTGAACTGATTGCCCAGTACAAAAAAGCCCAGTAATTTACGCAAAAAAAAACCGCCCTCATAGTGAGTGCGGTTTTTTGTTATCTGCGATATCCCTACGCAGGCAGAACCTCTCTTTCCTCTTTGCCGCGCGTCACGAACTTACGCAGCGTCACGTAAAAGACCGGCGTCAGGAACAGACCAAACAGCGTCACGCCCAGCATCCCGGAGAAGACCGTAATCCCGGTGACGCCGCGCACTTCTGCGCCCGCGCCGTGACCGAGGATCAGCGGAATGGTCCCGGCGATAAAGGCGATGGATGTCATCACAATCGGACGTAAACGCAGGCGGCACGCTTCCAGCGCTGCTTCCATGATGCCTTTCCCCTGAATTTCCAGCTCGCGGGCAAACTCCACGATAAGAATCGCGTTTTTACAGGCCAGCCCCATCAGCACCACCAGCCCCACCTGCACGAAGACGTTGTTATCGCCCCCGGTCAGCCAGACGCCAAACAGCGCGGAAAGCATGGTCATCGGAACGATGAGGATCACCGCCAGCGGCAGCGTCCAGCTTTCATACAGCGCCGCCAGCACCAGGAACGCCAGCAGTACCGCGACCGGGAAGACGATCAGCGCCGTATTGCCCTGCGTGGCCTGCTGGAAGCTTAGATCCGTCCATTCAATGTTCATTCCGTTCGGCAGGATCTGCTTAGACATCGCGTCCAGCTGCGTCATCGCCTGCGCGGACGAGAGCACGCGCGGGTCGGCATCGCCAATCAGATCCGCCGCCGGGTAGCCATTGTAGCGGATAACCGGATCCGGTCCGTAGGTGGTCGTGATTTTCACCATACTGCCAATCGGCACCATTTCGCCCTGGCTATTCCGTGTGCGTAAATTCGCAATATCTTCCACGCTGTCGCGGAACTGCCCGTCTGCCTGCGCCATCACGCGCCAGGTGCGCCCGAACTGGTTGAAGTCGTTCACGTACGACGAGCCCAGATAGGTTTGCAGCGTACCGAACAGATCGGTCAGCGACACGCCCTGCGCTTTCGCCTTATCGCGGTCAACCTGCACGTCGAGCTGCGGAACGTTAGCCTGATAGGTTGAGATCGGGAAGTGCATTCCCGGCGTCTGCATAATCGCACCGGACATGGTGTTCACCGCGTTTTGCAGCGCGCCATAGCCCAGACCCGCGCGATCCTGAATATACAGCGAGTAGCCAGACCCCTGACCCAGCCCCAGAATCGGCGGCGGCAGAATGGAGAAACCAAAGCCCTGCTGGATTTGCGCGATTTTCGCGTTGATCTCCGCGTTAATTTCCGCCGCAGAGTGCTTGCGCTGGTCAAACGGCTTCAGGCCAAAAAACACCGTCCCGGTATTCGGCGTGTTGGTAAACTGCAGCGCGTTCAGCCCCGGGAAAGCCACCGCGTAGTCCACGCCTTCGGTATTCATGCCGATTTCGCTCATTTTGCGGATCACCGCGTCGGTGCGCGCCAGCGACGAGCCTTCCGGCATCTTCACGCCGCCAATCAGGTAGAGCTTATCCTGTGTCGGAATAAACCCGCCGGGTACCGCTTTAAACATGACGCCCGCGGCACACAGCAGCAGCAGATACACCACAAACACCGCGCCGCGTCGACCAAGCGTTTTGCCCACCAGCCCCTGATAGCCGTTAGAGCTACGATGGAAAAAGCGGTTAAACGGACGGAAAATCCAGCCGAACAGGCGATCGATAAGCCGGGTCGGGAAGTCTTTCGGCGCGCCGTGCGGTTTTAACAACAGCGCGGCCAGCGCCGGAGAGAGCGTTAGCGAGTTGATGGCGGAGATCACCGTGGAAATCGCTATCGTCACCGCAAACTGCTTGTAGAACTGACCGGTTACGCCGGAGAGGAACGCCATCGGCACGAACACCGCGCACAGCACCAGCGCAATTGCGATAATGGGCCCGGAAACTTCACGCATCGCCTGATGCGCCGCCGCAAGCGGCGCAAGCCCCTCTTCAATGTTTCGCTCGACGTTTTCCACCACCACGATGGCATCGTCCACCACGATACCAATCGCCAGCACCAGCCCGAATAAACTCAGGGTGTTAAGCGAAAAGCCCAGCAGATAGAGAATGCTGAACGTCCCCACCACCGACACCGGCACCGCGATCAGCGGAATGATCGACGCGCGCCAGGTTTGCAGGAACAGGATCACCACCAGTACAACCAGCACCACCGCTTCCAGCAGGGTTTGCACCACCGCACGGATGGAGTCGCGTACGAAAACCGTCGGATCGTAAGGTGCCGCCCACTTCATATCTTCCGGGAAACGGGTGGACAGCTCGTCCATTTTGGCGCGCACCGCGTTAGACAAATCGATGGCGTTCGCCCCCGGTGACTGGAAGATACCAATCCCGACCGCGTCTTTATTGTTAAGCTGGGAACGCAGCGCATAGCTGCCGGAACCCATTTCAATCCGCGCCACGTCACGCAGGCGGACGACCGAACCGTCCTCCGACGTTTTCAGGACAATGTTGCCAAACTCTTCTTCGGTATGCAGACGACCCTGGGCGTTAATGGAGATCAGGAAATCGCTCTCTTTCGGCAGCGGCTCGGCGCCAAGCTGGCCCGCGGAGACCTGCACGTTCTGCTCCTGCATTGCCGTGACCACGTCCGAGGCGGTCAGCCCGCGGGCCGCGACCTTGTTCGGATCCAGCCAGATGCGCATCGCGTATTCACCGGAGCCGAAAATCTGAATCTGGCCGACGCCGGGCAGACGCGCCAGCTCGTCCTTCACCTTCAGCGTGGCGTAGTTGCGCATGTACAGTGAATCGTACTTGCCGTTAGGCGAGAACAGATGCACCACCAGCGTCAGCGTTGGCGACTGCTTCTGCGTCGTGATGCCCAGGCGCCGCACGTCTTCCGGCAGACGCGCCTCGGCCTGCGCTACGCGGTTTTGCACCTGCACCTGCGCCTGATCCGGATCGGTACCCGGACGGAACGTGACGGTAGTAACCAGCACGCCGTCCGAGCCGGCAACGGATTTCATGTACATCATGTTCTCAACGCCGTTGATCGCCTCTTCCAGCGGCGTCGCCACGGTCTCGGCAATCACTTTCGGGTTGGCGCCCGGATACTCCGCGCGCACCTGCACGCTTGGCGGTACGACGTCAGGATATTCACTCACCGGCAGAAGCGGGATGGCGATTAATCCTGTGATAAAAATCAGAATCGACAGTACGGCAGCGAAAATCGGCCTGTCGATGAAAAAGCGGGAAAAGTCCATGGGAAGGATTCTCAGGTCAAGTGATCAGTTGAGGGCGTTGCTGGTGGTCATGGCGACGGTTTTCGCGTTCACCGGCATACCCGGCATGAACACTTTCTGTAGACCGTCAACGATGACCTTATCGCCAGGTTTCAGCCCCTGCTGCACGATGCGTAAACCGTCGGCCAGACGCCCCGGCGTAATATCGCGACGCTGCGCTTTACCCTCTTTATCCACGATATAGACATACTTGCGATCCTGATCGGTCAGTACCGCTTTGTCGTCAATAAGCATGGCCTGGAATTCCGCGCTGCCCGGCAGGCGCACGCGGGCAAAGAGTCCCGGCGTGAACTGACGCTGCGCGTTATCCAGCAGCGCGCGCATGCGGATCGTACCGGTACTCGGCGTGAGCTGATTATCAAGGAAATCCACTTTACCCTGATGGGGGTAGCCCTCCTCGCCGGCAAGGCCGATCTCAACCGGTAGCGCCGTATGGTGGCTGGACGCCCCCTGCCCGTTGCGGGCGAGATTTTGATAGTGAAGATAGGTTGCCTCATCCACGTCAAAGTAGACGTAAACCGTCTTCTGCGAGACCAGGGTAGTGAGCACGCTGGCGCTGTCGCCCGCGGAGACCAGATTGCCGCTGGTGATTAACGCCCGGCTGGCGCGGCCATCAATAGGAGCCGTCACTTTGGTGAAGTCGAGATTCAGCTGCGCGGCGTCTACCGCAGCCTGGGCCGCGCGAATATCGGCCTGTGCCTGAATGGCGGCCGAACGGCGCTGCTCCCACTCTTCACGGGATACCAGGTTGGTATTGATGAGTTTATCGGTACGGTTAGCCTCGCTTCGCGCCAGGCTGGCCTGCGTTTTGGCTCTCTCCAGCGTCGCCTGCGCCTGCTCCAGCGCGGCGCGATAGGTTCGGTCATCAATCGTGAACAGCACCTCGCCCTTTTTCACCTCCTGGCCGTCGGTGAAATTCACTTTGTCGATGTAGCCAGAGACACGGGGACGAAGCTGCACGCTTTCCACGGCTTCAATCCGTCCGTTAAAGCTATCCCACTGGCTAATGGATTTCACAACCACGTCTGCAGCATTAACGGCGGGCGCGGGCGGCGCGGCGTTTTGCGCGACGCTGTCATCACATCCGACGAGCAGCACGGAGAGCAGCATCGCTCCCAGCGCATTCAGATGATAGTTTCCCCAGGTTTTTTGCAGGCTCATTATTTTTATTCCGGTAATTGTAGCCGCCGGGCAAGACGCAGCGGGAGGTGCCGCGCCACTTCCTTTGTCCGGGCTGGCTTAAGGCCATTTGTGTCGTTCATCGCCACAAAACTGTAACAGTTTCGAATACACTATCGCGGCGATTGTAGGAATGCGCCTAACTAAGTGCAAGAATAATTGTTGCACTTTATGTGCTATTTGAGGCGGCAATAAAAGGCCCGTTTCGGGCAAGGATTTAAATGCAACAATAAAACTTGCAATTATCGTGAAACCAGGCCACCTTAAAATGCAACAGACAAAGATACCTTTCTATCGCTGCGTGGGGGAAACCTGATGAACACTGGCGCATTTATGCATGATTTACTCGACTGGATTGATAACAACCTCGACAGTCGCCTGGACATTGAGACCGTCTCCAGGCGCTCCGGCTACTCGAAATGGCACCTCCAGCGCCTGTTTAAAGAGCATACGGGCTATCCCCTCGCCGGCTATATTCGCGCGCAAAAGCTGCAAAAATCGGTTGAGCGCTTAGCCCACAGCGATGAGCCCATCCTGAACGTGGCAATCGCGCTCGGGTTTGACTCTCAGCAGTCGTTCAACCGCAGCTTTAAGCGCCAATTCGGTCAGGCACCTGGCGCATGGCGACGCAGTATTGGCGGCCGTGAAACGCAGCCGATGCACCAGTAGCTCACTTTTTACTGCAACATCATCCCGAAGCTGTTATACTGTATATAAATACAGTATGAGAGGTGCGTGATGGCTGTTGAAATAAAATATGTTGTCGTAAGAAAAGGTGAAGAGAAAATGACATTTGCCAGTAAGAAAGAGGCTGACGCTCACGACAAGCTGCTCGATATGGCAGACGCGTTCACCGACTGGCTGTTGCAAAGCGGAATGCAGATGGATGAAACGCAGGCTGAAAATCTTGGTCTGTATCTCGCCGAGCAGAAAGAGACCGTGCAGCATATTCTGCGCACCAGCAAGCTCCCTGCTCTCGATGCCCCTGCGGCTGACAGTAAAAAAATCAGAGCGGTAAAAGCTGCCTGATTGCCACATCGTCACCGAGCCTGACGCCGCAAGCAGCATGCTGCTTGCGGCTTTTTTATTAACGTCACGTGCCGGATTGCGGCAAGGCATCAATCATCTCTTGTAGTTCATTGTACAGTCTTGCCACATGGAAACCATCGCACACGGAATGATGAACCTGAACGGCAAGGGGCAATAATACTTTGCCATCTTGTTCATAGTATTTCCCAAGCGTAAACATAGGGGCAAAAAAGTTCTTCATGTGCGCAACGTTGACGTTAAAGCTGGTAAAACTCACCCAGGGAATACCCGATATGAAAAAGATATTTTCCCGGGATTCGTCCTTAGGCCAATAAGAAAGATTATTACCGTAGCGCGCAATGTCTTCAGCGTAGGTCTTCTGGAAGTGCTGAATACTGCCATCATAATGGCTCCATAATGATGAAAAGGTCTCTGTTTCATTATGGAAAATGGTATAATTTGGATGAACTTCGTTCCATATAATAAGCTCATTGTCTTTCATGGCCATACGGAACTCCGGATGACTGTTGACGATTTTCGAAATGAGAAAAATAATAGTCGGGTAAAATTTCCAGCCGACCGCTTTGATATGTTTTAACAGCGCAGTAATATCGATTAAAACCGTCTGGTTAAACGTCGACTGAGCGAACCCCTGAAAAATCTCAAAATGTTCCTTCCTTGCCCAACGAGATAAGTCAACGGACGTATATTCAGGGGTTATTTTTTCCATTTCTAAGCCTTTAATGAGCAAGCATATCTCTGAGGTTAGCCTAAATTTTTTCCAGGCATTAAGCAAGCAGGCGCCTCTGGAGAAAACGGCGCGGAATCACCGCCATTACGCACCCTGAAGACGTAACGTTTCCGCTTAAAACGCGCTGACCTGCCCGTACAGCGCACTCCTCACTCAATATTATCCCTCCCTCTTCGCACAAAGGGTGTATTGTTTTAAATGATTAATCCCCCTGAAGAGAAGCGGCGTCATGATTAACATCCTCGGTAAAACCACCTCCATCAACGTTCGTAAAGTGCTCTGGACCTGTGAAGAAGCGGGCATCCCTTACCTGCAGGAAGACTACGGCAGCGGTTTTGCCTCAACAGAAACGGATGACTTCCGCGCGCTGAACCCCAACGCCATGGTGCCGGTGCTGATGGATGACGATTTCGTGCTGTGGGAGTCCAACGCCATCTGCCGCTATCTGGTGCGCAAGGCCGGACGTCACGATCTGCTGCCTGCAGAGCCGCAGGCCTGCGCCAACGTTGAGCGCTGGATGGACTGGCAGGCAACTGAATTCAATAACGCCTGGCGCTATGTCTTCCCGGCGCTGGGACGAAAAAACCCGGACTTTAACGACCCTGCGCGCATTGCGGCGGGAATAAAAGAGTGGAACCACTGCATCACCATTCTGGAAAACCAACTGCAGCGCACCGGGGCCTTTGCGGCGGGAGAGACGTTTACCCTTGCGGACGTGGTGCTTGGGCTGTCGGTGAATCGCTGGAAGATGACGCCGTTTGACAAGCCCGACGTGCCGGCGATTGAGGCCTGGTATGAGCGCCTCAACCAGCGCCCGGCGTTTTTGCGTCACGGCAATAACGGCATGATATAAATTATTTACGCCCACACCTTGAGTAAGGATATTTTATTTAATTACTAAACCCTGATTGGCGTCAGAGGGAATAATAATTAAGCCATATCCTGGACAGCCCGTTGCACCGCTTTGCTAGCCTGACTATTCAGGCAAAGCTCAACCCGGAGGTATTCTTGCTGATTAGACTCAAGAAAGAACGAACGCATAAGGAGGATCGTCGGCTTGCCCTCTGGCTGGCGACCTCGGCAGGTTTGCTTAACGCCATCGCCCTTGGGGCATTTGGCTTTTTCCCCTCTCACATGACCGGCAATACCTCACAATTATCCAGCGAAGTTTCCTCCACCGATCTGAGCGATATGATTTTCTTTGGCTCGATTATTCTCTCTTTTGTCACCGGCGCCATCCTTGCTCGTCTTATTGTACTCTGGGGCATTATCCACAATATCAGGCTGGTTTTTTGCCAAATCCTTTTCGTCGAGGGGGTACTATTGACCGGCATCTCTCTCTACGAGATGTATTTCCACGCCCTCACGAGCAACCGCGAGATTATTATTTTTCTGTGCGGCCTGATGGGCATTCATAATTCAACCTCCACGCAGCTCTCCGGAGGGCGGGTGAGATCGACGCACATTACCGGCACGCTAACGGATGCAGGCATATCACTGGCCTCCGTGCTGGTGGCGATGCTTCGCAGGGATTACTCGAAGGATACCGCGGCACAAAAAAGTCAGTTGAAGACCCACTTAACCACCATTTTCTCGTTTATGAGCGGAGGGATTGCTGGTCTGCTGCTGTTCAGATGGATTGGGTTTAACGCCATGCTGGCGCTTGGGCTGCTGCTCGCGATTGTTGCCATTTTTTCTATCATTAGCATCTCGGTTCGCGTTCGCCGGGTTCGTGCCTCTATCTAAATAACGAACGACTCTCGGCGTAAGGGCGCCCTTTAATATGTGACACTGTCACTATTGAAAATTCGCTTTAGGACTATTCTGCCCGGCACGCAACCAGCCCTTACGCCATAAGGCTTTAATAAAGGTTGTCACTAATTTCATAGGGTTACTGATTTCCCCCCTTCGCTGGAACCCTTCCCAAACGCTTGCTATAGGTCAATTACCCCTGCCGAAACATGGCATAACAACAGGCAACCATTGGTTGCTATAACGCATGCGCACAGGGAGACACACCGCAATGCACCCATTACTCAAACGCTCGCTGCTGTTTGTCGGCGCCATTCTCGTGGTCCTCGCCCTCCTCGTCTGGGGAATCGGGCTTGAGACAATCAAGGCGCGCCAGGTTGACCTGGTCTACCTAGGGCAACAGCACATGATTCTGGTTTTCTCGTCGATGTTTTTTGCCCTGCTGGTGGGCATTCCGGCCGGTATTTTGCTGAGCCGTCCGGCCGCGCGGGGCGTCGCCGAATACGTGATGCAAATCTTTAATGTCGGCAACACCCTGCCGCCGCTGGCCGTGCTGGCGCTGGCGATGGTGGTGATTGGTATCGGCGATACGCCCGCCATCATCGCCCTGTTCCTCGCCTCGCTGCTGCCGATTGTGCGCAATACCTACGCCGGGCTGTGCTCGGTCCCGTCGTCGCTGCTGGAAGCGGCAAACGGGATTGGGATGACCAAATGGCAGCGCCTGCGCCAGGTTGAGCTGCCCAACGCCTGGCCGGTTATGCTCTCGGGGATCCGCATCGCCACCGCCATTAACGTCGGTACCGCGCCGCTGGCGTTCCTGATTGGCGCCAGCAGCTACGGCGAGCTGATTTTCCCGGGCATTTACCTGAACGATTTCCCGACCCTGATCCTCGGCGCGGCGGCCACCGCCCTGTTCGCCCTGATCCTCGACACCCTGCTGGCGGCGCTGGGTCGCGTGATGAGTCCCCATCTCGCTCGATAACAATAACAAGGAGCTTTTATGAGACTGATATCCAGCCTGGCGGCGCTGTGTGCCGCGGCGCTGTTCACCGGCCAGGCGATGGCAGCCCCGCTGATTCTGGCGACCAAGAGCTTTACCGAGCAGCACATTCTCTCGGCGATGACCGTACAGTACCTGCAAAAGAAAGGTTTTCAGGTTCAGCCAAAAACCAATATCGCCACGGTGATCTCCCGCAACGCGATGATCAACAAGCAGATTGATATGACCTGGGAGTACACCGGCACGTCGCTGATCATCTTCAACCACATCAACAAGCGCATGTCACCGCAGGAGTCCTGGGAGACGGTGAAGCGCCTGGATGCGAAGCACGGTCTGGTGTGGCTCAAACCCGCCGACATGAACAACACCTACGCTTTCGCCATGCAGCGCAAGCGCGCCGAGGCGGAGCATATCAACACCATGTCGGAGATGGTGGCGAAAATTGAACAGGTTCGCAAAACCAACCCGGACAAAAACTGGCTGCTGGGCTTAGACCTTGAATTTGCCGGGCGCAGCGACGGCATGAAGCCACTGCAGGAGGCCTATAAGATGGATCTGGACCGTCCGCAAATCCGCCAGATGGACCCGGGTCTGGTCTATAACGCCGTGCGCGACGGCTTCGTCGACGCCGGGCTGGTTTATACCACCGACGGGCGCGTGAAGGGCTTTGATCTCAAAGTGCTGGAAGATGATAAAGGCTTCTTCCCGAGCTACGCGGTCACCCCGGTGGTGCGCAAGGACACCCTGGAGGCCAATCCCGGTCTGGAAGAGGCGCTCAATACCCTCTCGGCCCAGCTCAACAACGACGTTATCACCGAGCTGAACAAGAAGGTGGATATTGACCATCAGTCACCGCAGCAGGTCGCCCGCGATTTCCTGCGTAGCAAACAGCTGCTGTAGGAGGCGCTATGGATACCGTTCACTACATTCTGGACAACTGGGACTATCTGTTAACCCTGACGCTGCAGCATCTGTGGCTGGTGGCGCTGGCCGTGGGCTTAGCGATTATCATCGGCGTCCCGTTGGGCATTTTGATTGTGCGCCACAAGTGGCTGGCGACGCCGGTGCTGGGGATTGCCACCATCGTGTTGACCATCCCGTCCATTGCCCTGTTTGGCCTGATGATCCCGCTGTTTTCGCTGATCGGTCAGGGGATTGGCGCCCTGCCCGCAATCACGGCGGTGTTTCTCTACTCGCTGCTGCCGATCGTGCGTAACACCCACACGGCGCTCGACAGCCTGCCGCCGGGCCTGCGCGAAGCCGGACGCGGCATCGGCATGACGTTCTGGCAGCGTCTGCGCTGGGTGGAAATTCCGATGGCGCTGCCGGTGATTTTCGGCGGGATCCGCACCGCCGTGGTGATGAACATCGGCGTGATGGCGATTGCCGCCGTGATTGGCGCGGGCGGACTTGGCCTGCTGCTGCTTAACGGCATCGGCGGAAGCGATATTCGTATGTTGATTGCGGGCGCGCTGATGATCTGTCTTTTAGCGATTGTGCTCGATTGGCTGCTGCACCGTCTGCAGGTGGTTCTGACTCCAAAGGGGATTCGATAATGATAAAACTGGAAAACCTCACCAAACAATTTTCACAGAAGCACGGCCAGACCTTTAAGGCCGTCGATAACGTCAACCTGAACGTGCCCGAAGGGGAAATGTGCGTCCTGCTCGGCCCATCCGGCTGCGGGAAAACCACCACCCTGAAGATGATTAACCGTCTCATCACCCCAAGCAGCGGAAACATCCTGATTAACGGCGAGGCCACCAACGGGATGGACACCGTGACCCTGCGCCGCAACATCGGCTACGTGATCCAGCAGATTGGCCTGTTTCCGAACATGACCATTGAAGAGAACATCACCGTCGTGCCGCGCATGCTGGGCTGGGATAAAGCGCGCTGCAAAGCTCGCGCCGAAGAGCTGATGGATATGGTGGCAATGGATCCGCACAAGTTTCTCCACCGCTATCCGCGCGAGATGTCCGGCGGCCAGCAGCAGCGTATTGGCGTTATTCGCGCCCTGGCGGCGGATCCTCCGGTACTGCTGATGGATGAACCGTTCGGCGCGGTGGACCCGATCAACCGTGAGGTGATCCAGAACCAGTTCCTGGAGATGCAGCGCAAGCTGAAAAAAACCGTCATGCTGGTCAGCCACGATATCGACGAAGCCCTTAAGCTCGGCGACCGCATTGCGGTATTCCGTCAGGGAAAAATCGTCCAGTGTGCCAGCCCGGATGAACTGCTGGCGAAACCGGCGAACGAGTTTGTTGGCTCGTTTGTCGGTCAGGACCGCACGCTGAAGCGCCTGCTGCTGGTCTCGGCCGGCGACGTCACCGACCAGCAGCCGACCATTACGGTACGGGGTTCGACTCCGCTCCCGGAAGCCTTTGCAACCATGGATGATAACGATATTCGCGCAATTACCGTGGTTGACGAGCACGGCAAGCCGCTGGGCTTTGTGAAGCGTCGCGAAGCGCGTAACGCCAGCGGGACCTGCGCCGACATCCTGCATCCGTTCCGCATGACCGGCAAAGCCGAAGACAACCTGCGCGTGGTGCTGTCACGCCTGTATGAGAGCAACACCAGCTGGATGCCGATCGTGGATGAGGACGGGCGCTACAACGGCGAGATTTCGCAGGATTATATTGCCGAATACTTGAGCTCAGGACGTACGCGCCGGGCGCTGAATATTCATAGCGACAGTTAATTTTTCCAGCCGGGCATCGCCCGGCTTTTTCGCACGCATACCTTTTGCTAACCCCACGATTTCCCGCCACAATATTGTATCGTCCCCGTTTACTCGCGACCCATGCAACGTCTTCATACGTACCCCGACATCCGCGCAATGTTTCGCCGACTCCTGATTGCCACCGTCACCGGCGTGCTGGCCGCGCTGGCCGTTTCGGTGTTCCGCCACAGCATGTACCTGCTGGAGTGGCTGCTTCTGAGCAACGACAGCGGCAGCCTGGTGAATGCCGCCGCGTCGCTCTCCCCCTGGAGGCGCGCGCTGACGCCCGCGTTGGGCGGGCTGGCTGCCGGGCTGTTGCTCTGGGGATGGCAGCGCCTGACCGCCCAGCGGCCTCATGCCCCCACCGATTATATGGAAGCGCTGGAGACCGGCGACGGTCAGTTTGATTACGGCGCGAGCCTCGTTAAATCTCTTGCTTCGCTGCTGGTCGTTGCCAGCGGAAGCGCCATCGGCCGCGAAGGGGCCATGATCCTGCTTGCCGCCCTCGCCGCCTCCTTTTTTGCCCGGCGCATTACGCCCAAAACGGAATGGAAGCTTTGGATCGCCTGTGGCGCCGCCGCCGGGATGGCCAGCGCCTACCATGCTCCGTTAGCGGGAAGCCTGTTCATTGCAGAGATTCTGTTTGGCACGCTGATGCTGGCCTCGCTCGGCCCCGTGGTGATTGCGGCGGTGGTGGCGCTTCTTACGACGCAACTCCTGGCACCGGGTGCCGGTACGCTCTACGAGGTCCATCTGAGCGGCATACTCACCGCGGCCGATTATGCCCTGCTGGTCGCGATGGGGCTGCTGGCAGGTCTCTGCGGACCGCTCCTGATGTGGCTGATGGCGTTCAGCCACGGGCTGTTCCTGCGCCTCAGGCTTTCACCGCCGTGGCAGCTGGCGCTCGGCGGCTTGATTGTCGGGTTGCTGTCTCTTTTGACGCCGAAGGTTTGGGGGAACGGCTACAGCGTGGTTCAGGCTTTTCTGCTCGCCCCGCCGCTGCTGTCGGTGATTGCCGGCGTGTTCATCTGTAAATTGCTGGCAGTGCTGGCAAGCAGCGGTTCGGGTGCGCCGGGCGGGGTATTTACGCCTACCCTGTTTGTCGGTATGGCTACGGGGATGCTGTTCGCGCAGCTTTTTGCGCTGTGGCTGCCGGGTTCTGAGACGGCCATGTTGCTGGGGCTGGCCGGGATGGCAACGCTGCTCGCTGCGACCACGCATGCACCCATTATGTCGGCGCTGATGGTCTGTGAAATGACCGGGCAGTATTTTTTACTGCCCGGTTTACTGGTCGCCTGCGTGATAGCGTCCGTACTGTCGCGGACGTTACGCCACGACTCGGTCTACGGTCAACACGCCACCGAGGGCAGAGAGATCGATGTACTGCGCTAGCTCGCGCTGCTCGGCGCGAGGCAGATAAGGCAGCTCGCCCACCAGCGGGCCAGGCAGTTTGGTGCTCAGTACGTCGATGATCTCCGCGTAGTGCGCGAGGCCTGGATTAATACGGTTTGCCACCCAGCCAGCCAGCGGCAGGCCGTCATTGGCAATCGCCTGCGCCGTCAGCAGCGCGTGGTTGATACACCCTTCCTGGATCCCCACTACCATCACTACCGGCAGTTGCTCCTGCACGACCCATTCAGACAGCGGGCGTAAATCATTCATCAGGCTGCGCCAGCCGCCCGTTCCTTCGACGACTACGTGATCGACCTGCTCACTCAGGTTCGCCAGCCCGTCGGATAACAGGGAATAATTGATCGGGCCGCTGTGCGCCACGCTGCTTTCATCTTCGCTTAACGCAATAGGATTGACCGCGTGGTAAGGCAGTTCCAGCGACGAGACGCTTTGCAGCACCAGGGCGTCTTTATTTCGCAATCCCTCTGGCGTCTCTTTACTCCCTTTTGCGACCGGTTTGTACCCAGCGACGCGTTTACCGCTTGCTGTCAGAGCCTGCAGCAATGCGCGGGATACAACGGTCTTGCCGACAGAGGTATCTGTACCAGTAACAAAGAAACGCTTAAGCATGACTCACTCCACCTCTTGGGTATGCTTCGAAAATATCAACCAGGTAAATAATTCAGTGGAGGAAGTCTACGGGATGCGTGCGCTACCCGGCTTGAGATAGCGCAATTTTTCTTACATCTGCGGAAAAGAGTTAACCCTGTAACAGGCGGATAAGCAGCGAGCCGTTGTACATGGCATCTTTGACTAGCGCCGCGCCGGCCATTGTGCCCTGGTTGGAAAACTGGGTACTTTCTACCGCAATATTTCTGCTGTAGGCGGGAAGCGACTGCTGCTGAATACAGGCCGTAATCGCCGGAAAAAGGATCTCCGCCGCCTGGCTGAGCGGTGAGCCGATCAGGATTTTTTGCGGATTGAAGAGGTTCACCATAATCGCCAGAATGCGGCCTACGTTATTACCCACCCCGGTAATAATGTCCTTCGCCAGCAGATCCCCCTGACGCGCGGCGGCGCAGAGGGAATCCACCGTTAAGGGTTGGCCGTGAAGCGAGGAGCTCATGGACTGACTGAGCCTCACCTGCGCCAGTTCGAGCACGCTTTCCACGCTGGCGATCGTCTCCAGACAGCCATGGTTCCCGCAGTAGCAGCGTTTACCGTACGGGTCGACCTGGGTATGACCAATTTCCACCAGGCTGCTGCTCCCGGCGTGGAGAAGCCGTCCGTCGGTGATCACCCCCGCCCCGACGTTATGGTCAATGACCACCTGAATGACATCCCGCGCACCGCGCGACGCGCCAAACAGCGCTTCCGCCATCGTCCAGGCGCTAATGTCGTGCTGAATATAGACCGGCACGCCGGTATGGTTTTCCAGCACTTCGCCCAGCGGCATCTCTTTAACATCGTCGTAAAACGGCATGCGGTGAACAATACCATTTTCGGTATCAATAATGCCGGGCATGGTGATGGCAATCGCCGTTAAGCGTTCAAGCCGCTGCTGATGGCGAATAAAGAAGCGATCGATATGGGAGACAATCGCATCGAGAAGCGGTTCCTCGGCGTTGAGCGGCAGCTCAAGCCGGTCTTCCACCACCAGCTTGCTGCTGAGATCGCGCAGCGCAAGGAAGATCTCTCCGCGGCTGATGCGCAGCGAGAGGTAGTGCCAGGCTTCCGTCTCGACCACCAGGCCGACCGCCGGACGACCACGGCTGCCCGGCTCCTGAATTTCCGTCTCCTGTACCAGGTGCGCTTCCAGCATTTCGCGGACAATTTTGGTGATACTGGCAGGTGCCAGCTGTGCCAGGCGCGACAGATCGATACGCGAAACCGGACCAAGCTGATCAATCAGGCGATACACCGCGCCAGCGTTGGTCTGCTTAATCTGATCAATATGCCCTGGCTGACTATCAGCAACCACCTCGTACTCCCTTATTTTCGAGCTTCGAAATAAACTGTTGGCTATGGTGAAGCACTTCCATGGGTGTCGTCAAATATTTACTTAGCCATGTGATTTACCGCACATTTTTACCCGTTTTCCAGGGAAATATCAGACCGCGGAAGCCTGGATTAACCGCTGTTTGAAGCGCTGGGCAGCATGACTCTGTTCGCGATGTTTTGACCACACCAGCCACATCTCCGAAACGGCATCCTCCTCGGCGATAGCAACCCAGCGCATCTCGCGTAGCTGTACCCGCTTAAAGGAGGCCGGGAGTATCGACACGCCCAGCCCGGCGGCGACCAGGCCGATAATGGTCATCGCCTCTCCCACTTCCTGGGTAATGACCGGCGCCAGATCGTAGCGGCGCATCAGCCCCAGAATATCGTCATACAGGCCCGTCCCGACCTGCGGGTCAAAAAAGACAAACGGCTCTTTTGCCAGCTCCGCCAGCGAAACCGCCGGACGCGACGCCAGCGGGTGATCGTTCGGGATCATGGCCATCAGCGGTTCGCGCAGGATAACCTCCCATGCCAGCGTGTCCGGCAGCTGGGTATTACGCATCAGCCCCAGATCGAGCGCACCTTCGTTAAGCGGCGCAATCTGCTCGCGGGTATTAATTTCGCGCGTCTGAATATGCACGTCCGGAAAATGACGGCGGAATGACGAAAGCGTCTGCGAGACGGCGCTGATAAACGGCGCGGACGAGGTAAACCCGATCCGCAGCTCCCCGGCTTCCCCAAGATAGAGCCGTTCCGCCCGGGCAGCGGCGTCGTCGACCATGCTCAGAATTTGTCTACTGTCGATCAGAAACTGCTTACCCGCTGCCGTCAGGCTCACGCTGCGGTTGGTGCGGGCCAGAAGACGCGCCCCGACCTGCTGTTCGAGGATTTGAATCTGCTGGCTTAAAGGCGGCTGAGAAATGTTCAGTCGTGCCGCCGCGCGGCCAAAATGCAGCTCTTCGGCGACGGCGACAAAGTAGCGAAGATGACGCAGCTCGATATTCATATTTTTAAAGTATCATTTGAGATTATTAATATATTAGACAGAATATTTACATTTTCCTACCCTAAACGTGTGGTCATACCCGTCACCAGAAATCACGGGGATGTTTAAGCAAGGAAACTGTGTGAGTCGTACATCTACCATTGATATCGAGCCGGCCAGAGATATTAATGATTTGCCTGTAGCATCGCAGCCGGTTCAGTTCATCAAACGTGGTACCCCCCAGTTTATGCGCGTCACGCTGGCGCTCTTTTCCGCCGGTCTGGCAACGTTTGCCCTGCTCTACTGCGTTCAGCCGATCCTGCCCGTTCTCTCCCACGAGTTTGGCGTATCTCCTGCCAGCAGCAGCGTTTCGCTTTCCATTTCAACCGGGATGCTGGCAATTGGCCTGCTTTTTACCGGCCCGCTCTCCGACGCCGTTGGCCGTAAACAGGTGATGGTAACCGCCCTGATGCTGGCCTCGGTCTGTACGTTACTCTCGACGATGATGACCAGCTGGCACGGCATTTTGATGATGCGCGCGCTGATCGGGCTCTCGCTCAGCGGCGTGGCGGCGGTCGGGATGACCTATCTCAGCGAGGAGATCCACCCGAGCTTCGTTGCCTTTTCGATGGGGCTGTACATCAGCGGGAACTCGATTGGCGGGATGAGCGGGCGTCTGCTGAGCGGGGTATTCACGGACTTCTTTAGCTGGCGCATTGCGCTGGCGGTGATCGGCTGTTTTGCGCTGGCATCGGCCCTGATGTTCTGGAAAATCCTGCCAGAATCGCGCCATTTTCGCCCGACGTCTCTGCGCCCGAAAACGCTGTTTATCAACTTCCGCCTTCACTGGCGTGACAAAGGTTTACCGCGACTGTTTCTGATGGGATTCCTGCTGATGGGTTCCTTCGTGACGCTGTTTAACTATATTGGCTACCGCCTGATGCTCTCGCCGTGGCATCTGAATCAGGCCGTTGTGGGTTTGCTTTCCGTGGCCTATCTCACCGGTACGTGGAGTTCGCCGAAAGCCGGGGCGATGACGGCACGCTTTGGCCGCGGGCCGGTGATGCTGGTGTTTACCGCAGTGATGCTGCTCGGCCTGCTGCTGACGCTCTTCTCTTCCCTGTGGCTTATCTTTGCCGGGATGCTGCTCTTCTCCGCAGGGTTCTTCGCCGCTCACTCCGTCGCCAGCAGCTGGATTGGCCCGCGCGCGCGTCGCGCCAAAGGCCAGGCATCGTCGCTGTATCTGTTTAGCTATTATCTGGGCTCAAGCATCGCCGGGACGCTGGGCGGCGTGTTCTGGCATCACTACGGATGGAACGGCGTGGGCGGGTTTATCGCGCTGATGCTCTGTGCCGCACTGCTGGTGGGCGCAAGCCTTCATAAACGCCTGGAATAATCATCCTGCGGGCTGATGCCCGATCCAGATAAACGGCACCAGCTTACTGGTGCCGTTTCACGTTCAGGAATCCCAGGCCTGCTCTATCTTACCGGCTTCAAACTGTGGAGGCGGTTTTCGGAAGCGGCGCGTGAGCCAGGTCAGGTAAAGGACACCCAGTGCCGCCCAGATGAGGCCAAGCGTCAGGGACGTCGCTTCGAGGTTGATCCACAGCACGCCGACCGTTGCGGCACCAATGAGTGGCAGCATGAAATAGTGGAGCCGATCTTTCCACGTTTTGTTCAGCCCCTTACGCCGCCAGAAATGGTTGTACACCGAGAGATTAACAAACGTAAACGCCACCAGCGCGCCAAAGTTGATCAGCGCCGTCGCGGTCACCAGATCAAAGTACAGGGCCGACAGCGCCACTATCCCTACCATAATGACGTTCAGGGCCGGAGTGCGCCACTTCGGATGCACGTAGCCAAACACACGCTCAGGAAAGACGTTGTCACGCCCCATCACGTACAATAAGCGTGAGACGCTGGCGTGCGAGGCCAGGCCTGAAGCGAGCGTATTCACAAACGTGGTGCACAGAAACACCGACTGGAAGAGCTTGCCGCCCACGTACAGCGCAATTTCCGGCAGCGCGGCGTCCGGGTTCTTGAAACGCGCGATCGTCGGGAAAAAGAGCTGCATGAAAAACGAGGCAACAATAAATATCAGCCCGCCATACAGTGCGGTCAGGAAAATGGCTTTGGGAATAACCCGCGCCGCGTTTGGCGTCTCTTCCGACAGCGTGGTGACCGCGTCAAAGCCGAGGAAAGAGAAGCAGACGATAGTCGCGCCGGTAATGATAGGAAGCAGGTGCGCGTTCTCGCTGATAAACGGCTGGAGCGACCAGACGGTGCCAACCCCCTCACCCTTGTGCAAGCCATGCACTACGAGTATGACAAAGACCACCATGATGGCGACCTGCACCAGCACAAACAGGGTGTTAAAGTTGGCGACCAGGTTAACGCTTTTCAGGTTCGCCAGCGTCAGGATCGTTACAAAACCCACCACCCAGACCCAGGGCGGGACTTCAGGGAACAACGCGGAAAGGTAGATCTTCGCCAGCAGCACGTTGATCATCGGCAGGAAGAGATAGTCCAGCAGCGATGACCAGCCAACCATAAAGCCTAAGTGAGGGCCGATCGATTTCTGCGTATAGGTGTAAGCAGAGCCCGCTTCCGGGAACTGTCGCACCAGTTTGCCGTAGCTGATGGCGGTAAACATGACGCCCGCCAGCGCCAGGAGATACGAGGCGGGCACGTGGCCATTGCTGATACCGGACACAATGCCGAAGGTATCAAACACGGTCATGGGAGTGAGGTAAGCCAGCCCCATCATGACCACCTGCCAGAGCTTGAGGGAACTGCGCAGCCGGGTTCTTCCGGCCATGCGCGGCGAGTCAAGAGAGGTGTTAGTCGCCATAAACCGTCCCCCCCATGCTTACCGTGGTTTGCAATCGCGTTGACCGTAACGCAAACCTGCTTAGCAAAGGGGGAAGTTGTAAAGAACATACGCGATCGTACCAGCGCAGCGTCTCTCGCTCGCACTCACAGCAGGCGCCTGACTGGCCCCCTTCGCCCTGCGGATAGTTGAACATCTGCATCATTTCCTACCTCGTCACACAGTGTCGTTAAGAAAGTCCCTGTGCCGCCTGCGCTCCATAACGCGACTCCCGGGAGATAGCTGGCGTGCCAGCGAACGTTTCGGCCAGGCTCCGCGCAGGCCGTTTGGTGATACGTATGCGATGAAACAAAGCGGCCCCTAACCGGGGCTCGTCATCAGGCGTTTTTCAGCATCCACTCAATTTCTGTTTCGGTAATCAGGCGTTCAAACTGCAGTAATTCATCGTTTTTGCAGGCGTGATAGACGTGGCAGAAACGTTCGCCCAGCCGCTCGCGGAGGTGATCGTTTTGCATAAATTCCCACAGCGCATCGCTCTGACGAATCGGGAACGGCAGTCCGTCCTGCTCCAGACCATTGCCTTCCACTTCTTCCTGCAGGGGTAAATCGTTATCCAGCCCGTGCAGAATGCCGGCAAAAATCGCCGCCATCACCAGATACGGGTTTGCGTCTGCTCCCGCCACGCGGTACTCGACCCGATGGTTATGGCGATCGCCGCAGGGGATACGCAGGGCAACGGTGCGATTATTGTGTCCCCATGACGCCTGCGTCGGTACGTACATTCCCGGCTGGAAGCGGCGGTAGGAGTTGACGTTCGGCGCCAGCAGCGCCATGGACGCAGGCATCAGATCGATCATCCCGGCCAGCGCGCGTTTCAGCAGCGCGGAATCCTCGCCGCTGGCGTCTGCGAGCACGTTTTCGCCTCGGTTGTTTTGCATGCTGATGTGAATATGCATCCCGCTGCCCGCATGCTCTTCATACGGCTTTGCCATAAACGTGGCGTGCATCTTATGTTTTTCCGCCATCTGCCTGACGAGACGTTTCAGTGCCAGCGCATCATCGCAGGCATCAAGCACGTTTTCCGTATGATGCAGGTTAATTTCAAACTGGCCCGGGGAGGCCTCAGCCACGGCCCCGTCGGCGGGGATCAGCTGCAGCTGCGCCAGTTCGTCAATGTCGTTCAGCACGTCAGCAAAGTGGTTCAGGTTATCAACCGAGTAGACCTGACTCTGCGTGTTACGTACGTCGGTGCCCGGCGCGCAGGGTGGCTGCAGATAGCCGTCGGCATCGCGCTTACGGTCAAGTAAATAGAACTCCAGCTCTACCGCTACCACGGGGAACAGACCGCGCTGGCGCAGCTGCTGCCAGAGTCGGTTGAGTACGTTCCGCGGCTCAACGTCAAAGGGAGCGCCATCTTCATCGACCATGGTGAGCTGCACCTGACCAATGTATTCCGGGTCGGCGGCGGACGGCGTCAGGGTACCCGGCACCGGCACGCAGATACAGTCCGGCTCGCCGAGCTCCTGCCCCAGGCCCGCCTCTTCCACGACGTTACCCAAAATGTCCATGGCGAAAACCGATGCCGGGAAATAGCAGCCTTTTTCAAGCTTGCTCAGTCCGGCAACCGGGATGCGCTTGCCGCGAAAACAGCCGTTCAGGTCGGTCAGAAGGACATCAATAAACTGGGTGTCAGGATACTTTTCTAAATAGCGCTTCACTTCCTGCGTAAAGGCGCTGCCCCGCCTCTCATCCGTGTGCTGCACAAAGTTCTCAACTTCTACGATATTGGTTTCCATGATTTACCACCGTTTTTGGGATTTGCGTTCGCTGCTCTGGACTGTCAAATATAATGTCCACCCTATCGAATCTGTATGCAAACAAATTGTTTGTCAAATGTTAAATTAAGTTTGCAAAAGGCAGATCTCGTTGCTAGATTGAGAAAATATTGAACGAAAAGGCCGTTTCACAGGCGAGAATGGCCTAAATTTAGTCCACTTTGTGAGGGCGATCATGGAAAATATAATGAACAAGCCAGTTATTGGCGTAGTGATGTGCAGAAACAGGCTTAAGGGTCATGAGACCCAGACCCTGCAAGAAAAGTACCTGAATGCCATTATTAACGCGGGGGGCTTACCGATTGCCTTACCCCATGCGCTGGCAGAGCCAGAGCTACTTACCGCTCTGCTGCCAACCCTGGACGGGATTTACCTGCCGGGCAGCCCAAGTAACGTGCAGCCGCACCTTTATGGTGAAAACGGCGATGAGCCTGACGCCGATCCCGGGCGAGATCTTCTGAGTATGGCGCTGATTGCCGCCGCGCTCGAAAGGCGCATCCCCATTTTCGCCATCTGCCGGGGGCTGCAGGAACTGGTTGTTGCGACGGGAGGAACGCTGTATCGCCGCCTGTTCGAGCAGAACGACCTGCTTGAACACCGGGAAGATCCTGAACTGCCGGTTGAGCTACAATACGCCCCTTCTCATGAGGTTCAGGTTCAGGAGGGAGGACTGCTGTCTCAATTAATACCAGGCTGTAACACATTTTGGGTAAACTCGTTACACGGGCAAGGTGCACGAACGTTAGGACCACGGCTTCGCGTGGAGGCCCGTTCGACGGATGGGCTGGTCGAAGCGGTCAGCGTTCATGACCACCCTTTTGCCCTCGGCGTGCAATGGCACCCCGAATGGAACAGCAGCGAGTACGCCCTCTCACGTATGTTGTTTGATGGTTTTATCACCGCCTGTCAAAGCCACATTGCCGAGAAGCAACGGCTTTGACCACTACCGTAAAGGAAATGCAACTATGAGCGATGACGGACTGGCGCCAGGGAAACGTCTGTCTGAGATCCGCCAGCAATTGGGTCTCTCGCAGCGGCGTGCCGCCGAACTGTCTGGGTTAACACACAGTGCCATCAGCACCATTGAGCAGGATAAAGTGAGTCCTGCCATCAGTACGCTGCAAAAGCTGCTGAAAGTCTATGGGCTGTCGCTCTCGGAATTCTTTTCGGAACCGGAAAAACCTGATGAACCGCAGGTGGTTATTAATCAGGAAGACCTTATCGAAATAGGCAGTCAGGGGGTTTCGATGAAGCTGGTTCATAACGGAAATCCGAACCGTACGCTGGCGATGATTTTTGAAACTTACCAGCCTGGAACCACGACCGGAGAGAGGATCAAACATCAGGGTGAGGAGATCGGTACGATACTGGAAGGTGAAATAGTGCTGACCATTAATGGCCAGCCTTATCACCTGGTTGCAGGGCAGAGCTATGCCATCAATACCGGCATACCGCACAGCTTCAGCAATACCTCGGCAGGCATCTGCCGCATTATCAGTGCCCACACCCCCACCACGTTCTAATTACCACTCAGTCCCGGCGTAAGCGCGCTTACGCCGGGACAAATAAAAACGATCAATGTCGGCATTCAACGGGTTAATTCCCGGGATGCCCCACGGCTTCGTATTGCCTGAAACGGCCATGCCTTTATTTATCTGATTGCGAAAGAAAGGAGTGAATATGCATTTTCAGCACCTGACTTACTGGCAGGATAAAGCAAAAAACAGCGCCATTGAGACCCGGTTATTTATTAACGGTGCCTATTGTGACGCCGCCGATAATGCCACATTTGAAACCGTCAATCCCGCTACCCAACAGACGCTGGCGAACGTGGCCCGGGGCAAGCAGGCGGACGTGAACCACGCGGTTCAGGCCGCACGTGAGGTATTTGAGCGCGGCGACTGGTCACAGGCGTCTCCGGCGCAGCGCAAGGCCGTGCTGAATAAGCTCGCCGATTTAATGGAGCGCCACGGCGAAGAGCTGGCCTTACTGGAAACGCTGGACACCGGTAAACCCATCCGCCACAGCCTGCGCGACGATATTCCCGGCGCGGCTCGCGCCATTCGCTGGTACGCCGAAGCGGCGGATAAAGTCTACGGCGAAGTGGCGCCTACGGGTCCGGGCGAGCTGGCGATGATCGTGCGCGAGCCGATCGGGGTTGTCGCGGCCATCGTCCCCTGGAACTTCCCGCTGCTGCTGGCCTGCTGGAAGCTGGGCCCGGCGCTGATCGCGGGCAATAGCGTGGTATTAAAACCGTCGGAGAAATCACCGCTCACCGCCCTGCGCCTGGCCGGGCTGGCGAAGGAGGCGGGCCTGCCGGACGGCGTGCTGAATGTGATAAGCGGTTACGGCCACGAAGCGGGCCAGGCGCTGGCACTGCATCCGGAGGTCGAAGTGCTGACGTTTACCGGCTCTACCCGTACCGGCAAGCAGCTGTTGAAGGACGCGGGAGAAAGCAACATGAAGCGCGTCTGGCTGGAGGCAGGCGGCAAGAGCGCCAACATTATCTTTGCCGACTGTCCGGACATGGACAAGGCCGTGAGCGCGACCGCCGCCGGGATTTTTTACAACCAGGGGCAAGTCTGTATCGCCGGTACCCGCCTGCTGCTCGAAGACAGCATCGCCGATGACTTCCTGGCAAGGCTGAAAGCGCAGGCCCGTCACTGGCAGCCGGGCGATCCGCTCGACCCGGACAGCACGATGGGCATGCTCATCGACGCTGCGCACGCCGATACCGTCCACACGTTTATTCGCGAGGGAGCCCGGAAAGGTACGCTGCTGCTGGACGGGCGGGAACAATCATGGCCTTCCGCAGTCGGTCCCACCATTTTTGTCGACATCGACCCTGCCTCCCCGCTGTGCCGGGAAGAGATTTTCGGGCCGGTGCTGGTCGTCACCCGTTTTAAAACCGAAGAGGAAGCCTTAACGCTGGCCAACGACAGTGAATACGGGCTTGGCGCGGCGGTATGGACCCGCGATCTCTCCCGCGCGCACCGCATGAGCCGCCGCCTGAAAGCCGGCTCGGTCTTCGTCAATAACTACAACGACGGTGATATGACCGTCCCCTTTGGCGGCTATAAGCAGAGCGGCAACGGTCGCGATAAGTCCCTGCACGCGCTGGAAAAATTTACCGAACTGAAAACCATCTGGATTGCCCTGGAGCCTCAATCATGACCGAACATACCACCAGCTACTACGCGGCCAGCGCGAATGCTTATGAACCTTTCCCGACGCTTAACGAGTCGATCAGCTGTGACGTGTGCGTGGTGGGCGGCGGCTATACCGGCCTCTCCTCCGCGCTGCATCTCGCCGAAATGGGCTACGACGTGGTGCTCCTTGAAGGGGCGCGCATCGGTTTCGGCGCCAGCGGACGCAACGGCGGCCAGCTGGTTAACTCCTACAGCCGCGATATCGACGTGATCGAGAAAAACTACGGGCCCGATGCCGCCAAAGTGCTCGGGAGCATGATGTTTGAAGGCGGGGAAATTATTCGGGAGCGTATCCAGCGCTATCAGATCCAGTGCGACTATCGTCCCGGCGGGCTGTTTGTGGCACTAAATCATAAGCAGCTGGAGACGCTGGAGGAGCAAAAGTCCAACTGGGAACGCTACGGCAACACGCAGCTGGAGTTGCTGGACGCCAGCGCCATCCGCCGGGAAGTCGACAGCGACCGCTATACCGGCGCGCTGCTGGACCGCAGCGGGGGGCACATTCATCCGCTGAACCTGGCGATCGGCGAAGCGGACGCCATTCGCCTGAACGGTGGGCGTGTATATGAACAGTCTCCGGTGACCGCCATTCAGCACACCAGCCCGGCAGTAGTAAGCACGCAGCATGGCCAGGTCACGGCCCGCTACGTGATCGTCGCCGGGAATGCCTATCTGGGCGATAAGATAGAACCGGAGCTGGCAAAACGCAGCATGCCCTGCGGCACCCAGGTGGTGACCACCGCTCCGCTGCCGGAAGAGGTCGCCCGCACGCTGATCCCCAATAACTACTGCGTGGAAGATTGCAATTATCTGCTGGATTACTACCGCCTCACCGCCGACAACCGCCTGCTGTACGGCGGTGGCGTCGTCTATGGCGCGCGCGATCCGGACGATGTCGAGCGTCTGGTGATGCCAAAGCTGCTGAAAACTTTCCCTCAGCTGGCAGGCGTCAAAATCGATTACCGCTGGACGGGCAACTTCCTGCTGACCCTGTCGCGGATGCCGCAGTTTGGCCGTCTGGACAAAAACATCTATTACATGCAGGGCTACAGCGGCCACGGCGTGACCTGCACCCACCTGGCCGGACGGCTGATCTCGGAACTGTTGCGCGGTGACGCTGAGCGCTTTGATGCGTTTGCTAACCTCCCGCACTACCCCTTCCCGGGCGGCCGTAGCCTGCGGATTCCATTCACGGCGATGGGCGCGGCGTACTACAGCCTGCGCGATCGTCTTGGCGTATGATCGTTTCGACAAAAGGGTATCTGACATGAGTAACCAGGAATTTCATCAGCGCAGACTTTCTGCCACCCCGCGCGGCGTAGGCGTAATGTGTAATTTCTTTGCCCGCACGGCGGAGAATGCCACCCTCACCGACGTGGAAGGCAGCGACTATATTGATTTCGCCGCCGGGATCGCGGTGCTGAATACCGGCCATCGTCATCCTGAACTGGTGGCCGCAGTGGAAAAACAGCTTCACCAGTTCACCCACACGGCCTACCAGATTGTGCCGTATGAAAGCTATGTTTCATTAGCTGAGAAACTTAACGAGCTGGCCCCGGTGCAGAGCCCGGCCAAAACGGCGTTCTTCACCACGGGCGCGGAAGCGGTGGAAAACGCCATTAAAATCGCCCGGGCCCACACCGGCAGACCGGGCGTGATTGCCTTCGGCGGAGGCTTCCACGGCCGAACCTATATGACCATGGCCTTAACCGGCAAGGTCGCGCCTTATAAGCTGGGATTTGGCCCCTTCCCGGGGTCGGTTTATCACGTGCCGTATCCCTCCGAGCTGCACGGCATCACGACGCAGGATGCCATCACGGCGATAGAACGCCTGTTCAAAGCGGATATTGAGGCGAAACAGGTGGCGGCGATTATTTTTGAACCCATTCAGGGTGAAGGCGGATTCAACGTCGCCCCGCCAGAGCTGGTGGCCGCCATCCGCCGAATCTGTGATGAGCACGGGATCGTGATGATTGCCGACGAAGTGCAGAGCGGCTTCGCCCGTACGGGTAAACTGTTTGCCATGGAACACTACGTGGACAAGCCCGACCTGATGACGATGGCGAAAAGCCTGGCAGGCGGAATGCCGCTGTCTGGCGTGGTGGGTCGCGCCGAAATCATGGACGCGCCGGCGCCCGGCGGTCTGGGGGGGACCTATGCAGGCAACCCGCTTGCGGTGGCCGCCGCGCACGCGGTGCTGAATATTATCGACAACGAGTCACTGTGCGCCCGCGCCTGCCATCTGGGGGATCGACTGAAAGCCACGCTGGAGGAGATTCAGGGCACCTTCCCTGCGCTCGTGGCGATAAGGGGAAGAGGATCGATGATTGCGGCGGAGTTTTTTGATCCCGAGAGCCGTGAGCCTTCGGCCGCCATCGCGCAGGCGATCCAGCAAAAGGCGCTCGCCCAGGGCCTGCTGTTATTGATCTGCGGCCAGTACGGCAACGTGATCCGCTTCCTTTATCCGCTGACCATTCCGGATGCTCAGTTCAACCAGGCGCTGGCGATCCTGCAACAGGTTATGCGCGATAAGTCCTGAGTGCCCACCGAAAACCGTCACCCGGAATGCCGGGGACGGTTTCAACGGAGGAGATCGGCACAGATTTCCTCCATGTGGGAAATGTTGGGGAATTTGGTCTGTTTCATTGTATGCTCCCTGAAACACATCCCCGGCATGAGGAAATAAGAATTGCAAAAAACATCAGCCTATCAGTCACTTGTGAAAACCTTCCAGCGCCTCTCACGCTTCTCGCACCTCTCCTCCATCGCCAGCTGGGACATGTTCACCATGATGCCGCCCGGCGGCAGCGCCGCGCGCGGTGAAGCGCTGGCAGAGATGAGCGTCCTGCAACATCAGATCCTGACCGATAAAAAAGTCGGCGACCTGTTAGCGGCCGCGGCAGGGGAAGATCTGAATGACGTCGAACAGGCCAACCTGCGCGAAATGACGCGACAGTATCAGCAGGCTACCCTGCTACCGGAATCGCTGGTGGAAGCCAAATCTCTCGCGGGCAGCAGATGCGAGCACGCCTGGCGTACGCAGCGTCCCGCGAACGACTGGCAGGGCTTTTCCGCCAACCTGAAAGAAGTGGTGAAACTCAGCCGTGAAGAAGCCCGCCTGCGCGCAGAAGCCAAAGGCTGTACGCCGTACGACGCGCTGCTGGATATTTTTGAACCGGACATGACCAGCGCGCGCCTGGACGTGCTGTTTGGTGATATGAAAACCTGGCTGCCGGACCTGCTGGCAAGCGCGGTGGAGAAACAGGCTCAGCGGTCGTTCGTTCCGCCGCAGGGCCCCTTCCCGACGGCAACCCAGCGCGAACTGGGTCTGGAAGCCATGAAGATGCTCGGCTTCGATTTTAACGGCGGTCGCCTCGACGTAAGTGCGCACCCGTTCTGCGGCGGCGTGCCGGAAGACGTGCGCATTACCACGCGCTATGATGAGGACGAGCTGCTCAGCGCGCTGTTTGGCGTGATCCATGAAACCGGACACGCGCGCTACGAACAAAACCTGCCGCGCGCGTGGGCAGGACAGCCTATTGCCCTGGCCCGCTCAACCGCGATCCATGAATCCCAGAGCCTGTTCTTTGAGATGCAGCTGGGACGCAGCGAAGCCTTCCTCAAGCACCTCCTCCCTGCCGTTCACGCCCGCTTTGGCAGTCAGGCGGCGTTTAGCGAAGAGAACTTTATCGCCTGGAACCAGCGCGTGAAGCCAGGCTATATCCGCGTCGATGCCGACGAAGTGAGCTACCCGGCACACGTGGTGCTGCGCTATGAGATTGAGCGCGCGCTGATCAACGGCGAGATTGAGGTGGACGATATCCCCGCCCTGTGGGATGAGAAAATGCAGGCCTGGCTCGGGTTATCCACCAAAGATAACTACCGCAACGGCTGCATGCAGGATATCCACTGGACCGACGGCGGTTTTGGTTACTTCCCGTCGTACACGCTGGGCGCAATGTATGCCGCACAGCTGTTCCATGCTGCAAAGACCGCGCTTCCGGGACTGGCGTCCTCCATCGCTGAAGGGGATTTTTCCGCCCTCTTTGAGTGGCTGCGTCAGAACATCTGGCAGCACGGCAGCCGCTTTAGCACGTCGCAGTTAATCACCCAGGCGACGGGGGAAGATCTGAATATCCGCTACTTCCGCGAACACCTGACCTCACGCTACCTGTAATGACAAGGCCGGGGTTCTTCCCCGGCCTTGTACATATGGTTACACGCCGATACCAATCACTCACGGAAACCCCGAATTTACAGGGATATAGTTATTTCAACGGCCCCGCAGTGGGGTTAAATGAAAAACCAAATTCGAGGGTATGAACATGAAAAAAGTATTAGCTCTGGTTGTTGCCGCTGCTATGGGTCTGTCTTCTGCTGCGTTTGCTGCTGAAACCACTGCTGCACCAGCTGCTGCGGCGCCTGCTGCAACGACCACCGCGGCACCAGCAAAAACCGTACATCACAAGAAACACCACAAAGCCGCTAAACCGGCTGCAGAGCAAAAAGCGCAGGCAGCTAAAAAGCATCACAAAAAAGCCGCTAAACCAGCCGTAGAGCAGAAAGCTCAGGCTGCGAAAAAGCACCACAAGAAAGCCGCTAAACCAGCCGTAGAGCAGAAAGCCCAGGCTGCGAAAAAGCATCACAAAAAAGCAGTAAAACACGAAGCTGCTAAACCAGCTGCACAGCCAGCTGCGTAAGCGTACAAGCTTAACCGTGCCCTGCGGGGCACGTTGGTAAACCGGCGCTGAACCGGAAAAGGTTCTGCGCCGTTTTTTTTATCCGGAGGGCGTATGCTGCGACGCTATCGGTTTGAGCTGATTCTTATCCTGCTTATTTTATGCGCGCTCATCGCCAGCCGCTTTTATCTTTCCTGACTGTAGCACGCTGATTTTACTCCCACTTTAGCGCCGTCCCGTCTATAGTATTTTCATAGGGTTCACTTTTAATAATCATAATTACCCCCACCAGAGTGTGATATGCGTAAATCTGTTGTGTTGTTGCTGGGAACGTTTGGCCTTTTTTCTGGATTTTCACAGGCGGATGATGGCGGTGATAACGCCATTAGCGCGAAAGAGCTAAAGACGCTTTTTTTCGGTCATGACGATCGTACTCGCGTCACCGATCCTACCCAGGCTCCCTGGGACGCTATAGGCCAACTGGAAACCGCCAGCGGCAACCTGTGTACCGCGACGTTAATCACCCCGCAATTAGCGCTGACGGCGGGCCACTGCCTGTTGACGCCACCCAACGGTAAGCCAGACAAAGCGGTTGTCTTACGATTTGTGTCGCAAAAAGGGATCTGGCGCTATGAAATCCACGGCATTGAAGGTCGGGTTGATGCTTCTCTTGGGAAACGTCTTAAACCGGATGGAGACGGCTGGATTGTGCCGCCCGCGGCAGCCTCGTGGGATTTTGGCCTGATTATTTTGCGCTACCCGCCTTCGGGCATTACGCCGCTGCCGTTATTTGACGGCGATAAAGCGGCGCTCACCGCCGCGCTGAAAGCCGCCGACCGCAAGGTAACGCAGTCAGGCTACCCGGTCGATCATCTCGATGCGCTTTACACCCACACGGACTGTATCGTGACGGGCTGGGCGCAGACCAGCGTGCTTTCCCATCAGTGCGATACGTTGCCGGGCGACAGCGGTTCACCGCTGATGCTGAAAACCGATAACGGCTGGCAGTTGATTGGGGTTCAAAGCTCCGCCCCGGCGGCGAAAGACCGCTGGCGAGCCGATAACCGGGCCTTATCCGTCACCGGTTTTCGCGATAAGCTGGAAGCGCTGGCTAAAGAGTAAGCCAGCGCGGCTGTCTGTGAATCAGCGTTACCGATTGATCAGGCGAGTTTTATCATGATCATGCCCGCCAGCAGCAGGATCAGCCCTATCCAGCCTTTATTATTTAAACGCTGCCCGAAAAGCACCCACCCTGCGGCCAGGGTGGCGGCGATACCAAAACCGCCCCACAGCGCATAGGCCACAGACAGATCGATACCTTTGACCGCCTGTGACAGGGCGCTAAATGCCCCCAGCACTGCGGCAATCGACATCAGGCCATAAACCTTACGGCGAAAGCCGTCAGAGAATTTCAGCAGAACGTTCGCCAGAATTTCCAGCACGATGGCGAAGCCCAGCCAGGCCGCATGAACCCATTCAAACTGTTGCATGGTTCTGCTCCTTCTGCTGTTTTGTCGGTTTACGGGTACCTGATTTAATCAGTACGATACCCGCGACCAGCGTCGTTAACCCGGCGACCTTCATTGTTGTTAATGTTTCGTCGAATATCAGAACGCTGAACAGCGTAATCAATAAAATACCGATCCCTTCCCACAGCGCATAGGCCACACCCAGCGCAATTTTCTTCACCGCAAATGAGAGGAAAATATAGGAAAGGGATATCATCACCAGCATTAAAATAAAACCGGTATTGCCCTCGCTGACGCTTGCCCATTTCATTGACAGCGTGCCGGTAATTTCAGCGAGGATAGCCAGGGCTAATAAGATCCAGTAAAACATGTTTTTCTCCTGCTTGAGAATATAATCCATCGTGGCCCGCTGCATGCAGCAAACCAAAAAAATATGAAATTAAATCAGACAGCTAAGCGCGTAGCGCCAGCTCAGGCAGAAGAGGTGACTATAGTGCGGTGCGCCAGTGTTGCTCACCAGCAATCAGGCAGAAGGAGGTAGAAAATAGAGCAGCGTTGTTTGAAGAATAGGTCCTGAACAAATTGTCCATAAAATTACAATTATCCGCGTTGTTGCTTCTCGTCTTTGCGGATGAAAATTGTCCTCGGTAGTTGAACACGCCAAATTTGTACCATAACTGAAGATTTTACTCAAAGTCTTTTCAATTCTTTACCCATCCCGTTTGATTTTGGTTAGTTTATTGCAGGACGTTTACCCTCTATTATAAATAAAAAGCATTTTTTGGAGTCACCATGGCTAAACCCATTATTACCCTCAACGGGTTAAAAATTGTCATCATGCTGGGCATGCTGGTGATCATACTCACGGGCGTTCGTTTTGCCGCCGACATCATTGTGCCCTTTATTCTGGCCCTGTTTGTTGCGGTGATCCTTAACCCACTGATCCGGCGCATGACGCGGCTGCGCATCCCGCGCGTGCTGGCAATTACCCTGCTAATTAGCGTCATTATTTTCGCCATGGTGTTACTGGTTGCGTATCTGGGTACCTCGTTGAACGAACTGGCGCGAACGCTGCCGAAATACCGTTCCTCGCTGGCGATACCGCTGCTGCAGCTTGAGCCCTGGCTTCAGCGCGCGGGAATAGAAGTCTCGGTTGAGGAGCTTCTTAAATATATCGACCCTAATGCGGCCATGACCATCGTCACAGGCCTGCTGACGCAGCTTTCCAATGCCATGACCTCCATTTTCCTGCTGTTTTTAACGGTGGTGTTCATGCTACTGGAGGTGCCACAGCTGCCCGCAAAGTTACAGCAAATCATGGTTCGTCCGGTTGAAGGAATGGGCGCTATTCAGCGCGCGCTGGACAGCGTTTCACGCTATCTGGTACTGAAAACCGTCATAAGCCTGGTCACCGGGGTGGTGGTCTGGGGAATGCTGGTGGCGCTGGACGTGCGCTTTGCGTTCGTCTGGGGGTTACTGGCATTTGCGCTCAACTACATTCCTAACATCGGCTCCGTGCTGGCGGCAATCCCCCCTATTCTTCAGGTGCTGGTGTTCAGCGGATTTTATGATGCGCTGATTCTGCTGGCCGGCTATCTGGCGATTAACCTGGTATTCGGGAATATTCTTGAACCACGAATGATGGGGCGTGGGCTGGGGCTTTCGACGCTGGTCGTCTTTTTGTCCCTGATTTTCTGGGGCTGGCTGCTCGGTCCCGTAGGCATGCTGCTCTCCGTTCCGCTGACCATCATCGTGAAGATTGGTCTGGAACAGACGGCGGGCGGGCAAAGCATCGCCGTGCTGCTGAGCGATATGAGCCATCAATAGCCGTCATTCCGCCATCGACATGAGGGGCTTGTTTGCCCTTCCTCCTTCACGGTAAGCCCTGAGCGCCCTCTGCCAGTCCGTCAGAGGGTACACCGTTCCGGGGCTGTATTCACTGGCGCGCATCCGGGGCCAGATTTGATCGAACTCCGCGCGCCACGCCTCTGCGCTGAGCCCATCCAGATAGTTACGAATATGGAACCACGCCACGCGCGGCAGGGGCCGCTGCTGGCGGAAGGTCTGCCCGGAGAGCAGCCCGTAGCAGACAAATATGCCCTGCTCCGGCAGCACGCTCAGGATCGCTTCCGCCAGCGCCCCGCCGGTTGCATCGTAAACGACGTCGGCACGCGCGGCAACGGAGAGAATCCGCTGCATGTCATGCTGTGCGACAGGAACGATCCCCATCGCCGCCAGCCGTTCAGCGTGAACGGGCGAACGATGAATACCGTACACCGCCTCTGCCTCCGCCAGACGCGCCCACTGCCCGAGCAGAATAGCGCAATCCGAACCGGCGGCCGTGAGCAGCACCCGCTTTCCCCGCGGTGGATAGTGGCTCAACATCATCTGCGCCGCCAGCGGGTTGATATAGGCCCGCGCGGCCAGGCGTGAATCGACATCATCCGGCACGGGGATCGCATACTCTGCCGGGCAATCCGCATAGCGCTGCCAGGTGCCCTGACCGCGCAGCGGCAGAACGCGTTTACCCTGCAGATGCGCAAAAGACGCGGGCGCCTGAATGACAACGCCGACGCCTTCATACCCCGCGACGGCGGGCAGCGGGGTTCTGTGGCGGTAAGCGCCGGTAATGGGAATGAGATCGGACGCGTTCACCGGCGCATACAGCATTTGCACGCGGAGGTGTCCCGGCGCAAGCGCGCCCGGCGGCGCAGTTTCAGGTTGCAGAACAGATTCTGGCTCGCCAAAACGGCGATACCAGAGGGCCAGATTTTCCATTACGATCTCACGGCTGACGGCGGAATACTTAATCGCGCCAGCCCATTGCCGGTGCGACATGTTTGAGAATGGACTCAATCACGTGCGCATTGTAATCCACACCGAGCTGGTTCGGTACGGTCAGTAATAACGTATCAGCCTCGGCAATCGCCTCGTCCTTCTTCAGCTGTTCAATCAGCCTGTCAGGCTCCGCGGCATAGCTGCGCCCGAAGATCGCGCGCGTTTTTTCATCAAGATACCCCACGCTATCGCTGTCGTTGCGGCTGGCGCCGAAGTACATCCGGTCGCGGTCGTCCATCAGGGCAAAAATACTGCGGCTGACCGAGACGCGCGGCTCGCGCGCATGCCCTGCCTCTTTCCAGGCCTGACGATAGGCGCGGATCTGTTTTGCCTGCTGAATATGGAACGGTTCGCCGGTTTCGTCGTCTTTCAGGGTTGAGCTTTGCAGGTTCATGCCGAGCTTAGCGGCCCATACCGCCGTCGCATTCGAACCGGCGCCCCACCAGATGCGCTCCCGCAACCCTTCGGAATACGGTTCCAGGCGCAGCAGCCCAGGCGGATTGGGGAACATCGGCTGTGGATTCGGCTTTGCAAACCCTTCGCCGCGCAGCACCTCAAGCAGCACCTCGGTATGACGGCGCGCCATGTCCGCTTCGTTTTCCCCTTCCTGCGGGACATAGCCGAAATGACGCCAGCCATCAATGACCTGCTCCGGGGAGCCGCGGCTGATGCCAAGCTGCAAACGGCCGCCGGAGATCAGATCTGCCGCGCCCGCATCCTCGGCCATATACATCGGGTTTTCATAGCGCATATCAATCACGCCCGTACCGATTTCAATGGTTTTCGTTTTCGCGCCTATTGCCGCCAGCAGAGGGAACGGCGAGCTAAGCTGACGGGCGAAGTGGTGCACGCGGAAATAGGCGCCGTCCGCGCCCAGCTCTTCAGCGGCCACGGCCAGGTCGATGGACTGCAGCAGCGTGTCTGCCGCCGAGCGCGTGCCGGACTGCGGAGAAGGCGTCCAGTGACCAAACGATAAAAACCCGATCTTTTTCATAACCCTGTGTCCTGATAATGCGTTGCGTTCTGTCCACTTTACGCATTACCCGGTAAGAATAAATGCCGTTTATTTAACGGAAAGCATCAAATAAATTGACGGAATAGCGGGGTTCGTCATTCCGCTCCATAATGGATATAATACCCCCCACTTTTTTCATGGCAGGTAAAACCGGCAATGGCTCTGATCCCTAAAAACTACGCGCGACTGGAAAGCGGCTATCGCGAGAAAGCATTAAAAATCTATCCCTGGGTCTGCGGACGCTGCTCGCGGGAGTTCGTCTATTCCAACCTGCGTGAATTGACGGTTCACCATATCGATCATGACCATACTAACAACCCGGAAGATGGCAGCAACTGGGAGCTGTTGTGCCTGTTTTGCCACGATCACGAGCATTCGAAATACACCGAAGCGGATCAGTACGGCACCACCGTGGTCGCCGGTGAAGACGCGCAAAAAGACGTGGGTGTCGCCACGTTTAACCCCTTTGCCGATTTAAAAGCGATGATGGATAAGAAGAAATAATCTTCTCGTCCGCTCGTGCTCCGCGATTTTAAAATGTCCAGGTGATAGCGGCGGTTGCAGACCCCTCATTACGCCGCATCACTATTGGGCTTTCATTCGCATGGTCGCCAAGCCAGGTATAGTCCGCGCTCAGGACCGTTCCCCAGTGAGCATCGAACTGATGGCTCCAGGTCAGGCTGGTGTCGACGCCATAAAATCCCCCCGGCGCTGAATAGCGGCGATAGCCGGTGCGGCGGCTCTGCTGCTCGCTGACCCCATACCAGGTATTCAGATAACGGCTGTCGCCAAACAGAGCCGCAGACTGAAGGGCGATCGTGTCCTCGCTGTTTTGTAGGGGAATCAACGTAACGGACGCCTGATAACTTACGCCCTGGCTGTCCGTTAACGGTAGCGTCGCCTTACCCTCAACGCTTAGCCAGGACGCAGCCTGCCAGCCGACGGCCAGGCCGGTATTCAGGGTGGCATCAATGTCCCCCATCCCTTTCAGATTGTTTGCGCCCTCACGCCAGCCAGAATTTTTCTCTGCCCTCCCGAGGTCGTAACCTAGCGTATGTTCCAGGTACCAACCGCTGTCGTTTTGCAGGTCATATCCCACTCCTTTTTGTGCATCAATAAAGAAAGCACCCTTGCGCCCCTGCAGCACAGGAACCACCTGCCACACCTGCTTGTCTGAGCCTGAATAACGGGGGGCATAGTGACCGCCCAGCCCGACGGTTAAAGAGCCGGAAGCGGCGTCATCATCCGCCTGCACACCTGAGGCAACGGTCATCAGAAGCGGAACGGTCATATACAGGCCTTTTTTTATCGCTATCATACTGTTCTCCACGCAGACGCTGGCGTCTGCTGATTCAGGGTCTGCCACACAATGTTGGCGCAGTATGGTTTGGCTAAATCAATGAATCGTCGGGATAGTGTTAAGAAACGGTCAAGGTGAACGGATGTTGTCCAGAAGAGTGCTGATTATTGAAGATGACGCCGATGCGGCTGGCGTGCTTGAAGCTTATTTACGTCGTGAAAATTACGATGTCACCATTACCGGAGACGGTCTTTCCGGGCTGGATATGGCGCAGCGGTGGAAACCCGACCTCATCCTGCTGGACGTGATGCTGCCCGGGCTTAACGGCACCGAAGTGCTGGCCGGACTGCGTCGTAAAAGCGATGTACCGGTGATCATGGTCACCGCCATGGGCGACCCCCCCGATCGCATTGGTGCCCTGCGGTACGGTGCCGATGATTATGTTGTGAAACCCTATCATCCGGGAGAAGTCGTGGCTCGCGTACAGGCGGTGCTGCGACGCAGCAGTAAAAAAGAGACAGACGACGAGATCCTTCGCTGGCAAACGCTGGAGGTGGATGTGGCCGCCATTGTGGCGAGCGTGGATAACGGCGGCGACGCGCCCGTGATGCTCGATCTTACGCCAACGGAATTCTCGCTTCTGGCAACGCTGCTGCGCTCTCCCGCACGTCCCTTTTCCCGTCAGTACCTGCTGGAACACTGTCTGCCAGAAAGCGAGGCGCTGGAGCGCGTGGTGGACACCCATATTTATAACCTGCGTAAAAAACTCGAAGCGGCGGGTATTTCCGGCGTGTTGATTAACGTTCGCGGCGTGGGATACAGGTTCAGACAACCATGATAAAAAACCGGCACTCCTCTCTCTGGCGCTGGATTTGCGCGCGTATCCTGGCACTGGCCATCGGCAGCGTGATCGTCATTGCCACCTGCATGTGGCTACGTTATGCGGTACAGAACTACTGGATAATGGGCAGAATGCCAGCGGCGGTCCGGCAGGAATTCCTGACGCTCAGCCAGAACCCGCAGGCCGATCCGGCCCGCTTCCACAGCATTGTGGATACCTGGTGGGGGCTGAGTTATTCCACGCCATCCATCGCCTCTGCGGACTGGGTTACGGTGGCCCTGCTGGTGCTGGTGATGATCCCGTTTATTGTGGTGATGGGGTTAAAACACGCCCGACCGCTGGCGCTGCAGTTCAGCCGTCTTCGCGATGCCGCCAAAGATGTCGCCGACGGGCAGTTTGGCCGTCAGGCTGAACTGGTCAAGGATGCGCCAGCGGAAATGGTCAGCTTTGCAAACGACTTTAACTCCATGACGGGGCAACTCGCCCGCTATGAAAAAGAGCTCCGCGCCTCGCACGTCGCGATGGCGCACGAGCTGCGCTCGCCCCTGACGGCCGCCATTGGTCGTCTGCAGGGCATGTTGGACGGTGTGTTTGATGCCAGCCCTGTGCAGCTGGGAATGGTGATGAAACAGCTTCAGCATCTTAATCGCCTGACCGATGAGCTTCACCTTCTCTCGTTAGCGGACGCGGGAAATCTGGTGCTGGAAGAGCAGGCCTTTTCTCTGGATGAGCTTATTCAGGAGCGGGCGGCCTGGATCATGCCGCAGGCCGAAACGCATCATTTTACGATTACGCTGCGTAACCCGCGTACGTGCCCGTTCAGAGGCGATGCGTTCCGCATGGGGCAGGTATTTACTATCCTTATGGAAAATGCACTACGCTACGGGCGCGAAGGCGGCCATCTTGAGGTGGCGCTACACTACGCCAGCGGGCATTACGCCATTGAATTTCACGATGACGGACCGGGCGTATCCCCCCAGTTCTTACCGGACATGTTTAAGCGCTTTAGCCGTGAGGAGCAGTCCCGCGCGCGGCATTCCGGCGGCAGCGGCCTCGGTTTGTCTATCGCCCGGGCGATTTGTCAGGCCCATGGGGGCACGATCGAGGCCTCATTACCGGAAACGGGCGGCCTTGCTGTGCGTATTTTGTTACCCTGGCAGCCGTCCGGTAATGAAAATATCCACTCTTGATAAACCCTTGACAGAACATCGAATCTTTCTCGACGTAGCGCGCATTTAATAACGCCCTCATCTTTATGGAGCGGCGTTATGTCAGACGAATTTGTTCTCTCCCTCCGCCACTGCCTGCACCATCTGTACGGCGTGGCGCGCACTCTTTCCTGGGTAATTTTTCTCCCTCTGGTCCTGCTCGCGCTGGTGATTTTTCCGCTCACCGGCTGCGGTGACAAACAGGAAAATAAGCCTGCCCCAGTGCGTAAGGTGCGCTACGTCGTCGTACGTACAGCCCAAACCCTCCCCGCGCTGGAAAGGACCGGTGAGATCCATGCCCGCGATGAAACGACGCTGAGCTTTCAAACCGGGGGGCGAATACTGACGCGCAGCGTTGATATTGGCGATCGGGTTAATGCCGGACAGCTGCTGGCCACACTTGAAAATACCACCGGACAAAATCAGCTCGACAGCGCAACGGCCGACTATGAAGGGGCCACAGCCTCAGCGCAGGTTGCCGCGCTTAACGTCAGCCGAATGCAAAAGCTCATGCCGACGGGCGCAATAGCCCGCACGCAACTCGACAGCGCCCGCGCGGACTGGCTTGTCGCCCGCGCGCGATTAAAAAGCAGCGAGGCCGCGTGGCGTAACGCCCGCGAAAGCCTTGGCTGGACGCGCCTTATCGCTCCACAAACCGGCACGATCACCGAGGTGAGCGCCTCTGCGGGCCAGGTTGTCAGCGCGGGACAGACGGTGCTTACGCTGGCAACCGGCGAAGCCCGCGACGTAGCGTTTGATATCGCCACGCCCGATGCGATACCGCCGCTGGATAAGGCGGAATTGCGGGTTTCCCTGCTCAGCGACCCGTCGGTACAGGCATCTGCCGTGCTGCGGGATATCACCCCGCAGGCCGATCCTCAGACCCGCACCTGGCGCGTCAGAGCCACCCTGATAAACCCGCCAGCGGCGATAGCGCTGGGTGCCAGCGTCACCGTCACCCTGCCCTCGACTGGCCCGCGAGGTTACGTCATTCCCGCATCGGCGCTGAGCCGAACAGGAGATAGACCGGCGGTGTTCGTGATTAACCCGCATTCGCAGGCGCAGCTGCGCGCGGTGGTGCCTGCCTGCTATACGGCCTCCTCGGTGATTATCGCCTCCGGCCTTGAGCCAGGCGACCGGGTGATTACGGCTGGCGTGAGCAAACTCCGTTCCGGAGAGCCGGTGGTACCCGGGGAGGTTCAGCCATGAACACGAAACCGGAAGCCAAATTTAACCTGTCCGCATGGGCGCTTAACCATCAGCAGATGGTCAGTTTCTTCATGCTGCTGATCGTGGCGATGGGCGTGTTCTGCTATGAAAAACTGCCGCGTAATGAAGATCCGGTTTTTACCATTAAAACGGCGGTCGTCTCCGCGCAGTGGCCGGGCGCGTCCGTAACGGACACCACCCGTCTGCTGACCGATACGCTTGAAAAAAAGCTGCAGGAAACGCCCTGGCTTGATTATCTCGAAAGTGAAACCCGCGCCGGGAGCACGGTTATCCATGTGAATCTCCGTGACAATACCCCACCGCAAAAGGTGCAGGACATCTGGTATCAGATCCGCAAAAAAATGCAGGACATCGCGCCGTCTTTACCGGAAGGCGTTCAGGGCCCGGCCGTGAACGACGAATTTGACGATACGTTCGGCACGATTTACGGCTTTATTCCCGACGGCTACACCTTACGGGAAGTGCGGGATCGCGTTGAGACAATACGTCGTGAGCTAGCCTCCTTGCCAGATATCGGCAAAACCACCCTGCTGGGCGAACAGCAGGATCAGATGGTTCTCGCCTTTTCTCCGGCCCGTCTGGCGGGTATGGGACTGGATATTCAGGCGGTCGCCGATGCGCTGCGGGCGCAAAACGCGGTTGTCCCAGCTGGCGTTATGCGTACCGGGCAGGAGAACATCGCGATCAAGGTCAGCGGGGCGCTCACGTCCGAAGAGAGTTTACGCGCCGTCACGCTGCACATTAACAATCGCTATATTCCGCTGACCGATATCGCCACCGTCACCCGGGAAGCCGCCGAGCCGCCGGCCCCCGCGTACCGGGTAAACGGCAAACCGGCCATCGGGCTGGCGGTGTCAATGGCGCCAACGGGCAACATGCTGCGTTTTGGCGCCGCGCTGAACGCCAGAATGACAGTCCTCAGCGCCGGGCTGCCGCACGGTATTGAGATGGTGAAAGTTGCCGATCAGTCGGCGGTGGTCAGTGACGCGGTAAGTGGTTTTGTCCGGGTGCTTATTGAAGCTGTTGTTATCGTGCTGGCGGTTTCATTTGTCTCGCTGGGTTTGCGGGCGGGGCTGGTGGTGGCTGCGGCCATTCCGCTGGTGCTCGCCATGACGTTTGCCGGCATGATGCTCGCCGGCATCGGGCTTCAGCGTATCTCGCTTGGGGCGCTGATCATTGCGCTGGGTCTGCTGGTGGATGACGCCATGATCGCCGTCGAAACGATGGTCTCCCGACTGGAAGCCGGGGATTCCCGTCGGCATGCGGCCACCCATGCATTCAAAACGACGGCCTTCCCGATGCTCACCGGAACCCTGGTGATGATTGCCGGGTTTATTCCCGTTGGTTTTGCGGCCTCCAGCGCCGGTGAATATTGTTTTTCCCTGTTTGCGGTAGTGCTGATTGCCCTGCTCTGCTCCTGGGTTGTCGCGATCCTGTTTTCGCCGCTGACGGGCACGTGGCTGCTGCCGGAGAAGGTCAGACATCGCGCGGCAGGCCCTGGAAGGATCGCACGCGGGTACGGGCGGCTTTTAGGGCTGGCGCTACGTCACCGGCTCGCCACCATGCTGATTGCGCTTTCCGCGCTGGGGCTGTCCGTGTACGGCACGACGTTTATGCAGGGTGAGTTCTTCCCCGCGTCGGACCGGCCTGAGCTGCTGGTCAGCCTGACGCTTCCGGCCAACGCGTCGCAGCCCGAAACGTTAAGAGAGGTGGAAAAGCTGGAACACGCGCTGGCCGGCAACAGCAATATCGAGCGCTACTCGACGTACGTCGGGTCAGGAGCCATCCGTTTTTACCTGCCGATGGACGTGCTGCTGGAAAATGAAAACATCGCCCAGATTGTGGTGGTGGCGAAGGATCTTCAGGCGCGGGATCGTCTGCATGGGCAGTTGAACAGGCTGCTGGCGGCGCAGTTTAGCGACATCATCACGCGCGTGTCGCCCCTGGAGCTTGGGCCGCCCGTCGGCTGGCCAATCAAATACCGGGTGAGCGGGCCTGATTATCTGCAGGTCCGGGCGCTTGCGAACCGTCTGGCCGACGCGATTGGCCAATCGCCGCTGTCGCGCGAGGTTAACCAGACGGCCGGAGAGCCGGAGAGGATCATTACTCTGAAGGTGAATCAGACGGCGGCCAGGGCGGCAGGAATATCGTCAGAAGCTCTCGCCCGCACCTTGAATACCCTCTGGTCCGGCAGCGTTGTCACCTCGGTCAGGGATAACGATCGCCTTGTCGACGTGGTACTGCGGGCCACGGACAATGAACGTCACAGCACCGCCACCCTCTCCTCGCTGACCGTTCAGGGGAATGACGGTAAAAAAATTCCGCTCAGCGCCGTCGCGACGCTGGTCTGGAGCGTGGACGATCCGGTCATCTGGCGTCGACAGCGTTTGCCTTTTATTACGGTGCAAACTGATCTCGCGCCGGGGCTGAGGGCCGAAGCGGTATCGGCGGCGCTGCGTCCGGCGATCGACACGCTGCGCGCGGAGCTGCCTGCCGGTTACAGCATAGAAGAAGGCGGCGCGGTTGCCGAATCAGATAAGGGGAACAGCTCCGTTTTTAGCGTTCTTCCGGTGACGCTTGTCATCATGTTGATGCTGCTGATGCTTCAGTTGCGCCGATATTCCCGGATGCTGCTGGCGCTTCTGATGGCCCCGTTTGGTTTACCGGGGATCGTGCTGGCTATGCTGCCCGGCGGCACGCCGATGGGATTTGTCGCGCTGCTGGGCGTCATCGCCCTGGCGGGGATGATCGTGCGTAACGCGGTGATACTGATTAGCGAGGTAGACAGTAATCTTGCTCAGGGGATGGCAAACGATGCCGCGATTGTGGCGGCCGCGGAGCATCGGGCCAGACCCATCTGTCTGACCGCCTGCGCCGCCATTCTGGGCATGATCCCGATCTCTCATCAGGTATTCTGGGGGCCAATGGCCTATGCGATTATCGGCGGGCTGCTGGTCGCGACGCTGGTAACGCTGACCGTATTACCCGCGTCGTTTAGCCTGCTGTTACAGTGGGGGGACTCAGCGCAAAGCCGCAGAAGAAAGGTGAGCTGAGGCTCAATCGTTCCCCGGCAGATTACACAGCCGTCAGCGCAAAACGGTTCCTCAGGATCCGGGGGATCTCATCCTCCGTCAGCTGCTGCGGCTAAACTGCGCAAACGAACCCACGCCTCGCCTGCTGAATGCCATGGAACAGATTGGCGCGCGGTGTCATGAACTGGCGGCTCTTCTCCGGTGGCGGTTTTACACTAAACTTTCCAGCCACTCGGTGAAGGCCCGCACCTTGCGGGAGAGATGGCGGTGTGGATAGAGAAGCGACAATTTACGATCCGGGGAGCGATGCTCCGGTAACACTTCAACCAGTTGGCCGCGGTCAATATAGGGCTGCAGAAAAAGATTCATCCCCTGTATTAACCCTAACCCGGCCAGGCCCGCCGCGATGTAGGCTTCGGAGTTATCCACGACCAGCTTGCCGGGCAGCGTTATTTCCGCAATGCCTTCTGGCGTAGTAAACGTCCAGGGTTGAATTTTTCTGCTGTTGTTATTAATCCAGTTGATGGCCTGATGTTTGTATAAATCATCCAGCGTTTCTGGCGTACCGTGTTTTGCCAGCCAGGCCGGGCTGGCACAGGTCGTGATTTTTATGTTCCCGATTTTGCGCGCGACATAGTCACCATCGTCCAGCTCCCCCACTCGCAGCACGCAGTCCAGGCCATCGCGCAGCATATCCCGACGGCGGTCAGAGCTGCTCAGTATGATGTCGATTTCAGGATGCTGCCGATAAAAATCCGGCAGGTTGGGTATGACCCTCAGCGCCGCAAAAGCGATGGGCATATCCACCCGCAACTGACCGTGTATTGCCCGGCCAGAGCCAAACGACTCCAGTAAATCGTCCGCCTGCGCCAGCAGGGGTTTACTTCGGCGATAAAACGCCTCGCCGTCCGGCGTCAGGCTAATCCGCCGCGTTGTTCTCTGCAGCAAACGCGTGCCGCTGTGCTGCTCCAGATGCTGTAACGCTTTGGTGACCGCCGGACGGTGGATCTGCAGATTTTCCGCCGCCTGGGTCAGGCTGCCCGACTCGACAATTTCAATGAAAACTCTAATCGATTCAAAGAGATTTAGTTGCATTGGTTGTCTCTTTTGCCGTCACAGGAATGTCAGGATTGTTACTTATTTTATAACAGTGATGAATCTTTTTGGCTATTTTTCCTAACAATCTTCCGCCCTACACTCTCCTCCATTCAAACGTGAGGAATGTTCTGCTATGAAAAATAACCGTATCTGTCAGATCCTGGGGATCGAAAAGCCTGTTATTCAGGGACCGTTATCCTGGCTTACTGATGCCCGTTTAGTGGCCGCGGTCAGCAATGCAGGAGGACTCGGCGTGCTCGGCCCCAACGCAGGGTTAACCGCCGATACCGCGGTCTCCACGCCGGAAGAAACCGCCGAAAAAATGCGGGAAGAAATTCGCAAAACCAAACGGCTGACCGAAAAACCCTTCGGCGTGAACCTGATCCCCACCGCCGTTAATGACGTCTGGACCGGGCCAATTCTTAAGGTGATAAAAGAGGAAGGCGTCAGGGCCGTGGTGTATACGGGCTATGGTGAAGGCAGCATTATTCCTGCGCTGTTCAATGAGTTAAAAGAGGCGGGTATCGCCATTATCTACCGCGACATCAATCCCACGCCGGAGAACACCCTTCTGGCTGAAGAAATGGGGGCAGACATTATCGTCGCCACCGGTTTTGACGAGGGCGGGACGCTACCCGCAACGGCGCTGGGTACCTTTTCCATCGTGCCGCTGATTGCCGATGCCGTGAAGCATGTTCCGGTGATGGCGGCGGGCGGTATTACCGATCGCCGCACCGCCAGAGCGGCGCATGCGTTAGGTGCGGAAGGCGTGTTTGCCGGTTCGGTCTTTATCAGTACCGTAGAAAGCCGCGTGCCGCAGGAGGTCAAAGAGAAAATTGTTGCCGCCAACGGCCTGGACCTGCTGCTTTTCCGCACCGTCCCTCACTACTATCGTTCTCTCCCCGGCAAGCTGGCGGATAAACTGGCGGCGATGGATAAAGCTGGCGCAAGCAATGAAGCGCTGGGAAAGGCGATGGGAGGATTGCGGGGCCTGCGCCTGGGCATGCTGGAAGATAACACCGATGAAGGTTATATCTCGCTCGGCACGGGGATAGGAAGTATCCGCAGCGTGAGAAGCGTGGCTGAGGTTGTCGATGCATTAACGGTTGAGTAAGCCCTTAACCCTGATGCTATGGACGCTGCACAGGAGCGGCGTCCGTAAACCGTCTTCGGCTCTTTGTCACAGATTGAGGATTGCGCGTTCTTTGACGACAGCGTCAGGGTTGACACGTTTTACCGCTGCCAGAAAAGCCGTGAAGTTATGATTCCAGAGGGTAAGATTGTTATAAAACTGCACCTGCTTTTCATCTGTACCGTCGCGGTAAATAACAATCCAGATCCGTCTGCTATTTATCTCCGTCTTCCCCGGCCCGATTTTAATGATATTTGCCAGCGCAATCTTACGGATGGCGTTATTTTTAACTTCATAGAAAAACTGGTCATCATAAAACCAGGTTTTACCTGCATTCCCGCCAAATATTGAGGGGTTGGCAGATATCTTTTTCATCCCGTTACGATCTGTAATGATGCGTTTTGCCTGGCGAATGCGTCTGACAAAAAATCCTGACAGGATGAAAAGCGCAATGAGGGGCAGCACGACTGATATCATTTTTAGACTTCCGTGCATATCCCTGCCCCACAATACATTCATTTTAACGCGTGAGTATAACGCGCCGATCGTTGATAACAAGTCTTCAGCATGACTGAGCAATGTTCTCTCACGGTTTCTCAATACCCTGCCTTCTGTCTTGTTTTAACAGACCACGGGCTTTTTCTTCACCCGCAGCCTGTCTGATACCGGCTTCTTACTTCCCGGGTTTTACTTCTGTCACATCAGCCTCTTTCAGGCTGACCTCCGGCAGGTCCGCAAAACTTAACGAATGATGCTTCAGGCGTCCAGACATCTGCTCTGTTATATCCATTGTTTCAGAAACAGCCAGTGCCCCCTGTAGAGGCATAATCGCAACCAGTCCCTCTTCACTCACCATCTGCCTGGCCTGCGAACTGAGCGCGTTCATTACTACCTGTCTCGCCTGTAATCTTTCTGCCTGCCACTGAGCATTAATAAGGCGGCTGTCATCCTGCATCGCCTGAGTTTTTACGGCATCTTCCATCGTTTCATACCGCGAGCGGGCCAGCTCTGCACCGGTATCGAGACGGGCCTTCACGGCCTGCAGGTGCAGTTGCTCCTGCCCCAGCAGCCCTGAGTCCTGCAGCACTTTATCGATGTTGACGTACTTAATCACGGAAGCTCCTTTTTCGCTCTCATTGCATCCTGTCAGCAGGCTCATCAACAGCACGGTTGCAGCCAGAGATGCCCATTTACTTTTTGATTTCATCATCTTTAATTCCTTACATTCGCCGGGCGGTATGTGCCGCCCGGCATAATTCACGGCATCAGAAGCTTCGGCTGACGCTCAGACTGAACCCGTTGTCTGACGCTCCGTCTTCTTTCCACTGATAGGCCTGCGCCCCGAATGAAAGATTACGGGTCTGGTAGTTAACACCGGCCGAAAGCTGGCTATTCACGCCACCACCACGCTTACCGTCATCCACGCGGAACTGTTGCCCTTTCATCCCCTGGAGACTGGCCTTCCGCGCGCTCTGGCTGAACCCAAGATTAGGGCCGCCTTCCAGCGTTGCCTGCGCGCCCCAGCCGTTTTCACCGGCATAGTTCAGGCGCAGCCCGGCCACCGCATCCACGCTGGTTTCGTTATAGCTGTTGGTGGTCAGGTTGAAATCGCCGGCACCGCGCTCGCTGTAACCTTCAGTGATGTGATGACGCATCTTCATTCCGGCAAATGGCGAGACGGTCAGGCTGTCGTTCAGCGACATGTCTTTCACCCCTTCTGAACGGAAGGAAAGGTGTTGCTGACGACCGGAACTTTTCGCCACGCGACTGGTTCCCTCAAAGTTCAGGCTTCGGCTGCTGTCCAGCTGATGAATATCCCAGCGAAGGTTGTTATTCCAGCGGCTGTCGTCACTGAGTGGCAGGCTATGCCCGAGACCAAAGAACTGGCTGTACCCCCCGGTAAGCCCGTTATCGCCGGCGCGGTTTGCCTGGTTGCCCCCCTGCCCCTGCAGACGGGCAATACCGTAGCTGGCAGTCACGTCACCAAACCCGGTATCAAAGCGCTGAGCCAGGGACATCATGTCGTAGGAGACTTTGTTATCCATTTCAGCACGCTTATCCCCGCGGGCAACCACGTTGAAGGCCAGGCCACTGTCCGTCACCTGCGGTGCCGTATCGGCCAACTGGCTGAAGCGGTGGCCAAGCACCCGCGCCTCGCGGTTCAGGCTTTTCGCCTGCGCGCCGGAGACCTGCTGCAGCGCCTTGTTCAGGGCGGCAGCCGAGCTGACGTTCAGGCTGCTGAACAGCGCATTGCTGGTGTACCCCTTGTCCAGGGCCGTCGCGACGCTAGCCACGGAGCCGTCGGTGGCAACCGCGGCATACTCGTTTTTGGTCATGGTGACGTCGACGTTGCCGTCTGAATTTTTGCCGGCGCTGGCGTTCCAGACCACGGTCGTGGAGCCGATATTCTCCTCGCCGGTAATCTGGTTGCCCTTAAACACGTCGCTGAAGGTAACCTGACGGTCGGCTGTCCCCGCGACAAACCCGGTATCCACCGTTACGGTATTATCCAGGTGCAGGCTGTTGCCGCTCAGAGTGCCGGCACTGCCGTCGGCGTTGGTTCCAACAATATAGTTGCTGACCAGACTGGCGTTACTTTCAGCCGGAGCAACCGGCGGGGTTGTTCCACTGCCGGGAGAGCTGATATTGGGTCTGGAATAGTCATTACCCGTCTCCGTGCCCTGGGTACTGTCAGGGTGATAAATCGCGCTTCCCTCACCATAAAGATTCACTGTACCGAAGTTATAGACCGTTCCCTTAACGTTGAAGGCATATGAATTATCAGCCCAGACGTTAATCTCGCCGCCACTGTTGTTATAGAAACGGGTATTGGTTGCACTTCCTCTGATACCGGTCAGCCCGCTACCGTTGGTGCCGCTGGTTTGACCTTCCTCAGTACCTACGTTAATCACGCCATCGTTGACCATATAACGCACATTCGTCGATGAACCGCCCATGCTCACGGCTGTAGCGTCATTCCCCTGAACCGTGATTTCTCCCGCGTTGTAAAAGTGATAACCCCGATTGGCATAAACCAGATTGCCATTTAATGAGGAGTCCATAACGCCCTGAATCACGCCACTTTCCGTGTTGGCCATCCAGGCCTGACTGCTGCATGAGCTACACTCGGCCTTCATTGCCATCCAGCCATCGGTTGCCGTCAGCTTCCCTGCATTAACAATTGCCGGCGTGACGCTTCCTGAACTGATATACATCAGACTGTTTCTCGCCGCCGTTTCTGTCGTCGCTGAAACAGCGTTATAAATATGCGCGCCTTCCTGGTTGTACAGATTGGCTGCATACATACCAGCGTTTCCGGCCCCGCTTGCTATCAACGTACCGTTGTTTATCAGTCTATGAGAGGTGCTGCCACCGCCCCCCATGGAGCCATACAGCGTGCCATCATTACTAAAAATGCCCGTCATCGTGACATCACCATGAATGATCCCCGTTTCCCGGTTGACCCCGCCACTTATTTTCAGCCTCTCCGCCGTCAGCGTTCCGGCATTTTCCAGGCCAGTACTGGCACGTAATTCGCCCGAAACGGTCATCTCACCGAAGTTATGCAGCCAGCCTTTGGCCTCCAGGTCACCGTCAAAGCGAATATTCCCGTAGCTGGCTGTCTGGAGCAACGCCAGGACGTCCTGCTCGTGGACGGACACCTCGCCGGTTTTACTGATAACAGACTTGAGCAGAACGGTTCCGTCAAAGTCATGTTCGTCTGCCCCCCAGTTCGCGTTTCCCTCCTGAATTTCACTCCCGTGGAGGTTGACCGTACCGTGGTTGATGACAATCCCGTTACCTGCTGTATAAAAAGCCTGTCCGAGGTCTGTATTGATGTTGATGACGCCGTCCGTACCGTTAACGGCGACACCGTTATCAGTGGCGACCATGGCGTAGATCCAGCCCTGCTCGTCGTGGCTGCCGTCGGACTCCAGGTTGATGGTCCCCTGATTGATAGCAGTTGAAGTTCCGGCAGCGTACATCCCTGTCCCGGAGTTGGTGACCGTAAGGGTACCGGTATTAATCATCGAGCCGGAGGTACGCAAGTGCATGCCAGTGCCGCGCAGGGCCATGCTGGCCACTCTCCCGGTCCCGTTCGGAGTGTAAAGGGCCTTCTCATCCGTCGGCACTCCCTCGTTATCCAGAAAACGCTGCATGCCATCAACGGTAATCAGCCCCTCGTTCAGCAGGGTCCCCTGCTGAGCAGTCATGCCGAACGTCCCGGCGCCGGCAACGTGGATTGCCCCCCCCGCGGTATTGACGGAGGTACCCCCACCAGACAAACTCAGCGCTGCTGTCTGACCTTTGACGAAAATTTCTCCCCCCTCAGTACCAGATATTCCGCCGTTACCTTCCAGCGTCAGGAATGAAGTAATGTTGATAGTGCCTGCGTTAGCATTACTACCACTGTGAAATACTTTTCCGCCTACTATTCCTGAATCATATATGGCCTGAATATCTATCGAGCCTTCATTCAGGGCATTTCCGCCCCCATTCACAATACCCCATGCCGGTAAGACTGAAGAAGTTATCATCCCTCTGTTAATTAGAGTATTCCCTTCACCAATGTAGAATACTGAATGGCCTGTTTGCTCCACTCCAGTGAGAACATCGTTCGCAACAGTAATATCGAGGACTGAATTTTCGCCAAGGATAACCGTGTTCCCGCCACCACCTACCAACCCGAGTCTACGACCACCATCATTGATAACGCCCTCTATATTATATTTACTTTGACCGTTAATCAGGATGGTGTTGTCATTTCCCTCCACCACAAAGCCATAGTGGCCTCCGTAATTTCGTCTATCTTCAATGACATGAGAAAAATCAATGCCGCCATTTACCTCGAGAATATTGTTATTCCCCGTAATTTGCAGACCACGCTGGTCATCCTGGCTGCCGGCTGAATAAATATAGCCCTCGTAATGCTTAACCAGCGAGCCATCGATGACAATCCGGTTATCGCTCCCGGTGATATCCACGCCGGTCAGCCGGGTCGGATTCTCGCTGTCCGTCGTTCCCCGGGTGGTATCCACCACCCGGACGTCGCCTGCAATCTGCAGCGTGCCGTTGCTACCCGAGATCAGTACCCCCGTGGCTGAGGTGCGGTTCTCCCGCGCTTCGGCCGTGACTGTACCGTCCAGCACCACACTAAACCCGTCACCACTTAACGACGCCCCTGTGCCGTAGTCCGTGACGTAAATACTGCCCTGGTTGCTCACCTCCGCATTCAGGCCGCTGACCAGAATTCCAACAGAGTCCGCATCGCGGACTGTGATAGTGCCGCGGTTACTCACAAAGGTGTTATTACCGGAGGCATTCACGCCGGTCGCGCCGCCAGTGACCAGCATATCGCCGTTCAGCGCAACGTTACTGTTATCTCCGCTGATGGCGATACCGGTACCGCCGTCCGCCACGGTCAGGTCACCGCTCTGCTCAACGCTGCTGTTATTGCCGTCGATAACAACACCTGCCGAGCCTTCTCCGCTGACGTTAGTATTACCTGTGTTGCTGACCGTGCCGTTATCACCCGAAATAACCGTGCCGCTGCCGCCACCGCTGATTTCTGCATTTCCCGTGTTCGTGACATTCGCATCGTTGCCGGTAATTACCGTGCCGGCACCACCGTCCGTCACGTTCAGATCACCGGCCTGCTCCACATTGCCGTTATCGCCATTAATCACAGTGCCAGCGGAACCTTCTCCGCTGACGGAAGTGTCACCACTGTTCGAAACGTTAGCATCATTACCGTTAACGACTGTGCCGGTCCCACCGGCCTCCACTTCCGTGCTTCCTTCATTAATGACGTTAGCCCCGCTGCCATTAACCTCCAGCCCGACAGAGCCCTCCCCGCCAACGCTGACGTCGCCGGTGCTGGTCGTGGTGGTATCTTTGCCATCGACAACCGTGCCTTTGCCTCCTTCCGTAACGTCGGTGTCGCCGCTGATCGTGTTATCTGTATTGTTACCGGTTACAAGGTTACCTATCTCACCGGCACCGGCACTGGTGTCCTTATCGAGAGAATTTTCATTACCATCACCTTCAAGCTTGTTATCCACGTCCCAGTCAGTGTAATCGTTGTCATCGCCCGGATTCTCACCGCC
>NZ_JADCLB010000003.1:137436-256507 GCF_014982245.1 Enterobacter cloacae complex sp. P6RS
CCCGGATTCTCACCGCCGCCTGCTGACGGCGTCTTCGCCCCTCCTGAACTGCCGCCCGCCGTTGCTGCAAGCGTTGCCAGGGTCACCCCCACCGCTGCTGCCCCCACAGTCTGCAGCAGCGCATTGTCTTCTTTACCGCACAACTCGGCACGGGATGACAGCTGATCGACTGTTAATGCACTCAGGTCTGCCGTGCAGTCGATGGTTTCAGATGACGTAGGCTGACTGGCCCATACGGGTGAATACAGCGCCATGGAAATACTTACCGATAAGGCGCTTAGCGTTGCTATACGACTGTGTTTTATTTTCATTGTCTTTCCTTCTGCTTTTCCATACTCTCCGCTCCCCGGTTTATATAAAGGGGATAGATTCAGATAGATATGACGTTACGCACGCCCGGTGAGGGAGTGCGGGAATGTGTCTGATTATTTAAAGGGGTGTTTCTTTTCTACATTTTTAAATACATTCAGCCATAGCAAGCCTCCTTACTTCGTTGGCATTCCTGAGATTCAGCTTTCTCGCTATAAAACCCACCCGGGAATAAACGGTTTTATTATTTGAATTGAGTGCGCGTGCGGCCGTTGCTATATCCGGATATTTCACTATAAACCTAATAACGTTCATTTCTCTGGAGGTCATCATGGACCAGTCCTGCATCTCAGTGAGATGATGTCGTATATACTGCCATTCCGGGTTCTTCTTCCCTTTCAGACACCTTATAATATCCGGCAGGCAATCATCGTAACAAAATGCGGTCAGAGGGCTTAGTGCTCTTGAATGAATACCGATGCCTTTTATCATGATAACAGGCTGCCTGTCCGCAGGGTTCGCATTTTCCAGTGCATCCAGTAAAGCAGCGAATGAAGGATACGAGTCAACATCAACGACAAAATAGTTTCTTTCAGTACGAATACTCTCCAGAAGATACTTAAAAGAATTTTTAATATAGATATTTCTGGTAAATATTTTATGTCCCATTACGCATGTAAACCACTCAGTAAATTAGTTTGCAGTTAGGAAAAAGTATTTCAGTTAATATATTTCTCAACAAAACGAGCAATGCTCTCCGGACGGGAAAAATGGTATCCCTGAAAAAGACGGATCCCTTTACGCTTCAGAAGCATAAACTGCTCCTCTGTTTCGATCCCCTCCGCGATTATCTGTATCCCTAGCGCCTGTGATAAATGAGAAATGCTGTCAAGCACAGCGGAATACACGAGTGATCCATTACTGATAACCGTCAGGCACCTGTCAATTTTGACAGTCGTAAACCCCGCATGTTCTATGTATTTCAGGCTGGCGCTCCCGCTGCCAAAATCATCTATAGCAAACTGCACGCCAGCCTCAGTAAGCTGATGCATCGCATCCAGGGCAAAATCATCCAGATCCAGCGTGCCACGCTCAACGATTTCCAGTACCACGCCAATCCGGCCCCGGAATACTTCATTAAAATCGGCCACCGCCCTGATAACCTGCGGCGAGTTCAGCTGATGCGCACAGATATTAAAAGAAAGATAAAAATCGTCAGGCAGGGTTCCCCTGTAGTCTTCAAACTCCCCCCTGACGCTGGCCAGCAGACTGCAGGTGACGTCATTTATCACCCCGGCTGGCTCCATGAGAGCAAGATATTTTTCAGGGGTGCGCAGTACTCCCTTTTTTAGTACACGCAGCAGTACCTCTCCGCCCACCACCTTATCGTCCCTGCAGATAGGCTGGATGTGAGGCACAAACTCAGCGCCAGCCAGTTCTGCTGACAGAATTCTTTCCCGGATGATCGCGCAGAGGTTGCTGAAAAAACGCTCCGCCTTTCTGAGTAATCGGGTGCCAGTCATCATATTATGCCTCCTCCACCGGTGCTGCCCATAACCGGATATCTCATCCGGTTCGTCAGCGATAATCAGGACGCCCCTGCCATACGGAGGATAAGCCCTGTCTTATTCACTTCTGCGAATAATCCTAGCAAAGGAAAACAACAATAAGATATTTGTATCGTCAATAACTGAAATTACAAATAAAAAAACTAAAACACACGACAAATGCAAACATTAACACCAGCAATATTTGCATAAATTCCGCCTGTGCTACGATGATCGGCATGCCTGAACGTCCGGCAGGACGGTAAGTATGCGTTCATGCACTCACGGAAAAGGAGGACGGGAATGGTTTTCGAGATTGGCAGGAGAGTGGTTTACCGTCCGGAAGACGGAGCCCTGTGGCCTGCTGGAGATGAGACATCAGCCACCATCCTGACACTGACGATGGGCCGGGTTCTGATGTGCCTGCTGGAAAAACACGGTCAGGTGGTCACGCGCAACGAACTGCTTGACCAGGTATGGGACGCCCATGGACTGCGTTCCTCCAGTCATACCCTCAACAAATACATTTCTGAACTGCGAAGACACTTTGTACAGTTGGGTATTGCAGAAGAGTGCATCATTACCGTGCCGCGAGTGGGATTTCTGTTTAACGGCGATCTGGAGATCAAAGTGGTGACGGCAGAAGATGCTGAACAACGGGGTGAAAGTACGGTTATTTCGATGCCCTCTGCGGAGAAGGATAGAAAGAGGAATAAAGATGACAGGTCTTCAGACGCAGGTGCAAAACATCCTTTCCGGAAAATCCCTTTAGGCTATCTTATATCCGTGACCATGGCCGCAATAGTTTTCCTGGCGGCGATTGTCTATGATTTGCTGGCCCCCTCACCTGTGCAGCTGAAGGCAAAAGAAACACCGACTTATTTTCTTTTCAATTATGAAAGCTGTCCGGTCTATACCCTTCAGCAAAACTCTGACTCCCTTAAGGAGAAAAAAATACGCATTTTCCTCGAGGCTGCCATGAAGGAAAAAATTATCTGTCTGAACGGAACCTCTTTTGTTTACCAGGCATCAGAATCTTACCTTTACGGTAAAAAAGGAAAAGTATTTATCAGCCGGTGCACATTCTCCGGGACAAACTATCTGTCGTGCCTGAATTTCTACTGGAGCGGACATGGAAGCAATGACTAGGGTCACAAGAATAATTCTGGTTTTACTGATCATCCTGTTTTTGTCAGCAACGGTCTATCTTATTTATACAAGGCAGCAGACTCCCGGGCTGGAAGTGAACTGCTCAACCGTTATCCACTACGATAATATGGCACCTGGTTTTGTTTCATCCCTCGAACTGCATTTCAGGCTACATGACAATCACACCGGCAGGGCGGTCCTCTCGGGTAATATTGATGACGAAAATAATATCACTCTCATTTCCAGAAGCATTGTTTTTGATTATGAGATAAGCGCACCCGGTGAGATATCTGTCAGCAACCTCCGGTACCTCAAGAATACCCGTGACACGGCCAGCGATGACTATTTCCGGAACAGCTTTTTCTATGCCCGTGAAGGGACGAACAGGCTGCTGCGGCTGAGCCCTTTAAATAATGGCTGGCTGTTAGGCAACCTGCAGTCCTCATTTGCCATCTGCGTAAATAAGCAGGCTTAGGCAAATAAGTGTGCTCCGTCTGGTCTAATTTATAAGGGTTCCCGGATGAAGATTTTCAGAATACCGTGCCCCCTTCTGCTCGGGGACAGTAACGTATGCCTGCAATACTCATAAAGTAGTTACTTTATGGGGGTGTTCTTCACTCACTATCCGGACAGAGTAGCATCGCCAACATTGTTGAACATGATAATCGCCCTTGTTCCCGCCCCAGATGACTCATCGTCCCTCTTGATCTTTGCTATCAATCTACAATACTGTATATAAACACAGTATACGTTGACGGTAATCATCATGCAGTTTTTTACACCTACTGAGTTACGCCAGATAGTGGTACTTCCTATGTTCAATGATCTTGTTCCATGTGGCTTTCCAAGTCCTGCGCAAGACTACGTTGAGCGTCGTATCGATCTGAATGAGCTGATGATTCAGCACCCCAGCGCAACCTATTTCGTGAAATCCAGCGGTGATTCAATGATTGATGCAGGAATTGGCGAAGGCGATTTGCTGGTTGTAGACAGCTCCCGGAAGGCCGAACATGGCAGCATTATCATTGCTACCGTTGACGGTGAGTTCACCGTTAAACGCCTGCAGTTGCACCCTATTGTTATGCTCAAGCCTGAAAATCCCGCTTACAAGCCCATACTGATCGGGAGCGAAGACAATCTTGAGGTTTTCGGTGTAGTAACCTATATCGTGAAATCAGCGAGCTGACCATGTTTGCACTGTGTGATGTGAACTCTTTCTATGCTTCCTGCGAAACCGTTTTTCGCCCGGACCTGAAGGGCCGACCCGTGGTCGTTTTGTCAAATAACGATGGCTGCGTTATTGCTCGTTCTATAGAAGCAAAACCTTTTGTAAAAATGGGCGAGCCCTATTTTAAACAAAAGGATCTCTTCAGGCGGCACGGTGTGGTGTGCTTCAGCAGCAACTATGAACTCTACGCCGATATGTCCAACCGGGTGATGACCACGCTGGAAGAGATGTCTCCTCGCTGTGAAATATACTCAATTGACGAACTATTTTGTGACCTAACCGGTGTTCAAAACTGTCGCGATCTTTCGGAATTTGGACGTGAGATTAGAGAAACTGTACTACAACGTACGCATCTGACAGTAGGCGTCGGTATTGCACAGACAAAAACCCTGGCCAAACTGGCAAATCATGCGGCAAAGCGATGGCAGCGGCAGACGGGAGGCGTCGTTGATCTGTCAAATAAGGACCGCCAGAGAAAACTGATGGCAGTCCTGCCGGTTGACGAGGTCTGGGGAGTGGGCCGACGGATTACGAAAAATCTTGAAGCTATGGGTATCAAAACGGTATTGCAGCTGGCGGACTCCGATATTCGGTTCATCAGAAAGCATTTTAGTGTTGTGCTGGAGAGAACGGTCCGCGAATTGCGTGGAGAACCGTGCCTTGAGCTGGAAGAATTTACACCGGTAAAGCAGGAAATCATCTGTTCTCGTTCGTTCGGCGGGCGTATTACCGAATACGAAGATATGCGTCAGGCCATCTGTAGCTATGCGACCCGGGCCGCAGAGAAATTGCGTAATCAGCACCAGTACTGCCGATTTATCTCAGCATTTGTTAAAACCTCCCCCTTCGCGCCTGACGAACCGTATTATGGTAATAGCGCTTCGGTAAAACTGCTCACACCGACTCAAGACAGCAGAGATATCATCGAGGCGGCCATCCGCTGTCTGGATGTTATCTGGAGAAACGGGCACCGGTATCAGAAAGCGGGCGTCATGCTGGGCGATTTTTATAGCCAAGGTGTCGCACAACTTAATCTGTTTGACGACAATACACCAAGGAAAAATAGCCAAAAGTTAATGGATGTATTAGATCATCTGAACGCTGAAAATGGCCGTGGAACGCTCTACTTCGCGGGACAAGGTATCCAGCAGCAATGGCAGATGAAACGGGAAATGCTATCACCTCGATACACAACACGATTTACTGATCTACCCACTGTTAAATGAATGGACACGCCATGAATGAGCCTGAAGAGTGAAGTCAACATGGTTAAACTCCTTTCGGTAAAGTAGTTGGCCACAGTCGTGAAAGAACGAATCCACCTTTCCAATCGCTGAACCTCCACAAGAAAAAGGGTGGAACTAAATGTATCCCCCTTTAACAGTTCCCCTGGATATCGAGGGCGTAGACTAACTCAATGTCGTAATGCCCATCTTCTGAGGGCCAGGAAAGCCACAGGCAACACGCTCAAGATATAAAGGTAATTCAATAAGTTGCTTTGGATGATAAGAAAAGAGAGTGTCCATAAATGCCTTTCCCGCCAGATACTGTATATAAACACAGCATTTCGGATTGCGGCACAGGATCAAGGTCATTTCCGACAAAGACCGCAAACGCGTTGAAGTTTGAGCGGATTTAATTTAGCAACCTCTCCTGCTGGCGATCGCAGATGGGCCAACCAAAAGTCATAAAAAAGTCATTAGAAAACACTTTAAAATGACCTCATGTGAAAAAAGATCATTAAATCACTATTGAAACACTATCAATTGACTTCAACATCAAAATAACGCATATTCCAGGGCGCGAATTATCAAGACTTTTGGAGGACGTTTTCTATGCCAGCCCGTGACTATCCCGACAAGCGAGTTGCCCGCGGTTTAGCAAAGGAGGCCGATCTCAGGATGTTGAGCGCCCGCATTGAGCCTGACCTGATGGAATACATCAGAATCACCGCCTTTGAGACGCGAAAAAGCAAGCAGGAAATTGTGGCAGAAGCGTTAGCGCTTCACAGACAGAAAAGTCAATGCGGAGTCTGAGCAGGCAAAGCCTGGAAGTGTCCTTCCGGCTTTGCCCATGCTGTGATTAACCCATCAGCGCATTCAGTTTTTCAAGTGCTTCAGGCGGCAATTGCACCTCTCCCGCCGCGAGGTTTTGCCGCAGATGCGCCACGGATGACGTGCCGGGGATCAGCAGGATGTTCGGCGACCGTTGCAGCAGCCATGCCAGCGCAACCTGCATCGCCGTTGCGCCCAGGGAATCCGCGACGGCCTGCAGGCCGGTGGACTGCAGCGGCGTGAAGCCTCCCAACGGGAAGAACGGCACATACGCAATCCCCTGCTGCGCCAGTAAATCCACCAGCGCATCGTCGCCGCGGTTCACAATGTTGTACATGTTCTGCACGCAGACGACCTGCACCATCTTCCGCGCTTCCGCCACCTGCGTGGCCGTGACGTTGCTCAGGCCAATGTGGCGTACCAGCCCCTGCTGCTGTAATTTTGCGAGGGTGGAAAGCGGTTCAGCAATCGATCCTTCTGCCGGGCCGTGTGCGCTAAACATGATCCGCAGGTTCACCACGTCCAGCACATCCAGCTTCAGGTTGCGCAGGTTGTCATGCACCGCCTGGGTCAGCTCCTGCGCGGAAAAGGCCGGCAGCCAGGCCCCTTTGTCATCGCGACGGGCACCGATCTTGGTGACGAGGGTGAGATCGTCCCGGTAAGGATGAAGCGCCTCGCGGATCAGCTGGTTCGTCACATGCGGGCCGTAAAAATCGCTGGTATCGATATGATTCACACCCGCCGCCACGGCTTCGCGCAGCACGTCCAGCGCGGCCTGTTTATCCTTCGGCGGGCCAAATACGCCCGGCCCGGCAAGCTGCATTGCCCCGTAGCCCAGTCGTTTAACCGTTCGCGTTCCGAGCGCGTACGTCCCGCTTTTATCAATGCTGCTCATGTTAACCTTCCTCATAAAATGATCCGGATTTACAACAGGTTCCTGACCGAAGCCCTAAGTTAAGCGCGAGTTAAATTAAAGTTTAAATTCTATACGACGATAGTATGGGTGTACCTCTGCATCTTTTCTAACGGACGACCGCTATGCTGAAAAATCTGCACGTGATTACCGGAATTATCTTTGCCCTCACCATATTCTGTCTGCTGCAAGTTGTCACGGGAGGGTTGTTCTACTCTGCCGTCAGCAACGATCGCCATAACTTCCAGAACTCCGGCGTGCTGAATGCCCAGCAGGAAAGCCTGAGCGACAGCGTGAACACGCTGGTGAAAACGCGCGTTACCGTCACCCGCGTGGCAATCCGCTACCTGAAGAACCAGCGCGACCCGGCATCCCTTGCCGCGATCAACAAACTGCTCGGCACCGCAGGCGACTCGCTGGCTAAAGCTGAAGCCTATAACAAAGAATGGCAGAAAATGCCGCAGGTTAACGGCCAGAATGCGGCGTTAACCGACGAGATGCAGAAGTCATGGAATCAGATGCACGAGGTGATGCGTTTGTCGATTGAGTATCTGCGTGCCGACAACTACCAGGCCTATGGCGATCTGGACGCACAGCAGGCCCAGGACGACATGGAAGCGGTCTATAACCGCTGGCGCGCCGAGAACAACACGCTGCTGAAGGCGGCAACCGAAGAGAACCAAAGCAGCTTCACGCAGATGCAGTGGACGCTGGCTGCCATTTTCCTGGCCGTTATCGCCGTGCTGGTGGTGATCTGGCAGGGTTTACAGCACCTTCTGTTAAAACCGCTCAACGCCATCATGAACCATATTCGCGCCATTGCGGGAGGCGATCTGACGCAGGATATCACCCTCTCTGGCCGCAATGAGATGGGTCAGCTGGCGGCTGGCCTGCACGAGATGCAGCAGTCGCTGGTGACGACCGTCAGCGCCGTACGCGGCAGCACCGACTCCATCTACACCGGCGCGGGTGAAATTGCCGCAGGGAGCAACGATCTCTCCGCCCGCACCGAAGAGCAGGCCTCCTCGCTTGAAGAGACTGCCGCCAGCATGGAAGAGCTGACCGCAACGGTTAAACAGAACTCCGATAACGCCCGTCAGGCGACGCTGCTGGCGAAGAATGCCTCTGAAACAGCGGCTCGCGGCGGCCACGTCGTGGATAACGTGGTGCGCACCATGAACGAAATTGCCGACAGTTCGCAGCAAATCGCTCATATTACCGGCGTGATTGACAGCATTGCGTTCCAGACCAACATTCTGGCGCTTAACGCCGCGGTGGAAGCCGCGCGCGCAGGCGAGCAAGGCCGCGGGTTTGCGGTTGTCGCCGGTGAAGTTCGTACGCTGGCCAGCCGCAGCGCGCAGGCGGCGAAAGAGATCAAAGGGCTTATTGAGAACTCCGTCAGCCGGGTAAACACCGGTTCTGAGCAGGTCAGTGAAGCGGGCGCGACTATGAAGGAGATTGTCGCCGCCGTCACCCGCGTCACCGATATCATGGGCGAGATTTCGTCCGCATCGGATGAACAGAGCCGCGGAATTGAGCAGGTGAGCCTGGCCGTGTCGCAGATGGACAGCGTGACGCAGCAAAACGCCGCGCTGGTACAGCAGTCCGCCACGGCGGCAGCGGCGCTGGAAGATCAGTCCGAACAGCTGCGTCAGGCCGTGGCCGCGTTTCGTCTGAACGGTAAAGTAAACGCCACCGCCCCACGCCCGGCCAACGTTAAAACACCGCAGCTGCTGCGTCCGGCAACGGCTAACGCCACCCCCGACAGTAACTGGGAAACCTTCTAAGCCTCAGACGGGCGAAGATATCGCCCGCTAACGGCTGCGCTTGGCGTGCCGTTCCCAGTTCTCCTGCTTCGCGTCGTCGGATTTTCGCAGGGAAACATAGCAAGCCCCGCTGCCGCCGTGATGCGGCAGCGCCACGCAGAACGCCTGCACTTCCTCGAACTCGGTTAACCAGCGTGCCAGATAGCTACGCACCACATTAGGATGCGAATTTTGCTCGCGCCCTTTCCCGTGGATGATGATGAGGTTACGTAATCCGTCACGACTGGCCTGGCGAATAAAGGAATACAGCATCTGGCGGCAGCGTTCAGCGGGCTGACGCAACAGATTTAAGCTGGCCTGTCGGGAGTATTTACCCGAACGCAGCTTATCAATAACGCCCTGCTGGACGCCTTCGCGCTGGAACGCCAGCGGCTCGTCAAGCGGCAATAGCTCAAGGAAACCCAGGGTCAGAAAGTTGTCGAGCTGTTCGGTATCGATGTCCTGGCGAGCCCGGGTATTACGGCTTTGCTGCCAGTGGATATCGGTGCAGCGTTTCAGGGGCTGGACATCCTCCATGGCGTCAAGAAAAAGGGATTTGTCGTCAGGGTTCATGGAAATCCTCCGGCTACATCTGGGCTTGTACTATACCTGCGCCAGGCAGGTGTCTCAATAAACCTTAGAAGATGAGGCACGAGATAAATATTAACCCGATGAATATATATAGTCATTATAAAATGCACTTAAACCTGACTTAACTAAAACCCCATCAACGGTAAAATAGGTGATTTGCGTTAAATTTTTGTAAAATCAGTCATTCACCTTCCTTTCATTTTTCGGGAAAGGTGTTATAACTAAATTTACCTGCCTCATGGATATAATACCCAGGACTTGCGAAAGGACGCACTGCTGTGTGTACTATAGGGTCTGTCTGATGTCGGGCAGACTCTGTTTTTTTATTATGCGACTTTCACCCTGAAACTATTTTTCTCGCTTCCCTTCTGAATTGCGTAATTAATGATTCGGCAAGCGGAGTTTGACGAGAATCCCGGCGCTGAATTAAATAATATGCGGCTTTTGGAAGCGACTCGGCAACCGGCAGAATGACCAGACGGTGCGCCAGCAGCGGATCACAGCCTAACTCCTGTGGAAGGATACTTAAAAAATCACTTTGCGCAACAAGGCTAATGCAGGAAGAAAAGGTTTCGCACACTACGCCAATCCGCGGTATTTGCGAGCGGTGGCTAAATAGATCTTCTAATTGCTTATAATAACTTCCCCGCGGCGTTGGCATTGTCCAGTTATAATGCAGCAGATCGTTAATGGATGTTGCCCCTGTCGCCGGATGCCCTTCCCGGCAAAATACCGCAAACGGTTTTTCGAAGAGTTTTTCAAACGTAAATTCATGGTCGTAAGGCCCCTGATAATAGGTGTTGATGGTGAAGTCCAGTTCGCCCTGGCGTAATTCATTGATCATCGACACCAGCTGCCCTTCCATAATTCGCACTTTAACCTGCGGGTGCTGGGCGTGAAAACGGGTGATGACGGCGGGCATCAGGCTGCGTGACACGCTGGCCCCCATCCCGATATTGATCTGCCCGGCCAGATCCCCCTGCCGCTGGCGAATGTCATCCTGCGCCGCACGCAGCTCTTCCAGAATCAGCCTGGCGCGCTGGTAAAACCCTTCCCCGCACTCGGTCAGCGCAACGCCTTTACTCCGGCGAACAAAAAGCTGCGCCGCCATGCCCTCCTCCAGCTCTTTGATGGATTTGGTCAGCGCCGGCTGCGAGAGATTCAGCGTCCGGCTGGCACCGCGAATGCTGCCCTGACGCGCCACTTCAACAAACGCCCGGATTTGATGGAATTTAATCTGAAATGACATAGCCCAACCGATAACCGTTGTTTATCAGAGTAAAGAAACTGTCATCTACTTTAATGGAAAGGGATGTGCGAGGGTAATTCCTGAACGGTTAAAACTGTGAAAAAACGGTTAGTGATAAGTAAAAACTATCACAGCGTGAAGCAGTTCACATTTTTTAATGATGACAGGAACAGATATGGACACACTGGCGCAGTACATCCAGACATTAGCCCCCCAGCTGATCGCATGGCGTCGCGATTTTCACCAGTTTGCGGAATCCGGCTGGGTAGAGTTCCGTACCGCCGCAAAGGTCGCGGAAATCCTTGACTCCCTGGGCTACGAACTGGCGATGGGTCGCGACGTGATCGATGCCGAAAGCCGTATGGGGCTGCCCGATGACGCCACCCTTTCGCGAGAGTTTGCCCGTGCGCGGTCGCAGGGGGCGCCTGAGAAATGGCTGGCGCCGTTTGAAGGCGGATTTACCGGCATTGTGGCGACCCTGAATACCGGACGACCGGGCCCGACGCTGGCGTTTCGCGTCGACATGGATGCCCTTGATTTAAGCGAAGCGCTCGACGACAGCCATCGCCCGTTCCGCGACGGTTTTGCCTCCTGCAACGCGGGAATGATGCACGCCTGCGCGCACGACGGCCACACCACCATTGGCCTGGGGCTGGCAAAGGTGCTTAAGCAGAACGAAGCGCAGCTCAACGGTACCGTCAAGCTGATCTTCCAGCCTGCCGAGGAAGGCACCCGCGGCGCGCGCGCCATGGTCGCCGCCGGGGCGCTGGACGGCGTGGACTATTTTACCGCCATCCATATTGGTACCGGCGTCCCCGCCGGAACGGCGATCTGCGGCAGCGATAACTTTATGGCAACCACCAAGTTCGACGTGAACTTTACCGGCGTTGCCGCACACGCGGGCGGCAAACCGGAGGATGGACGTAACGCCCTGCTTGCCGCCGCGCAGGCCGCCCTCGCCCTGCACAGCATCGCCCCGCACAGCGAAGGCGCTTCCCGCGTCAACGTCGGCGTGATGCAGGCGGGTAGCGGCCGCAACGTGGTGCCCGCAAATGCACTGATTAAGGTTGAAACCCGCGGTGAAAGCGAAGCAATAAACCAGTATGTCTTTGAACGCGCGAAGGCTGTCATTACCGGCGCGGCCGCGCTCTATGGCGTGAGCGCGGAGATGCGCCTGATGGGGGCCGCCACCTCCAGCGCGCCGACGCCGGCCTGGGTTGATTACCTGCGTGAACAGGCGAGCCAGGTATCGGGAATTGTGCACGCAATCGATAAGGTGAAAGCGCCAGCAGGCTCTGAAGACGCCACGCTGATGATGGCCCGCGTGCAGCAGAACGGCGGCATGGCGTCGTATATGGTGTTCGGCACGGATTTGAGCGCCGGACATCACAACGAAAAATTCGACTTCGATGAGCAGGTCATGGCTGTCGCCATTGAAACGCTGGCGCGAACTGCGCTCAATTTCCCGTGGACGCGAGGTGTGTAATGCAGGAGAACTACGCTTTTATTGCCGATGCCATCGACACGCGATGTCAGACGCTAACCGATATTGCCGACGCGATTTGGGATCATCCCGAAACCCGCTTTGAAGAGTTCTGGTCCTCCAGACGGCTCGCTGACGAGCTGGAAGCCGAGGGCTTTACGCTGACCCGCGAGGCTGGCGGTATCCCAAACGCGTTTATCGCCAGCTTCGGCAGCGGAAAACCGGTTATCGCTCTGCTGGGCGAGTACGACGCGCTGGCCGGGCTAAGCCAGCAGGCGCACTGCACGACAGCGCAATCCGCCACGCCGGGGGCGAACGGCCACGGCTGCGGGCATAACCTGCTGGGCACCGCGGCGCTTGCGGGCGCGGTGGCGGTAAAAAGCTGGCTGGAGCAGCACGGCGGCAGCGGAACGGTGCGTTTTTACGGCTGTCCCGGTGAGGAAGGCGGCTCCGGGAAAACCTTTATGGTACGTGAAGGTCTGTTTGATGACGTTGATGCCGCCGTCACCTGGCACCCGGAGGCCTTTGCCGGGATGTTTAACGTCAGCACGCTGGCGAATATTCAGGCCGCCTGGCGTTTTCACGGCGTGGCGGCGCACGCGGCCAACTCGCCCCATTTAGGGCGCAGCGCGCTGGACGCCGTGACGCTGATGACCACCGGCACCAACTTCCTTAACGAGCACATCATAGAGAAAGCGCGCGTCCATTACGCCATCACCGACACCGGCGGGATTTCGCCCAACGTGGTGCAGGCGCAGGCTGAAGTGCTGTACCTGATCCGCGCCCCGGAGATGGCGGATGCGCAGCAGATCTACCAACGCATCGAAAAAATTGCCCAGGGCGCGGCAATGATGACCGAAACCACCGTCGAATGCCGCTTTGATAAGGCCTGCTCCAGCTACCTGCCGAACCGCACGCTTGAGGCTGCGATGTACCGCGCGTTGCAGCACTACGGCACGCCGGAGTGGACCGATGAAGAGCGCGACTTTGCCCGCGAAATCCGCGCCACGCTGACGCCAAACGATCTGCAGAACAGCCTGAAAAACATTGCCGCCACGGGGGGAGAAGCAGGCAAAGCCTTTGCCCGCCGCCATCAGGAGACGCTGCTGGTGGATGAAGTCGCGCCCTATGCCATCACCGATAACGTGCTGGCGGGTTCAACGGACGTAGGTGACGTCAGCTGGAAAATGCCGGTCGCCCAGTGCTTCAGCCCCTGCTTTACCGTCGGCACGCCGCTGCACACCTGGCAGCTGGTGTCTCAGGGGAGAACCTCTATTGCCCACAAGGGCATGCTGCTGGCCGGGAAAGTGATGGGCGCGACCGCGCTCAATCTGCTGCAGGACGCCGCGCTGCTGAGAAAATGCCGTGAAGAGTTCGAACAACAAATAGAAGAAAAACCGTACGTGTGTCCGATCCCACCGGGCGTGACACCGTCACCTTTAAAATAAAAAAACACAACACAACAACACAACACTCCCGAGGAACGCCCATGAGTATGTCATCCATACCTTCGCATTCCCCATCCGGTAAGCTCTATGGCTGGGTTGAAAGGATCGGCAATAAAGTGCCGCACCCTTTCCTGCTTTTTATCTATCTGATTGTGATTTTGATGGTTGCCACCGCCGTACTCTCGGCCTTTGACGTCAGCGTGCGCAGCCCGGCAGACGGCAGCCTGGTGGCGGTGAAAAACCTGCTGAGCATTGAAGGGCTGCACTGGTTTTTACCGAACGTCATCAAAAACTTCAGCGGTTTCGCTCCGCTGGGGGCCATTCTGGCGCTGGTGCTGGGCGCCGGGCTGGCTGAACGCGTGGGCCTGTTACCCGCGCTGATGGTAAAAATGGCGTCCCACGTCAGCGCGCGCTACGCCAGCTACATGGTGCTGTTTATCGCCTTCTTCAGCCACATTTCATCCGATGCCGCGCTGGTTATTATGCCGCCGATGGGGGCGCTGATCTTCCTCGCCGTCGGGCGTCATCCCGTGGCGGGTCTGCTGTCGGCCATTGCGGGCGTGGGCTGCGGCTTTACCGCCAACCTGCTGATCGTCACCACCGACGTGCTGCTCTCGGGCATCAGCACGGAGGCGGCGAAAACCATTGATGCGGCCATGCACGTCAGCGTGATCGACAACTGGTACTTTATGGCCAGCTCGGTGATTGTCCTGACGATTGTCGGCGGGCTGATTACCGATAAGATCGTCGAGCCGCGTCTGGGCAAATGGGAAGGCCGTAGCGATGAAAAGCTGGAGACGCTAAGCAAAGAGCAGCGCTTCGGCCTGCGCGTGGCCGGGCTGGTCTCGCTGGCGTTTATCGCGCTGGTGGCGCTGATGGTGGTGCCGGAAAACGGCATACTGCGCGATCCGGTTAAGCATACCGTTCTGCCGTCGCCGTTTATTCAGGGCATCGTGCCGCTGATTATTCTCTTCTTCTTTGTCGTTTCGCTCGCCTACGGTATCGCTACCGGCAAAATCCGCCGTCAGGGCGATCTGCCGCAGCTGATGATCGAGCCGATGAAAGAGATGGCGGGCTTTATCGTGATGGTATTCCCGCTGGCGCAGTTTGTGGCGATGTTTAACTGGAGCAACATGGGCAAGTTTATGGCCGTGGGCCTGACCGACGCGCTGGAGGCTGCCGGATTAAGCGGCGTACCGGCGTTTGTCGGGCTGGCGCTGCTGTCATCCCTGCTGTGCATGTTTATTGCCAGCGGCTCCGCCATCTGGTCAATTCTGGCGCCGATCTTCGTGCCGATGTTTATGATGCTCGGGTTCCACCCGGCGTTTGCCCAGATCCTGTTCCGCATCGCGGACTCCTCGGTGATCCCGCTGGCGCCCGTCTCACCTTTCGTTCCGCTGTTTTTAGGCTTCCTGCAGCGCTATAAGCCCGAGGCCAGACTGGGTACCTACTATTCGCTGGTTTTACCCTACCCGCTTATCTTTTTAGGGGTATGGCTGGTGATGCTGGTGGCATGGTATCTTGTCGGCCTGCCGATTGGGCCGGGGATATACCCGAGGCTAAATTAAAGGATTGAAAATGCTGAGATTACTCGAAGATAAAATTGCGACGCCGCTCGGGCCGCTGTGGGTGATCGCGGACGAGCAGTTCTGCCTGCGCGCCGTTGAGTGGGAAGAGCACAGCGACCGCATGGAGGAACTGCTTGATATTCATTACCGCGCACAAGGTTATGAACGCATCAGCGCCACCAACCCGGGCGGGCTGAGCGACAAGCTGGCGGCGTATTTTGAAGGCGATCTCAGCATCATTGACACTCTGCCAACCGCCACGGCAGGTACCCCTTTTCAGCGCGAAGTGTGGCAGGCGCTGCGGTCGATTCCGTGCGGGCAGGTCATGCATTACGGCCAGCTCGCGGAGCATCTAGGCCGCGCAGGCGCCGCACGCGCGGTGGGTGCCGCCAATGGCTCTAATCCGGTCAGCATTGTGGTGCCCTGCCATCGGGTCATTGGCCGTAACGGCACCATGACCGGCTATGCTGGCGGCGTGCAGCGCAAGGAGTGGTTACTGCGTCACGAAGGGTATCTCTTGCTGTAGATCCCAGGCTTTTTGTGCTTAATTTTCTACCGGTTAGGCTAAAAATCCATAATCAAGCTGTGGAATTTCAAGAAGATGGCAACACGTTGCCGTCTCTTGTCCTTATTGAGGGTTTGTCAGGCTTACGTACTTACCAAAAAGATGTTAAAATTGACCAATATCAATTAAGGCTTGAGCAAACCTATGATCCCGGAAAAGCGAATTATACGACGCATTCAGTCTGGCGGTTGTGCTATCCATTGCCAGGATTGCAGCATCAGCCAGCTCTGTATCCCGTTTACCCTGAATGAGCATGAACTCGATCAGCTTGATAATATCATCGAGCGCAAAAAGCCGATTCAGAAAGGGCAGACGCTGTTTAAAGCGGGAGACGAACTGAAATCGCTCTATGCTATCCGCTCTGGCACCATCAAGAGCTACACCATCACCGAACAGGGTGACGAGCAGATCACCGGCTTCCACCTGGCAGGCGATCTGGTGGGCTTTGATGCCATCGGCACTGGTCACCACCCGAGCTTTGCTCAGGCACTCGAAACCTCAATGGTTTGCGAAATTCCGTTTGAAACCCTGGACGATCTGTCCGGTAAGATGCCTAACCTGCGTCAGCAGATGATGCGTCTGATGAGCGGTGAGATCAAAGGCGATCAGGACATGATTCTGCTGCTTTCCAAAAAGAATGCAGAAGAGCGCCTGGCCGCGTTTATCTACAACCTCTCCCGCCGCTTCGCCGAGCGCGGTTTCTCGCCGCGTGAGTTCCGTCTGACCATGACCCGTGGCGATATCGGTAACTATCTGGGCCTGACCGTTGAGACCATCAGCCGTCTGCTGGGTCGTTTCCAGAAGAGCGGAATGCTGGCCGTAAAGGGTAAATACATCACTATCGAAAACGGCGAAGCGCTGGCCGTTCTTGCCGGACACGCCCGCAACGTGGCGTAACTCTCCGCATGTTGATAACCAGACTGATAAATTCATGTGATTTATTGGTCTGGTATCATCGCTTCCGCTTTAAGACATTTTCACCGCAGCACGTCCCCACACAGCGCCTGAAAGGTTGTCGTTGAGGTTATGAATTGAGAGAAAGTTTGTTTTTCGTTTCAGTCGTGATCGCCTCAGTGACCTTTATCTTCATCTGGATCATGCTTGTCGGTCCGATGAAGGGGGAGGAAAAAACCTACGTTCAGGATTCCACGACCTTTGCGATAGCGGTGATGGTGCTGCTGTTCATTGCGTTTATCGCGGTGACATCCACCGTGCTTTTCCTCTGATAAATTTTCATGAATTATTGATCTGGCAAAAGCTCCCCTCTGTTTCATTCAGGATATATAGGTTACTCTTTTAATTACAGACTGTGGTGACAGTAGTAAGGAGACCTGTATGGCCAAGTATCAAAACATGCTGGTAGCTATCGATCCGAATCAGGACGATCAGCCGGCATTACGACGTGCTGTGTATTTACATCAACGGATTGGTGGCAAAATCAAAGCATTTTTGCCGATCTATGACTTCTCGTATGAGATGACCACCCTTCTGTCGCCTGACGAGCGCACCGCTATGCGTCAGGGCGTCATCAGCCAGCGTACCGCGTGGATCCGTGAACAGGCGAAGTATTACCTGGAAGCGGGCGTGCCTATTGATATTAAAGTGGTCTGGCATAACCGACCTTTTGAGGCCATTATCCAGGAAGTGGTTGCCGGTGGGCACGACCTGCTGCTGAAGATGGCGCACCAGCACGACAAGCTGGAGTCCGTAATCTTCACTCCGACCGACTGGCATTTGTTGCGTAAATGCCCTTGCCCGGTCTGGATGGTGAAAGACCAGCCGTGGCCTGAAGGCGGGAAAGCCGTTGTGGCGGTGAATCTCGCGAGCGAAGAGGATTATCACAATTCGCTCAACGAGAAGCTGGTGAAGGAGACCATCCAGCTTGCCGATCAGGTTAACCATACCGAAGTGCATCTGGTGGGCGCCTATCCGGTTACCCCAATCAATATCGCCATTGAGCTGCCGGAATTTGACCCTGGCGTCTATAACGACGCGATCCGCGGTCAGCACCTGCTGGCGATGAAAGCGCTGCGCCAGAAGTTCAGCATTGACGAGAACATGACGCACGTGGAAAAAGGGCTGCCTGAAGAGGTGATCCCGGATTTAGCCGAACATCTGCAGGCCGGGATTGTGGTGCTGGGCACCATTGGCCGGACCGGTATCTCTGCTGCCTTCCTCGGCAATACCGCCGAACAGGTGATCGACCATCTGCGCTGCGACCTGCTGGTCATCAAGCCGGATGAGTATCAGACGCCGATTGAGCTGGACGACCCGGAAGACGATTAACGTAAACATCAAAGCCCGCCGCTCCGGCGGGCTTTTCTCATCAGATCTCCATTACCGGCTTCGGCTGTTCACCTGACTCATCCTGCATCCACGGCGCGTGCAATACCATGCTGGGCAGCGCCAGCTTAATCTCCTGGGCGTTCAGCCCTTCAAGAATACGGATATTGATCTCCTGCTGGATGTCCATGTATTTGTTGTAATCCGCGGTATTAACGATATGGACGACTTCGAACGTCAGGCGGTCGCGGTCAAATCCCAGAAAATGGGCACGATCGAATTTTGTCTCGCCGACATCGGTAATGATCTGCCTGACCATATCCCCCACGTAGCGCAACTTATCGGGCGGCGTGTCGCTGGCAACGCCAAAGGTAAAGACGATGCGACGCGTCTGCATGCGTTTGTAGTTGTGAAGCGTCTGCTGAAGCAAAATGGCGTTACCGCAGACGATCTGCTCCCCGCTCAGGCTGCGGATACGGGTCGTTTTCAGGCCAATGTGCTCTACCGTCCCCGCCACGTCGTTGAATACCACAAAATCGCCAATTTCAAACGGCTTATCAAAGCCGATAGAGAGCGAGGCAAACACGTCGCTGAGGATCGTTTGTACGGCGAGGGCGATGGCAATACCCCCTACCCCAAGGCTGGCAACCAGAGCAGTGATGTTGACGCCCGCGTTAGCAAGGATAGACAGCAGCATCACTGACCAGACGATGGCACGGAGAATAAGCCCCGTGATCACCAGCGTGACCGGGTTTTTATGGCTTCCGGGCGCCAGCATGACGTGACGAAGCCACGACACCACCCCCTGATCCATCCACAGCGCCACCTGGATGGCGAAAACCAGGAACCAGGCGTGGCTCACGGTGCCAAAGAGATGATCCGGCAAGTCAACGAAACGCAGGCTGAAGAGCAGCGCCACCACAAACAGCAGGAAGCGGCTGGTGCGGTTAAGCATATCGGTCAGGATAAAACGCATCCGGTTGGTGGTCGGGTGCTTGTCGCCCCAGGTGGTGATGCCTTTCTTAACGAACGCGATCAGGCGCGTTAGCAGCCAGTACACCAACAGCGTCACAAAGACAACCGTGGCGGCGCCTATCCAGAATGTCGGCGTCATCATCAGCGCGATGATGTCGAAGCGGGACAGAAATTGCATTACACCTCCTCGTATTACACAAAGGGTAAAGTATAGACAGAGGAGAAACGCTGGCCGCAGAAATAGGAAAACCGCCCCGAAGGGCGGTTTGTCAGGAGAAAGCGAATTACAGCGCTTTCAGAATCGCATCCACGCTGGCTTTGGCGTCGCCAAACAGCATATGGGTATTCTCTTTGAAGAACAGCGGGTTCTGCACGCCAGCATAGCCGGTGTTCATCGAGCGTTTGAAGACAATGACGTTCTGCGCCTTCCACACTTCCAGAACCGGCATCCCGGCGATTGGGCTGCGCGGATCGTCCTGTGCCGCCGGGTTAACGGTGTCGTTAGCACCAATAACCAGCACGGTGTCGGTGTCGGCGAAATCATCATTGATCTCGTCCATCTCCAGCACGATGTCGTATGGCACCTTCGCTTCCGCCAGCAGTACGTTCATGTGGCCCGGCAGACGTCCCGCCACCGGGTGAATACCAAAGCGAACTTTGATACCGCGCGCGCGCAGCTTCTCGGTGATTTCCGCCACCGGATACTGCGCCTGCGCCACCGCCATACCGTAGCCTGGGGTGATGATCACAGAATGCGAGTTTTTCAGCATTTCCGCGGTGTCTTCCGCGCTGATCTCACGGTGTTCACCCACTTCTTCGTCAGAGCCGGTAGAAGAACCGTCAGAACCGAAGCCACCGGCGATAACGCTGATGAACGAACGGTTCATCGCCTTACACATGATGTAAGACAGGATGGCACCGGAAGAACCGACCAGCGCACCGGTGACGATCAGCAGGTCGTTGCTCAGCATAAAGCCCGCAGCCGCCGCTGCCCAACCGGAGTAGGAGTTCAGCATCGAGACAACCACCGGCATATCCGCACCGCCGATGGACGCCACCAGATGCCAGCCAAACGCCAGCGCGATGATGGTCATCACCAGCAACGCCAGTACCTGCAGGCCCACGCTTTCGGTACGCACGAAGACCACCAGGAGCACAAACGACACCACCAGCGCCGCCAGGTTCAGCTTGTGACGGTTAGGCAGCATCAGCGGTTTAGAAGAGATCTTACCGCGCAGCTTGCCAAACGCCACGATAGAACCGGTGAAGGTTACTGCACCGATGAAGATACCGAGGAACACTTCGGTCAGATGAATGTTGACCAGAATCGGCTCCATGCCCGGTTCGTGATACAGGTAGCTGTTGAAGCCCACCAGCACCGCCGCCAGGCCCACGAAGCTGTGCAGAATCGCCACCAGCTCCGGCATCTCGGTCATTTCAACGCGCTTCGCCAGGCGAATACCAATCGCGCCGCCGATGATCATCGCCACCAGGATCCACGCCACGTTGCCGGTATCCGGCCCGAAGATGGTGGCAATCAGCGCAATCGCCATCCCGGCGATACCAAAGTTATTTCCCTGCTGAGACGTTTCGTGTTTGGAAAGCCCCGCCAGACTGAAAATAAACAGGATTGCAGCAACAATGTATGCGGCTGTCACTAATCCTCCAGACATATGCTACCCCTTAGCCTTTACGAAACATTTTCAGCATGCGCTGAGTCACGGTGAAGCCACCGAAAATATTGATACTGGCGATCAGCACCGCGATAAAGCTCAGGAAGCTGATCCAGCCGCCGTGTCCAATCTGCAGCAACGCCCCTACCACGATGATCCCGGAGATAGCGTTGGTCACCGACATCAGCGGCGTATGCAGCGCATGGGAGACGTTCCACACCACGTAGTAACCCACAACGCACGAGAGTGCGAAGACGGTAAAGTGGCCGAGGAACTCTTTCGGCGCGACGTCAGCCAGCCAGCCGAACAGAATAATGACCAGCGCCATGATGGCGTATTTGCGCCACGGAGAAGCCGGTTTTGCCGGTTCTTTTGGCTCGGGTGCCGCTTTTGACGCAGCCTGGGGCTGGGCTGAAACCTGAATAGGCGGCGCAGGCCAGGTAATTTCACCTTCGCGAACGACGGTAACGCCGCGCACCACCACATCGTCAAAATCGACGGTGATGTTGCCGTCTTTCTCTTTGCAGAGCAGCTTCAGCAGGTTAACCAGGTTGGTGCCGTACAGCTGAGATGACTGGGTTGGCAGGCGGCCAGGCAGGTCGGTATAGCCGATCACCTTCACGCCGTTAGCGGTCGTGGTCACCTGATTGGCAACGGTATACTCGCAGTTACCGCCGTTTTGCGCCGCCAGGTCGACAATCACGCTGCCCGGCTTCATGGAGTCGACCATCTCACGGGTGATCAGCTTCGGCGCCGGTTTACCCGGAATAAGCGCGGTGGTAACAATAATGTCGACGTCTTTCGCCTGCGCGGCGAAGAGTTCCATTTCGGCTTTGATAAAGGCTTCGGACATCACCTTCGCGTAACCATCACCGCTGCCCGCTTCTTCCTTAAAGTCCAGCTCAAGGAATTCGGCCCCCATGCTCTGGACCTGTTCCTTCACTTCGGGACGGGTGTCGAACGCGCGCACGATAGCGCCCAGGCTGTTTGCCGCACCGATGGCGGCAAGTCCCGCCACGCCCGCGCCAATTACCATCACTTTCGCCGGTGGGACTTTCCCCGCCGCGGTGATCTGGCCGGTAAAGAAGCGTCCAAATTCGTGGGCTGCTTCAACAATGGCGCGGTAGCCGGCAATGTTTGCCATGGAGCTCAGCGCATCCAGCGACTGCGCGCGCGAAATACGCGGCACGGAGTCCATCGCCATCACGGTCACGCCACGGGCCGCCAGCTTCTCCATCAGTTCAGGATTTTGTGCAGGCCAGACGAAGCTCACCAGCGTGGTGCCTGGATTCAGCAGCGCAATCTCACTCTCTTCCGGCGCGTTGACCTTCAGAATCACGGGCGACTGCCAGACTTCAGCACCGTCCACCACTTCCGCGCCAGCCTGAATAAAGGCTTCGTCATCGAAACTCGCCAGCTTGCCTGCGCCGCTTTCAACCGCGACGGTAAAACCCAGCTTAAGCAGTTGCTCCACCGTTTTCGGTGTTGCCGCTACGCGGGTTTCATTGGCTAACCGTTCTTTTGGTACCCCAATACGCATAGTTTTCCCTTCCATCGGTTTTTGATGATGGTTTGTCGATAAATGCCCGCGGTTTGTATCAATTTTCGCCAGCATGATAGCGACGAGAAATGAGTAACCCCGCAAAATAAAACAGTAACAAACTGTCTATAACCTACTGAAAATAGCGCTTGTGATCTACCGCCAGAAAACACTATTTCTTACTTTATCTGTGAAAAATAAGCGATCGGCGTCACTGACAGTGATATTTACCTTAAATTCATCGCCAGAACCGATAAATCGCGCAAGCGAAGCGGTAAAAACATGATATAGCGCCATAAGAGAACAAGTTATTAACATTAAATTAACTTGTAAAAGTCATATGCTTTATCAGTTTTGCTTGTCAAACGCCTGTTTTTTCAACATATCACTAAATGTTATCGAATTCGGTAATTGCGTGAGCACAGGCAGTGAAAAATGGCGCAGACAGCGACGGGTTTTAAATGCCATAATCGGGACCGTCTCAAATAAACAACAATACCAGTACATGGTTTGCGCAAGGCGAAGGATTATTTTTATGAAGCTTAAGAACACACTCCTGGCGTCCGCACTTCTCTGTGCGACCGCCCTGTCTGCGAATGCCGCAACAGAGTTAACGCCAGAGCAAGCGGCAGCGTTAAAACCTTTTGACCATACGGTCATTGTGGGTCGTTATAATTCTATTGGCGATGCCGTCGCCGCCGCATCAAAAGCCGCGGATAAAAACGGGGCGGCCTCGTTTTACGTAGTTGACCAGTCCGATTACGGCAACAGCGGTAACCAGCGCGTGACCATTGCGCTGTATAAAGATAATGCACCAAAGGCTGACGCGCCGAAAAACCGCGTGATCAACGGTATCGTTGAGCTGCCGAAAGACCAGGCCATTGAGCTGGAACCTTACGACACCGTTACCGTTCAGGGCTTCTATCGCAGCCAGCCAGAAGTGAACGATGCCATCACCAAAGCCGCGAAAGAGAAAGGTGCCTACTCTTTCTATATCGTGCGTCAGGTGGATGCTAACCAGGGCGGCAACCAGCGCATTACCGCATTCATCTACAAAGAAGATGCGAAAAAACGCGTTCTGCAGAGCCCGGATGCCATCCCTGCGGATTCTGAAGCGGGTCGCGCGGCGATAGCCAAAGGCGGCGAAGAAGCGAAGAAAGTTGAAATTCCGGGCGTAGCGACCTCTGCGGCGCCAAGCGCTGAAGTGGGCCGTTTCTTTGAAACGCAGTCCACGAAAGGTGGCCGTTACTCCGTGACGCTGCCGGACGGCACCAAAATTGAAGAGCTGAACAAAGCCACTGCCGCGCAAATGGTGCCGTTCGACAGCATCAAGTTTACCGGCAACTACGGCAATATGACGGAAGTCTCTTATCAGGTCGCGAAGCGTGCGGCGAAGAAAGGGGCGAAGTATTACCACATCACCCGCCAGTGGCAGGAACGTGGTAACAACGTGACCATCAGCGCCGATCTGTACAAGTAACAAAACCGTTGACGAAAGGCGGCGCAATGCCGCCTTTTTTGTTACTTTTTTTGAAATTCTGCCACACATCATTGCATGCTTTCGTTACACTCCGTAAAATCCCGCGCCTTAGTGTGATCCACCATTTTTATGCGCCTTAGCGAAATAATTATTCTGGATTGGGACTTTTAATAACAGGAAGCCAATGGAAAAGAAACTTGGCCTGAGTGCTTTAACTGCACTTGTATTGAGCTCAATGCTGGGCGCGGGCGTATTCAGTTTACCGCAGAACATGGCGGCCGTCGCAAGCCCTGCCGCCCTGCTCATTGGCTGGGGCATTACCGGTGTCGGGATATTGCTGCTGGCGTTTGCCATGCTGTTGCTGACGCGCATTCGCCCGGATCTGGACGGCGGCATATTCACCTATGCACGTGAAGGTTTCGGCGAGCTGATCGGCTTCTGTTCCGCCTGGGGCTACTGGCTGTGCGCGGTCATCGCCAACGTCTCTTATCTGGTGATTGTTTTCTCGGCGCTCAGTTTCTTTACCGATACCCCTGAGCTGCGCCTGTTTGGCGACGGCAATACCTGGCAGTCTATCGTCGGCGCCTCGGTGCTGCTGTGGATTGTTCACTGGCTGATTTTGCGCGGTGTCCAGACCGCCGCCAGCATCAACCTGGTGGCGACGCTGGCGAAGCTGGTGCCGCTTGGCCTGTTTATCGTGCTGGCCTTCATTGCGTTCCGTCTCGACGTGTTTTCGCTTGATTTCAGCGGCATTGCGCTGGGCGTTCCGGTCTGGGAGCAGGTGAAAAACACGATGCTGATTACCCTGTGGGTATTTATCGGCGTTGAGGGTGCCGTCGTGGTTTCTGCCCGCGCGCGTAATAAGCGCGATGTAGGCCGCGCCACGCTGCTGGCCGTCCTGGCGGCGCTGGGCGTGTATCTGCTGGTGACCCTGCTGTCGCTGGGCGTGGTGGCGCGGCCTGAACTGGCCGAAATGCGTAACCCGTCCATGGCAGGCCTGATGGTGAAAATGCTCGGCCCGTGGGGCGACGTGGTGATTGCCGCAGGGCTGATCGTCTCCGTCTGCGGCGCTTACCTGAGCTGGACCATCATGGCGGCAGAAGTACCGTTCCTGGCCGCGACGCACAAGGCGTTTCCCCGCCTGTTTGCCCGTCAAAACCATAATAATGCGCCATCAGCCTCACTCTGGCTGACCAACATCAGCGTTCAGGTCTGTCTGGTGCTGATCTGGCTCACAGGTTCAGACTATAACACTCTGCTGACCATCGCCTCGGAGATGATTCTGGTACCCTATTTCTTAGTGGGTGCGTATTTGTTAAAAATCGCCACGCGTCCGGCGCACTATGTTGTGGGCGTAGGGGCCTGTATTTACGGCCTGTGGTTGTTGTATGCTTCCGGGCCGATGCATCTGCTGCTGTCGGTTGTGCTGTATGCGCCGGGTCTGCTGGTGTTTATCTATGCCCGCCGCACGCATCAGCTGGAGAACGCGCTGAAACGCCGTGAAATGGCCTTAATCGGGCTGTTACTGGTTGCTGCCGTACCGGCAACCTGGATGTTAATGGGATAGCACTGTCTTTCCCATTGTTGAACTGTAAAGGAGAATACGATGGGAAATGCACCGCTTCGCCCAATACTGATCACCGGTGGAGGCCGCCGTATCGGCCTCGCCCTCGCCCATCACTTTCTCAACCTTCGCCATCCGGTCATTGTCAGCTACCGTACGGAATACCCGTCGATTGAGGGGCTGCGCAAAGCCGGAGCGGTCTGCATTCAGGCTGATTTTTCCACCGACGAAGGCATTCTGGCCTTTGCCGAACAGGTTAAATCCACCGCGACGGGGTTGCGTGCCGTGATCCATAATGCCAGCGCATGGTGTGCCGAGAAACCCGGCACGTCCCTCAGCGATACGCTCTCCGCCATGCTGCAGATCCACGTTAACGCCCCTTATCTGCTTAACCACGCGCTGCAGGATCTGCTGCGCGGCCACGGGCATGCGGCGGGGGACATTATTCACTTTACCGATTATGTGGTGGAGCGCGGCAGCGACAAGCATATCGCCTACGCGGCCAGCAAAGCCGCGCTGGATAACATGACCCGCTCCTTTGCCCGCAAGCTCGCGCCCGAGGTAAAGGTGAACGCCATCGCCCCGGCGATGATTTTGTTTAACGAACACGATGATGCGGAATACCGCCAGCAGGCGCTGAATAAGTCGCTCATGAAAATAGCGCCCGGTGAGAAAGAGGTGATCGACCTGGTGGATTACCTGCTCACCAGCTGCTATGTCACCGGCAGAACCTTTGCCGTGGACGGCGGCCGCCCGCTGCGCTAGTGAAAGCGGCTCCAGAAGAAGATTAACACCCAGGCGCTGAGTCCCCAGCAGACCACTGCCCCGCCCAGCGCCAGCGGAAGCCGCAGAAAACCGGTGAAATACCACAGGGAAAGCAGGTAGAGAAAGTACGGTATGATTGACCACATGCCAAACACGATGGTCGTGCGTAGCGCTTCCGTACCCCGCTCAGAGGCCACAATATAGTGGGCAATCAGCGCAAAGGTCGGGAACAGCGGGATCAGCCCGGCAATATAGTAGTTTTTGGTTTTTGCCAGAATGCCAATCAGTAACACCACCAGCGCCCCCAGCGCGGCTTTGATCACCAGCCCCATATTTTTTCCTATAACAATCATATAACAAGAAACGTCAGAATAACGGAAGCGGCGTTAATTTTGAAAGATTAATGGAAGGTTAAGGTTCCGCGGTGTATTTTGGCTTTTTTCACGAAAACAGACGCTGTATGAATAAGATTGTATATGTTGAAGACGAACCCGAAGTCGGGCAATTGATCGCCGCCTATCTGGGTAAACATGATATGGACGTCATTGTTGAGCCTCGCGGCGATCGTGCCGAAGAGGTGGTCGTCCGTGAAAACCCCGATTTAGTGCTGCTGGACATCATGCTGCCAGGTAAAGACGGCATGACGCTCTGCCGGGATCTGCGCGCCCGCTGGGACGGTCCTATCGTTCTGCTTACCTCACTGGACAGCGATATGAACCATATTCTGTCGCTGGAGATGGGCGCAAATGATTACATTCTGAAAACCACACCGCCTGCCGTCCTGCTCGCTCGCCTGCGCCTCCATTTACGCCAGCACGCCAGCATCGAACGCGAAGCGCCCGCGCCGTCCCTGACGCCGCACAAAGCGTTGCGCTTTGGTACGCTGTCTATTGACCCGGTTAACCGCCAGGTCCTGCTTTCCGGCGAGCTTATCGCCCTTTCTACCGCAGACTTTGATCTACTGTGGGAGCTGGCCACGCATGCCGGGCAAATCATGGACCGCGACGCGCTGCTGAAAAACCTCCGTGGCGTGAGCTATGACGGTATGGATCGCAGCGTTGACGTGGCGATTTCGCGATTACGCAAAAAACTGCAGGATAACGCCACCGAGCCCTACCGCATTAAAACCGTGCGTAACAAGGGTTATCTGTTTGCCCCACACGCCTGGGAAACCTGATCGTCGGATAAGATAATCTGCGCGAATTGAAGGCATTGCGCGAAAACGCCCTCCTTTCGCGCATTTATTTTTACGTTTGCGCAACATTTAACTTGCTAAGCACGCAAACTATTCCATAATTAGCTTCTCGACTCTCCTTTCTTCAGCTCATCCCGCTCTTGCGATCGTTTTACTCATTTTCGCCGTGAAGCTTTCACGACATCGCTCCCAGAAATCTTGAAATGAGGATTTAAGCTCATGAATTATGTATAGCTACGGTCAGGTAGAAGCGATAAAAATCAATCTTGAGTGGATTGTTAATCAGGCAGCGCTTAACCATCCTTCTCCCTCTCGCCACGACCAAAAAGCGCTCTTTGATCTTCTGGAACTGATTCAGTCTTACGAAATATTGCTGGATTTAATTAACGAATTCGGAAGCGCCGTGATTGATGCGGAGATCGCGGAAGGCCTGACCCAGTCAGAAAAACTTATCGCCAAAATCAAAAGTAGTACCCACGCCATGTAGTTCAGAGCGCGGGAAATGAACGCAACTGATTCTAGTGCGCAGCATTACAACGTGCAATTTCTTAAACCGGTGACTGGAGTTCGTCCACAGATAACAGGTTATGATGTCAAAGCAGGCAAAGATCTGCTAGCTGTGGTCAGCTCGTCGTGATGGTAATTGTCATTGTCATCATCCACATGCCATCTGAGGCATCATTCTTTGAGCAGAAATCGCTTTTAAAGAAGTATTCGGGCAGGCTAATGCTTTTATGGCCGAACATTTTCATTAGACATATGAACTAATTCTGAGTGAAAAAAACTCGCTTTACTTTCACTCTCAGCCAGTAGATACATACTTGAAAACCTAATCTGCTTTTCTTCCATGTCACCTCACGTATGCCTTATATGAATTCAACTACTAAAGGGCTAAAATGCTGATTGAAAATGTGATTTTCCAAAACACACCTAAAGAACTGTACTACGTCCATGGTCCATGTCATTGTCCCCTTAGCAAGACCCTGCTGGTTTAATATACAATAAAGGGGGGGGTAATAGCATCATGATTTAAACGGCCATACCGAGTCTAGATGGATATCCAATAAAAATGCCTGATTTGTTCCTTAGTGACTGCTAGAATCTGATTTTCTCAACATAACAAGTGACTCATATGACGAAGGATGTATTACCTTTATGTCCTGTCGAGGGATTTCATACAGTTGAAATTTTAGGCAGCGGCGGCAATGGTGACGTAACAAAAATTGCTAATAATGAAACTGGTGAAGAGTTCGCTTTGAAAGTACTGAGGCGAGTTCAAGATGATACTTATCAACGATTTCAAAACGAGGTGAACGTCGTTACCAAATGCGGTATCGAGGGCGTTATGCCAATAACAGCTTCCTGTTTGCCAGTCAATCCCAGAGAAATTAAACCATGGTATGTTATGCCCTTGGCACAACCCTTCTCTGTTTTCATTGAAGGGAAGAGTTTCTCTCAAATAATTGAAGCATTTATACCTCTTGCCGAAACTCTCGAACAGCTTCACATGCAAAGAATTTACCACCGAGATATTAAGCCAGATAATTTTCTTTATTATTCAGGCAGAATATATTTGACTGACTTCGGCTTGGTCAAGTTTCCCGAAAGTGGGAATCTAACACCCGAAAGACGTGACGTTGGAGCTAAATTCACAATGGCTCCAGAAATGCGGCGCATCGCTTTTAAAGCTGATGGTGAACCAGCAGATGTTTATTCATTTGCAAAATCACTCTGGATTGCATTAACGAAACAACCATTAGGTTTTGATGGTCAATTCATTAGAGGCAGTGCACTTTCTTTATCAAACTTTGAGAAAGATGGATACCTTGCTCCTCTGGAAGAGTTGTTGCATAAATCAACAGATAATGATCCAAGCCAAAGACCTTCCATAAAAGCATTCAAAGAAGAATTAATCCAGTGGTTAGCGTTAAATGAAGATTTCAGCGCACGTAATCTCACAGAATGGTTAGAAATCCAAAATATTCTTTTCCCCATGGGTTCTCCAGCGCATGCTGAATGGACAAGGAAAGAAGATATTATTAATATTCTTTCGATCATTGCTGGAAGAAAATCCTTAAATCATATGTTTTATCCCTCTGGTGGAGGAATGGACTTAAAAGGTGTTGAACAAGCAGGTGAAGCGGGAGCAATATCTTTATTAGTTGGCCCACAGTCAGCTGAAATTTTAAAGCCTAAAAAATTATGTTATGAATCTTTTGGATTTGACCCAGAATGGAATTATTTTTGGTTGGAAGCCGATGAAATAGAACCTATTGATGGCGTAGCACTTTCGTATAATGGCTTTGATCAATACCTAACTGAATTAGACAGAGGTGAATATACTGGCCCAGAAGCTTGGGAATATTCCGAGTACAATTACCAACCATTACCTGTCACGGCTCGCCGTGTAAATAGATATATTAAAGGTGCTTTTGTTTTTTTCAGTAAGGCCTCTCGTTACAACGCTACATCAAGTACTTATGATGCATGGCAGAATATAGGGGAAGTAGAATTTAGGGAGATAATTGAACGTGCCGCGGCGCGTTTCAGGCGGTAAAGTGTTCTGCGGGAATAATATTAAGAGTATTGCATTATTTAACAAATTTTGTTTGGCCACGAACATCCTTTTCTGTAAAAAACGGGACGTTGTTACGGGTGAGCATTCGTTAATTCCACGTGGTAAGATATATACCCATCGCAATCTCACTCAGAAGGGCCTATTCAAATGGACTATGAAAATGCATAAATTGTCTATACAAAGTACTCTGCTTGGGTAAACGCGCTTGATGGTGATCAGATTGAATATCTTAACCCTCGCATCGAAGGATACTGCAGGGCCCCACAGGTGTCCAGTATCAGCTAATCTGCTGATCTTACGGTGAAAATTAATGAAAAAGCTGTTTGTGCAGTTTTATCTTTTACTGTTTGTCTGCTTCCTGGTGATGACCATGCTGGTCGGCCTGGTTTATAAATTCACCGCCGAACGTGCGGGCCGGCAGTCGCTGGACGATCTGATGAAAAGCTCGCTCTATTTGATGCGCAGCGAGCTGAGAGAGATCCCGCCACACGACTGGGCGAAAACCCTGAAAGAGCTGGATCTTAATCTGTCATTCGATTTACGCATTGAGCCGTTGAAAGATTTTGAGCTGGATCCGCCCGCCATGCAGCGTCTGCGCGACGGGGACATCGTCGCGCTGGATGAGAAATACACCTTTATCCAGCGCATTCCGCGCAGCCATTACGTGCTGGCCGTCGGGCCGGTGCCCTATCTCTATTATCTCCATCAGATGCGCCTGCTGGACATGGCGCTGATGGCCTTTATCGCCATTTCGCTCGCATTTCCGGTCTTTATCTGGATGCGGCCCCACTGGCAGGACATGCTGAAGCTGGAATCCGCCGCGCAGCGTTTTGGCGAGGGGCATTTTACCGAACGCATTCACTTCGACAGCGGTTCCAGCTTTGAGCGTCTGGGCGTGGCCTTTAACCAGATGGCCGATAACATCAACGCCCTGATCGCCAGCAAGAAGCAACTGATCGACGGAATTGCGCACGAGCTGCGCACGCCGCTGGTTCGCCTGCGCTACCGTCTGGAGATGAGCGAAAATCTGACCGAGGCAGAGAATCAGGCGCTTAACCGCGACATTGGCCAGCTTGAAGCGCTGATTGAGGAGCTGCTGACCTACGCGCGTCTCGACCGCCCGCAAAACGAGCTGAACCTCACCACGCCGGATCTGCCCGCCTGGCTGCAAACCCACATTGATGACGTTCAGAGCGTAAACCCGCAGCGCACGCTGTTGACGCGCGTCACGCCGGGTGACTACGGCGCGCTCGATATGCGCCTGATGGAGCGCGTGCTGGACAACCTGATGAACAACGCCATGCGCTACAGCGAAAGTACGCTCCAGATTGGCCTGGATTTGCAGGGCAACCGGGCCAGCCTGACGGTGGAGGACGACGGACCGGGAATTGCCCCGGAAGCGCGAGAAACCGTGTTTGAACCGTTTGTCCGCCTCGATCCCAGCCGCGATCGCGCCACCGGCGGATGCGGCCTGGGGTTGGCGATTGTCTACTCTATCGCGCAGGCGATGGGCGGCACGGTGCATTGCGAGGAGAGCGAGCTCGGCGGCGCGCGCTTCTGCTTTAGCTGGCCGGTGTACCATAACATCGCCCTTCCCGTCCCTGCCTGACCTCAAACGCACGCTGGCCTGACCCGGCGTGCTGTGCTATATGATAAGTATGTTGTAACTAATGAGAGTGTTTATGGCGAACTACGATCTCATCGAACGGCTTAACGGCACGTTTCGGGAAATAGAACACGAACTCCTGACCCTGACCGAGCGTTTGCAGGCCTGCCGCCTGCTGGCCGCGCGCGTCTTTACCCTGCCGGATGTGGCTAAGGGAGCCGAGCACGATCCGCTGGACACCATCGAGGTCGAACAGCACATCGGCAGCGCGGCCCTTGAGCTGGCGCTAAAACACTATCGTCGCCTGTTTATCCAGCAGCAGTCAGAAAACCGCAGCAGCAAGGCCGCCGTGCGCCTGCCGGGGGTCATCTGCCTGCAAACCGATGCGACATCGCGCGAAGCGCTGGAAAGCCAGATTGCGCATATCAACACCCTGAAAGCGGCCTTTGAAAAGATCATCACCGAAGAGTCCGGCCTCGCGCCTGCCGCGCGGTTTGAGTGGGTGCACCGCCAGCTTCCGGGGCTGATTACCCTGAATGCCTATCGGACGCTGACGGTACTGCGTCACCCCGCTACGCTGCGCTTCGGCTGGGCGAATAAGCACATCATTAAAAACTTCACCCGGGATGAGATTCTGGCCCAGCTGGAAAAAAGCCTGAAGACGCCGCGCACCGTCGCGCCGTGGTCGCGGGAGCAGTGGATTGAGCGCCTGGAGCAGGAGTACCACAGCATCGCCTCGCTGCCGGCGGATGCGCGCCTGAAGATAAAGCGCCCGGTGAAGGTGCAGCCTATCGCTCGCGTCTGGTATTCCGGTCAGCAAAAGCAGGTACAGTATGCCTGCCCGACGCCGCTGATTGCGCTTTACGATGCCGATCAGGGCGCGGTGGTACCCGATATTGGGGAACTGCTGAATTACGATGCTGACAATGTTCAGCACCGTTACAGACCTCAGGCGCAGCCGCTACAGCTGATTATTCCTCGGCTGCACCTGTACGTGGCGGGATGATTATTTCAGGCTACCGACCATCGCTTCCGGGCGAACCCAGGCGTCAAACTCCGCCTCCGTGAGATAGCCCAGCGCCAGGGCGGAGGCTTTCAGCGTCAGCCCCTCTTTATGCGCTTTTTTGGCGATCTCGGCGGCCTTGTCGTAGCCAATATGGGTATTGAGCGCGGTGACCAGCATCAGAGATTCATTGAGCAGCTGGCTGATGCGTTCGCGATTGGGCTCAATCCCCACCGCGCAATGCTCGTTAAAGCTCTCCATCCCGTCCGCCAGCAGACGAACAGATTGCAGCACGTTGTGGATCACCATCGGGCGATAGACGTTCAGCTCGAAGTTGCCGGACGCACCGCCCATGTTGACGGCCACGTCGTTGCCCATCACCTGGCAGCAGAGCATGGTCATGGCTTCGCACTGGGTCGGGTTCACTTTACCCGGCATGATGGAGCTGCCCGGCTCGTTTTCCGGGATGCTGATTTCACCGATGCCGCAGCGCGGGCCCGAGGCCAGCCAGCGCACGTCGTTAGCAATTTTCATCAGCGAGGCCGCCAGCCCCTTCAGCGCGCCGTGGGTGTGGACCAGCGCATCGCAGGTCGCCAGCGCTTCGAACTTATTGGGCGCCGTAACGAACGGCTGTCCGGTGATGGCAGCAAGCTCCTCCGCCACGCGCACCGCGTATTCTGGATGGGTGTTTAACCCGGTACCGACCGCCGTCCCACCGAGCGCCAGCTCCGCCAGGTGCGGCAGGCTGTTCTCGATATGCTTCAGGTTGTGTTCCAGCATCGCCACCCAGCCGGAAATCTCCTGGCCGAGCGTCAAAGGCGTGGCGTCCTGCAGGTGCGTACGGCCAATCTTGACGATGTCGCGGAAGGCCTGCGCTTTCTCGTTAAGCGTGGATTTGAGCATGTTGAGCTGCGGGATAAGCTGCTCGCGAATGGCGATTACCGCCGCCACGTGCATCGCCGTCGGGAAGACGTCGTTAGAGCTCTGGCTTTTGTTGACGTCATCGTTCGGGTGGACCTTACGTTCCATGCCGCGCACGCCGCCCAGCAGCTCGCTCGCCCGGTTCGCCAGCACTTCGTTCATGTTCATGTTGCTCTGGGTACCGGAACCGGTCTGCCAGATAGCAAGGGGAAATTCGTCAGGATGCTTTCCCGCCAGCACTTCGTCTGCGGCGCTGATAATGGCGGTGGCTTTATCGGCGTCCAGCAGGCCCAAATCCTGGTTCACTTTCGCGGCGGCGCGTTTGGTCAGCGCCAGCGCCTGAATCAGCGAGACGGGCATTTTTTCGGTCGAAATACGGAAGTGCTCCAGCGAACGCTGGGTTTGCGCGCCCCATAGCTTGTCGGCCGGGACGTCGATGGCGCCCATCGAATCTTTCTCATGGCGTACCGTGGTCATTACTTTCTCCTTGATAACAAAAGAGGGATTGCTCACATGCTTAAGGGATAAGTATTGATGACTTCTGAGAAACGGTATGGCGCTTTGTGCGCTCTTTTTGATGTCGGGTGGCGGCGGCGCCACCCGTTTTTTTCAATTTACTTCACGCACGCCGAACACTGGGACGACTGGATCTGCTTGAAGAAGTCGTTGCCTTTGTCATCCACCAGGATAAACGCCGGGAAGTCTTCCACTTCGATTTTCCAGATCGCTTCCATACCCAGCTCCGGGTATTCCACGCACTCCAGGCTCTTGATGCTGCCCTGCGCCAGAACCGCCGCCGGGCCGCCGATGCTGCCGAGGTAGAAGCCGCCGTGCTTGTGGCACGCGTCCGTCACCTGCTGGCTGCGGTTGCCTTTCGCCAGCATGATCATGCTGCCGCCGTTGGCCTGCAGCTGATCAACGTACGAGTCCATACGCCCTGCCGTGGTTGGGCCTAACGAGCCGGAGGCATAGCCTTCAGGCGTTTTCGCCGGGCCCGCGTAGTAGATCGGGTGATCTTTAATGTACTGCGGCAGCCCTTCGCCGTTGTCCAGACGCTCCTTCAGCTTCGCGTGCGCAATGTCGCGGCCCACGATGATCGTGCCGTTGAGGGAGAGACGGGTCGAGACCGGATACTGAGAAAGCTGCGCCAGAATCTCCTTCATCGGACGGTTCAGGTCAACGCGAACCGCTTCACCCTCACCCGCTTTACGCAGCGCTTCCGGGATGTATTTGCCTGGGTTATTTTCCAGTTTTTCGATCCACACGCCTTCGCGGTTGATCTTCGCTTTGATGTTGCGATCCGCAGAGCAGGAGACGCCCATCCCGACCGGACAGGAGGCACCGTGGCGCGGAAGACGGATCACGCGCACGTCGTGGGCGAAGTACTTACCGCCAAACTGCGCCCCGAGCCCCAGATTACGCGCCTCTTCCAGCAGTTCCTGCTCAAGCTGCACGTCGCGGAACGCCTGACCGTGCTCGTTACCTTCAGTAGGCAGGCCGTCGTAGTATTTGGTCGAGGCCAGCTTGACGGTTTTCAGCGTGCTTTCAGCTGAGGTTCCGCCAATCACGAAGGCGATATGGTACGGCGGGCACGCCGCGGTGCCGAGGGTGCGCATCTTCTCAACCAGATAATTCTTCAGCTTGCCCGGGGTGAGCAGCGCTTTGGTCTCCTGGTAGAGATAGGTTTTGTTGGCCGAACCGCCGCCTTTGGCGATGCAGAGGAATTTGTACTCGTCACCGTCGACGCTGTAGAGGTCAATCTGTGCTGGCAGGTTGGTGCCGGTGTTGACCTCTTTGTACATATCCAGCGCCGCATTTTGCGAGTAGCGCAGGTTGTCTTCGGTGTAGGTGTTGTAGACGCCGTGAGCCAGCGCCGCTTCGTCACCGCCGCCGGTCCAGACGCGCTGGCCTTTTTTACCGACGATGATCGCCGTGCCGGTATCCTGGCAGGTGGGCAGAATGCCTTTCGCCGCGATATCGGAGTTACGCAGGAACTGCAGGGCAACGTACTTGTCGTTTTCGCTGGCTTCCGGGTCGCTCAGAATATCGGCAACCTGCTGCTGATGCGCGGGGCGGAGCATAAAGGAGGCATCGTGGAAAGCGTGCTGCGCCAGCAGCGTCAGCGCCTGCGGATCCACCTTGAGGATCTCTTGTCCTTCAAACTCAGAGACGGAGACGTGATCGCGGGTTAACAGGTAATACTCGGTCTGATCCTTACTGAGGGGGAAAGGATCCTGATAATGGAAGGGTTTATTCGACATTGTTCTCTCACTTACTGCTTCGGTCTGTTTATTCAGGGCAGATGTTCCGCTGCCCGGCTTAAAAGCGAGTCAGCTTATCCTACACAATTTTTTAACAAAAACTGAGACTAGTACGACTTTTTACATCCACAGGTTACTTCCACGTAGTTTATTGCTTTAATACCCGGAGTTAATTCCACATTTGAATCAGGGCTTGATAATGCAAAAACTCATTAACTCAGTGCAAAACTACGCCTGGGGAAGTAAAACTGCGTTAACGGATCTCTACGGTATCGCGAACCCGAACAACCTGCCGATGGCGGAACTGTGGATGGGGGCGCACCCGAAGAGCAGCTCAAAAATTGAAGACGCCAGCGGCCAGGTACGCAGCCTGCGTGACGTGATTGATGCCGATAAAGCCGCACTGCTGGGCGACAAGGTGGCTCAGCGCTTTGGCGAACTGCCGTTCCTGTTTAAGGTGCTGTGCGCCGACCAGCCGCTCTCCATCCAGGTTCACCCGAATAAGAAAGCGTCTGAAATCGGCTTTGCCAAAGAGAACGCGGCGGGCATCCCGCTGGACGCCGCCGAGCGTAACTACAAAGATCCTAACCACAAGCCGGAGCTGGTTTTTGCGCTGACTCCGTTCCTGGCGATGAACGCCTTCCGCGAGTTTTCAGAGATTATCTCCCTGCTGCAGCCGGTCGCGGGTGCCAACAAGGCTATTGCCCACTTCCTCGAAAACCCAAACGCGGACGCGCTCAGCCAGCTGTTTGCCAGCCTGCTGAATATGCAGGGTGAAGAGAAATCTCACGCGCTGGCGGTGCTGAAAGCGGCCCTGAACAGCCAGCAAGGGGAACCGTGGGAGACCATCCGCCTGATTTCCGAGTTTTACCCTGACGACAGCGGCCTGTTCTCCCCTCTGCTGCTGAACGTGGTGAAGCTGAACCCGGGCGAAGCGATGTTCCTGTTCGCGGAAACCCCGCACGCCTACCTGCAGGGCGTAGCGCTGGAGGTGATGGCCAACTCTGACAACGTGTTGCGCGCGGGCCTGACGCCGAAATATATCGACATCCCTGAGCTGGTTGCCAACGTGAAGTTTGTGGCGAAACCTGCCGCGGAGCTGCTGACTCAGCCGGTGAAAAACGGTGCAGAGCTGGACTTCCCGATTCCGGTTGAGGATTTTGCGTTCTCCCTGCACGACCTCAATCAGACGGAAACGACAATCGCACAGGAGAGCGCGGCGATCCTGTTCTGCGTCGAGGGCGAAGCAACGCTGCGCAAAGGCGAGCAGCGTCTGGTTCTCCAGCCTGGCGAGTCAGCATTCGTTGCAGCCAATGAGTCCCCGGTCAGCGTGAGCGGCACCGGTCGCCTGGCGCGCGTTTTTAATAAGCTTTAAGCACTTACTGAATTTTTTAACAACTCTTGCTAAGCTAGTTGAAGGCTTAATATCTCCGGGCGGTTTTTACCGCCTGGTTTCATTTTAGGGATAGTCGCAATGAAAAAATCGGTCGTAGCGGTTGGAGTGATTGTAGCGTTAGGCGTGGTCTGGACGGGTGCCTCCTGGTTTACCGGGAAACAGCTGGAAGGCCGTCTGGCTGAGATGGTGGCGCAGGCTAACGGAGAAATTAAGCGCAGCGCGCCGGAGGCGGGTCTAGAGCTGAGCTACCAGAACTATCAGCGCGGCGTGTTCACTAGCCGCATGCAGCTGGTGGTGAAGCCGGTGGCCGGTGCGGCAAACGGCTGGCTGAAGCCGGGACAGAGCGTGGTGCTGGATGAAGTGGTAAGCCACGGTCCGCTGCCGCTGGCGCAGCTAAAGTTGTTTAACCTGATCCCGTCCATGGCGTCCGTTCATACCGTACTGGTGAATAACGACGTCACTAAACCGCTGTTTGACTTGGCGAAGAATGAATCACCTTTCGACATTAACACCCGTATTAGCTACTCCGGTGATACCAGTTCTGATATCGCGCTGAAAGCGCTGAACTACGAGAAAGAGAACGAAAAAGTCGCCTTCAGCGGCGGCCATTTCAAAGTTGATGCGGATCGGGACGGCAACGTCTTCTCCATGACGGGTGAAGCGGAAAGCGGCCTGGTCAACGCCGTGAACGAATATAATCAAAAAGTTCAGCTCACCTTCAACAACCTGAAAGCCGACGGCAACAGCCGTATGACCGACTTTAAAGAGCGTATCGGCGATCAGAAGCTCTCCGTGGATAAGATTGCTATCGCAATTGAAGGAAAAGAGATGGCCGTGCTGGAAGGCATGGACGTTAACGGTCAATCCGACGTATCCAAAGACGGTAAGAGCATCAATACCCAGCTGGATTACACGCTGAAGAGCCTGAAAGTGCAGAATCAGGATCTGGGCACCGGCAAGCTGTCGCTGAAGATCGGCAATATCGACGGCCAGGCATGGCATGAATTTAGCCAGAAATACAGCAAAGAGAGCCAGGCGCTGCTGACCGACGCCGCGCTGCAGCAGAACCCGGAAGTGTACCAGCAGCAGGCGATGGCGGTGCTGTTCAATAACCTGCCAATCCTGCTGAAAGGCCAGCCGGTGGTCACCGTTGCGCCGCTGAGCTGGAAAAACAGCAAAGGCGAAACCAGCTTTAACCTGTCGCTGTTCCTGAAAGATCCTGCAGCCGCCACGGGTGAACCGCAGACGCTGGCGCAGGAAGTGGATCGCAGCGTGAAGTCGCTCGACAGCAAGCTGACCATCCCGATGGATATGGCGACCGAGTTTATGACCCAGATTGCGAAGCTGGAAGGCTACGGCGATGAAGATGCCGGCAAGCTGGCGAACCAGCAGGTGAAAGGTCTGGCGGCGATGGGTCAGATGTTTCGCATCACCAAAGTGGAAGACAACACCATTTCCACCAGCCTGCAATATGCCAACGGCCAGGTAACGCTGAACGGCGACAAAATGCCGCTGGAAGAGTTTGTTGGCATGTTTGGTATGCCGATGCTGGGAATGCCGGAACCGGCTGAACCCGCAGCGCCAGCCGTACCGGCGGCACCGCAGCAGTAAACGTCAAAACCCCTCGCAAGAGGGGTTTTTTATTGCCCTTATCCTTTCCATCCCTCCAGGAAATCCAGCAGCAAGGCGTTAACTTTCTCAGGCTGTTCCTCCTGAGGAAGATGGCCGCACTCGTCGATACCCTGCGCCCGCAGGTTATCCGCCATTTCAGCCCAGACGCTTTGCATATCGAAAAGCTTGCCAACCGCGTGAAAATCATTGCCCCACAGCGACATTACCGGACAGGCGATTTTCACGTCAGCGTCGGCAAGATCCTGCGCCACGTCTTCCGCGTTGGCGCGATAGTCAGCCATCGCGCCTCGCACTGCTCCGGGCGCCTGATACGCGCGAACATAGGTGTCAAACGCCTCGCCGCTGATGGTTGATGGATCGTAGGTCCAGTCCGAGAAAAAGTGGCGCAGCCAGATATTTTCACGTCCCGCAATCAGCGCTTCCGGCAGATCGGGCACAAGATGGAACAGGAAGAACCAGTATGCGCGGGCGATGGACGCATTCAAATCGCGCGCCACGATACGCGTTGGCACGTTATCCATGACCACCAGACGATCCACCAGCTCAGGGTAATCTTTTGCAAACCGCGTCGCGACGCGCGCCCCGCGATCGTGCCCCACCAGCACCACCTTCTGTAACCCCAGCGCACGCATTAGCTCCCGGATGTCCCGGGCCATGTTCCGTTTATCATAGCCAGAAGCCGGTTTATCCGTTTCGCCATATCCTCGCAAATCCGGCGCGATGACGCGGTAGTGCCGGGACAATACAGGTATCTGGTAGCGCCAGGCATAGTTTGTTTCAGGAAAACCGTGCAGAAGAATAACCGGCGCGCCTTCACCCTCTTCAACCACAAACTGGCGAATGCCGTTTGCCGTTACGGTGTAACTTTTCATATTCGTAACCTCACTTTATTTCAGCAGAGGCACATTGGCCGCACGTTGATAAGGACCGTAATTTACAGGGTTCCAGCTATAGCCCTGCTGCCAGGCGGTGATATGCCCAATACCGGGGAAAGGCAGATGCGCAGCGGCCATCCACTCGCCATCTTTCGCCAGGGCGTTAAACTCCTGCGCCCGGGACGAGATGGCTTTTTTCGAATCGACATCAAAGCGAATAGACACTTCAGGATGCGGGAACTGGACGGCTGGCGCATGAATCAGATCCCCAATGAAATTAATAGCCGTCCCCTGCGACGCAAAGCGATAAACGGTACTGCCGGGCGTATGGCCAACGGCATAGGCCGTCTGGACTTCCGGGATCGGCGAAGCTGGCGGAACGAAGGTTTTAAGATGTCCGGAGGCTTTATACTCAGACAATGCTTTTCGGGCGATAGCAAAATACTCTTTCGCATTAGCCGGCGCGCTCGCTTCTTTTGCAGGATCAAGCCAGTAGTCGGCCTCCCCCTGCGGTACGTAGACGGTGGCATTGGGGAACAACGCTTTACCGTCTGCATCGCTCAGGCCACACACGTGGTCAAGATGAAGATGCGTCAGGAAAATGGTATCGACCTGCTCGGGACGATAGCCTGATGCTTTCATATTGTTAACCAGCTGGCCGGCCGTTTCCGGCACGCAGTGCCCCGCTCCGCTGTCAATCATGACCAGATGTTTACCGGTATTAACCAGGAAAGCGTTAAAGGCGGTCGGCATGCGTTCGGCATCGATTTTATGCTGAGCCAGCAGTTTACGAACCTTGTCGTCTGAAAGACCGTGCAGTAATGACGGCGAAAGGTCGTTATAGCCGTCGAACAGCGCCGTGACCTCATATTCCCCTACCGCCAGACGATAATAGCCTGGGACCTGCTGCTTCACCTGCGCAGGTGCGTCAGCCCAGGCGGCACTTACCAGTAACAGGCTGCTGAATGCCAGAACCGTTTTCAACTTTTTCATCTTCACTCCAGATTGGTATTTTTCAGGTTGTAAAGAGACTATGGCAGCGTAACGATAAATACTGTAGATATGTACTTTGATAAGTCAGCATAACGAAAAGCGATATAATGAAACTGGAAGACGTTGAAGTGTTTGTCGAAGCCATTAAGGCGGGTAGCCTGGCGGGCGCCGCGCGTCGGCTCTCAATGAGCGCCATGGCGGCGTCACGCTCTCTTAACAATCTTGAGGCTGAGCTGGGGGTCAGGCTGGTGCATCGCACCACGCGATCCCTCTCACCCACCAGCGATGGTGACGTTTTTTTGCCTCATGCGCAGGCGTTGCTGGAAGATAAAAATAACGCGCTGGCCGATCTGTTTCCCGATGGTACGCACCTGTCCGGACGCCTTCGCATTACCGCCTCAGCGGCGTTTGGACGCAAGATCGTTGCACCGATGTTGCCGCTGTTTATGCAGCAACATCCTGCCCTGCAGGTCGACCTGCTGGCAACCGATGAGCAAATTGATATTGTCGGGAAAGGCATAGACGTGGCGTTACGCATTGCACCGCTGCGCGATAACCGGTTAGTTGCACACCGCATCTGTGATAACCCCCGCGAGCTTTGCGCCAGCGCGGAGTATCTCGCCGCGTACGGTTCACCGAAATTGCTTAACGATCTGGCTGGACATAGCTGCCTGACCACCTCAGATACGACACACTGGTCGTTTGAGAAGGGTGAACAGCGCTACAAACAAAAGGTGTCAGGCCGATTCTCGGCTAACTCTATTGAGGCGATTTTCGAGGCTTGTCTGGGGGGACTCGGCATCGCAAATTTATCTCGCTGGTACGTAGAGCCTGCCATTGCTGAGGGTAAACTCGTGCGGATCGTCCTGGAAGATGCTCAGCCGGAATCGCTGGCCATTTGGGCGGTTTACCCGACCTCCCGGCTGATCCCGGCAAAAGTACGAAAATTTGTAGAAGCCCTGGAGACACATCTGACGCTCAACCCGCTTACGCAGCAGAGCTGAGTTATTTCACCGTCACCAGCCGCGCCGCGACAATCTGGTGCCCGGACTGGACGTCCGTGTTGTCGATGCGCTGCATAATTCTCTCTGCCAGCGTGTAGCCCATCTCCCGCGCAGGGGTGGTAGCCCAGACTATCGGCAGGTCATCCAGCGCGTTTTCACCAACGTCGGCGAACGCCCCTAACGCCACCTGATGGCCAAAGAAGGTTTCCACCCCGCCCTCGCCGCTCTGACGCCCGGCGCGAATCAGGCCAAACCAGGCACCCATGGCAATCACATCGTTGTAGCAAATCACGGCGCTGATCGTCGGATTGCTTCGCAGCAGCGCGCCTATCGCTTCCGCCGCTTTCTTCTGGCTGGATTCACACTCCACGACCCATTCGCTGTGGAACGGCAGGCCGTATTTAATCAGCGTCGCGCAGTAGCCGCCGACCCGCTCGGCGCGCGTCAGGGAGGAGCTTTTCCCTCCCAGCCAGGCAATGCGCTGATGCCCGCGGCGAATAAGATGTTCGGTCAACATTTGCGCGGCCTGCATGTTATCCGGGCGCAGCGTATCGGCCTCGTCCAGATAGCTGGCGCGCGAGGCGAACACCAGCGGCACGCCTTTCTCGGCGGCACGCTCGCACAGTTCGCTACCCACGCCCGACGCTCCGGCGACGATCACTCCGTCAACCCCCTGGGTCAGCAGCATATCGAGACGGGAGAGAAGCTGCCCGGCCTCGCGCCCGCCGTGCAGCAGAAAGACCATCCGCCCCTGCGCTTCCAGCGCTTCGGTTAACCCGGCGGTCAGCTCCGCATAAAAAGGTGACGTCAGGTCACGGACAATCAGGCCAATCACCCCGCTTTGCCCGCCGCGCAGCGCCGACGCCTGACGGTTACGCACAAAGCCCAGCTGTTCAACCGCCTCGTTCACCCTCTGGCCGGTTGCGGGCGAGATGCGCCCTTTACCACTGAGCACGAGAGAAACGGTGCTGACGGAAACCCCCGCCGCCAGCGCGACATCGTTGATGGTGACTTTTTTCGCTACAGCCATGTGTCAGCGTGACTCCCTGAAATGAGATCGGTAAAACGTTTTATCAATACGTTATCTTTATACTACCAGTCAAAGCCTGAGAATGTGATTTAGCGCGCACTAAACTTTGATAAAACGTTTTATCTTCTCGCAGCATTGAAGCAGGCAAACTGATTTTAACAATAAAGGAGTCGTTTTATGACGGCGAAAACAGCACAAAAAATATCGCTGTGGGAGTTTTTCCAGCAACTGGGTAAAACCTTTATGCTGCCCGTGGCGCTCCTCTCGTTCTGCGGGATCATGCTCGGGATCGGCAGCTCGCTGAGCAGTAAAGACGTCATCACGCTGATCCCGTTCCTCGGTACTCCCGTGCTGCAGGCGATCTTTATCTGGATGAGTAAGGTCGGCTCCTTCGCGTTTAGCTTCCTGCCCGTGATGTTCTGCATCGCCATCCCGCTGGGCCTGGCCCGCGAGAATAAAGGCGTCGCGGCCTTTGCCGGGTTTGTGGGTTACGCCGTGATGAACCTGGCGGTTAACTTCTGGCTGACCGCGAAAGGCATTCTGCCGACGACCGATGCTGCCGTGCTGAAGGCCAACAACATTCAGAGCGTGATTGGCATCCAGTCTATTGATACCGGGATCCTCGGAGCGGTGATCGCCGGGGTGATTATCTGGATGCTGCACGAGCGCTTCCACAATATCCGTCTGCCGGATGCCCTGGCCTTCTTCGGCGGTACCCGCTTCGTGCCGATTGTCACCCTGGTGGTCATGGGTCTGTTCGGCCTGATCATTCCGCTGATCTGGCCGGTCTTTGCGATGGGCATCAACGGCATTGGCCGCATCATCAACGGCGCGGGAGATTTTGGTCCGATGATCTTCGGCACCGGCGAGCGTCTGCTGCTGCCGTTCGGCCTGCAGCATATCCTGGTGGCCCTGATTCGCTTCACCGAAGCGGGCGGTACCATGGAGGTGTGCGGTCACGACGTGAGCGGTGCGCTGACCATCTTCCAGGCGCAGCTAAGCTGTCCGACTACCCACGGCTTCTCCGAAAGCGCCACCCGCTTCCTGTCTCAGGGTAAAATGCCGGCCTTCCTCGGCGGCCTGCCGGGTGCCGCGCTGGCGATGTACCACTGCGCGCGCCCGGAAAACCGACATAAAATTAAAGGGCTGCTGATCTCCGGCGTGATTGCCTGCGTCGTGGGCGGCACCACCGAGCCTATCGAATTCCTGTTCCTGTTTGTTGCGCCGGTGCTGTATCTCATCCACGCGCTGCTGACCGGCCTGGGCTTTACCGTGATGGCGGTGCTGGGCGTCACCATCGGCAACACCGACGGCAACGTGATTGACTTCGTGGTGTTCGGGATCCTGCACGGCCTGTCAACCAAGTGGTATCTGGTGCCGGTCGTGGCGGCTATCTGGTTCGCGGTGTACTACGGTATCTTCCGCTTCGCCATCACCCGCTTTAACCTGAAAACGCCGGGCCGCGATACCGATACCGCCACCAGCGTTGAGCAGGCGGTGGCCGGTACCGTGGGCAAATCCGGGTATAACACCCCTGCCATTCTGGCGGCGCTGGGCGGTGCGGATAACATTACCTCGCTGGATAACTGCATCACCCGCCTGCGTCTGTCGGTGGCGGATATGTCAAAAGTGGATACCAACGCCCTGAAAGCCAACCGGGCCATCGGCGTGGTACAGTTAAATCAGCACAATTTGCAGGTGGTTATCGGCCCGCAGGTTCAGTCGGTGAAAGATGAGCTGGCAACCCTGATGCGAACAGTAGAAGCCTGATGCCTCAACCCCCTCTCATGAGGGGGTTTTACTTTAAGGATTAACGTCATGTTTGATTTTTCTACCGTCGTGGATCGTCACGGCACCTGGTGTACGCAGTGGGACTACGTCGCCGACCGCTTTGGCGCGGCGGATCTGCTGCCCTTCACCATCTCGGATATGGACTTCGCCACCGCCCCCTGCATTACCGACGCGCTGCATCAGCGCATCAACCACGGCGTGCTGGGCTACAGCCGCTGGAAAAACGACGAGTTTCTTGCCGCTGTTGAGCACTGGTTTCGGCAGCGCTTTAACAGCCGCATTGATAAAGAAACCATCGTTTATGGCCCTTCCGTCATCTACATGGTGTCAGAGCTGATCCGCCTCTGGTCAAAGCCCGGTGACGGCGTGGTGGTTCACACCCCGGCGTACGATGCATTTTACAACTCCATTGGAGGCAATGCGCGTCAGGTAGTGGCTGTTGAGATGGAAAAGCAGGCGACTGGCTGGCAGGGCAATATGGCGGCGCTTGAAGCGGCCCTGGCGAAACCGGAAAACAAAATTCTGCTGCTGTGCAGCCCGCAGAACCCGACCGGAAAAGTATGGACTCTTGAAGAATTGACCCATATGGCAGAGCTTTGCGCACGCTATGACGTGGCGGTTATCAGCGATGAAATTCATATGGACATGGTCTGGGGGGCGCATCGCCACACCCCGTGGAATGCGGTAGCGCGCGGCAAATGGGCGCTTCTCTCCTCCGGCTCGAAAAGCTTTAATATTCCGGCACTAACGGGCGCATACGGCCTGATCGGCGATGAAGAGAGCCGTAACGGCTATCTCAGCGCGCTAAAAGGACGAGATGGGCTCTCTTCCCCTTCCGTGCTGGCGCTGACGGCCCATATCGTCGCCTATCAGCAGGGAGAGCCGTGGCTGGATGCCTTGCGCCGTTATCTGGAAGAGAATCTGTTGTATATCGCACAGGAATTAAACAGTGCTTTTCCGAAACTGAACTGGCAGCCGCCGGAAGCAACCTATCTGGCCTGGATTGACCTGCGCCCGCTGAACATTGACGACAGGGCACTGCAAAAAGTGCTGATCGAGCAGCAAAAAGTCGCCATCATGCCGGGATATACCTACGGGGAAGAGGGAAATGGCTTCGTGCGCTTAAATGCAGGCTGTCCGCGCAGCAAGCTGGAACAAGGGGTTCAGCGCCTCATCGCCGGGATCAACACGCTCCTGTAATTTGTTTGCGCAACGGAATATTCCCTTGCGCAAATAGCTTTTTACCCCGTTTTGTTTTTATAATATGGCGCACTTTAACCCGAAAAGAGTGCGACCATGATTGATACACGCCTGCCCTTAACTGATATTCATCGTCACCTTGACGGTAACATTCGTGCCCAAACCATCCTCGATCTTGGCCGCCAGTTCAACTTAACGCTTCCTGCTCAGACCCTTGAGTCCCTGATCCCACACGTACAGGTCACCTCCAATGAACCGGACCTGGTCAGCTTCCTGAGCAAACTCGACTGGGGCGTGAAGATGCTGGCCTCGCTGGATGCCTGCCGCCGCGTGGCGTTTGAGAACATTGAAGACGCGGCCCGTAACGGCCTGCACTACGTTGAGCTGCGCTTCTCGCCAGGCTATATGGCGATGACCCACAACCTGCCCGTTGCAGGCGTGGTGGAAGCCGTCATTGAAGGCGTCCGTGAAGGGTGTAAAACCTTCGACGTTCAGGCCCGCCTGATCGGCATTATGAGCCGCACGTTCGGCGAAGCCGCCTGCCTGCAGGAGCTGGAAGCGCTGCTGGCGCACCGTGACGCCATCACCGCCGTTGACCTTGCCGGCGATGAGCTGGGCTTCCCCGGCAGCCTGTTCCTCTCCCACTTCAACCGCGCGCGCGATGCCGGCTGGCACATTACCGTCCATGCGGGTGAAGCAGCGGGCCCGGAAAGCATCTGGCAGGCCATCCGCGAGTTGGGCGCCGAGCGTATCGGCCACGGCGTGAAGGCGGTTGAAGACCGCGCGCTGATGGATTTCCTGGCGGAGCAGCGCATCGGCATTGAGTCGTGCCTGACGTCCAACATTCAGACCAGCACCGTGGCAACGCTGGCGCAGCACCCGCTGAAAACGTTCCTTGAGCACGGCGTGCTGGCCTCGCTGAACACGGACGATCCGGCGGTTCAGGGCGTGGATATCATCCACGAGTACAACATCGCCGCACCGCAGGCGGGCCTGAGCCGCGAGCAGATCCGCCAGGCGCAGATCAACGGGCTGGAGATCGCCTTCCTGACGCCTGCGGAGAAGCAGGCGCTGCGGGATAAGGTGGCAACCGCGTAAACCCTTTGCCGGGTGGCTTCTACGCCTTACCCGGCCTACAACAACGTCAAAAACTTATGCCAGACAGAGCGTGGCGCGATGTTTGGCAGATTCGATCCCCAGCTCAATCAGCTCCATAATCTGAATCGCCTGGCTGGCCGGAACCGGATTCTCTCCCGTGCCGTTCAGCGCATCGCGGATGGCAGCATAATAAGCCGGATAGTTACCCGGGATCGTTAACAGGGTTTCCTCAACCAGCTCCTCACCTTCCGTCCGCGTCACGACGCCGTCGCGCATATCATAGCCCCAGTCTTCCTGCGGCAGACGTTCACCGTTTTTGAGGCGATCTTCCTGCGGATCGAGGCCAAACTTCACGTAGCTCCCGCGCGTGCCGTGGATGATATAGCGGGCAGATTCCGCGGCCGCGACCATCGTGCCGTGCAGCACAATCCGCCGCTGCGGGTAACTCAACACCGCGTGGAAGTAATCGGTTGTCTGCGCCCCGGGCCTGAGCTGGGCCAGATCGACCGTCATGCTCACCGGCAGCCCAAACAGATTCACGGCCTGGTCCAGCAGATGCGGGGCTAAATCGTACCAGATGCCGCTGCCCGGACCGGCCTGCTCGCGCCAGCGATTTCTCACCTGCGGACGGAAACGGTCAAAATGCGATTCAAAAAAAACGATCTCTCCTAACGTGCCTTCCCCGAGAAGCGTTTTAACCGTCAGGAAGTCGCTGTCCCAGCGGCGGTTATGGAAAACGGACAGCACTCTGCCCAGGCTTTTTGCCAGCACCTCCAGTTCACGCGCCTGTGACAACGTCACGGTAAAGGGTTTGTCAACAACGACGTGCTTCCCGGCTTCCAGCGCGGCTTTCGCCAGCGGGAAGTGCGTGTCGTTCGGGGTGGGAATAACAATTAAATCGATATTCGGATCGTTGAAAAGGTGTTTAGGCTCGGAGACAACCGGCACTGCGGGCCAGTCAGCGTGGACTTTGGCGGCGTCACTGCTGGATACCGCCGCCAGCGCCATTCCCGGCGTTCCGGCTATAAGAGGCGCATGAAACGTTTTGCTCGCGTACCCGTAGCCTATAAGCCCGACGCGGATGTTATCACTCATCGTGTTGTCCTCTTTTTGCGTTTCTTATTTCATACTGGCCTTTCTGGCATTGCCCTCATTAATAATGAGCCATGGCGCTTAAAATAGCAGGCTGTACCGGCTATTTTTGTTACATAGTATTAACCTTCTGATTTTGTTTAAGGGAATCGTTCCCAAAGCGCTTGCCGTCAGAGAAACAGCGCTGTAACATTTGCGACCTGTATTTATGGATAAATTACAACAGTGAATCATGGCATCAATTATTAATCGAATCATTGAATTAGCGGGATGGATTGTTCTTGGGGTTTCGGTCATTTTGCTCGGCGTAGCCAGCCATATTGATAACTACCAGCCGCCGGAGCCAGCTGCCGTCACCCATCCTAAGTAACCGGTTGCTGCTTTAAAGAGTGACATAATGTGTCAGTTTCGTATTGCCAGCCCTGGTGAACGCGGTTAACCTTCTCTTCCAGGCATCACCTTCGGTGCCTGAATTTCAGCAAAGAAAACTCCTAATTTCGTCGCGTTATCTGAGTGGGCTGTTTACGTCTGTATTAATCCGTTTATTATTCGACCGAATTACCTTAACTGGTATTACTCACTTTTATATGGAAAATTATTAATATGACAGTTCAGGACTATTTATTAAAATTTCGCAAGATCAATTCGCTTGAGAGCCTGGAAAAACTGTTTGACCATCTGAACTACACCCTGTCGGATAATCAGGACATTATCAATATGTATCGCGCCGCTGACCATCGCCGTGCGGAGCTGGTCTCCGGCGGACGCTTGTTCAACGTCGGCGAGGTGCCGAAGTCCGTATGGCGTTACGTTTTATAAGAAAGTAGCCATCCGCGCGAAATGTTATATACTCTCCGCCCTGCAAACTGGCTGTACAACATTTCGCGCAGATAATGGGAGAGTTCATGACCGCAACGCCTGGAGAACGCATCGGAGGCTGGTTAATCGCCCCACTGGCATGGCTGCTGGTTGCCTTATTAAGCGCATCGCTTGCGCTGCTGCTTTATACCACCGCACTGATTACCCCTCACGCTATTCAGACCCTGATGTCGCAAAGCGTGTTGAATATAGCGATGTGGTTTGTGTCGTTCGTTTTCGCGATTGGGATGTGGTACTACACCCTGTGGCTGACTATCGCCTTCTTTAAGCGCCGCAAGAGTGTGCCTAAGCACTACATTATCTGGCTGCTGGTCTCGGTCCTGCTGGCGGTTAAAGCGTTTGCTTTCTCGCCCGTGTCTGACGCGCTTGCTGTCCGCCAGCTGCTTTTCCCGTTACTGGCCGCGGCGCTGCTGGTGCCCTATTTCAAACGTTCAACGCGTGTGAAAAACACCTTCGTGAACCCGTAATAACCTTACAGATAACCTGTTGTCGCCTGCCCCGGTTTGTCCGATAATAGGCGGCTTTTTTATTTCAGGCTAAATAATGACCGATTACTTACTGCTCTTTGTCGGCACCGTGCTGGTTAACAACTTCGTTCTGGTGAAGTTCCTTGGCCTGTGCCCGTTTATGGGCGTGTCCAAAAAGCTGGAAACGGCGATGGGCATGGGGCTGGCGACGACCTTCGTCATGACGCTGGCGTCCATCTGCGCGTGGTTGATTGACACCTGGATCCTCATCCCGCTGGGGTTAATCTATCTCCGCACGCTGGCGTTTATTCTGGTCATTGCGGTGGTAGTGCAATTTACCGAAATGGTGGTGCGCAAAACCAGCCCGGCGCTCTATCGCCTGCTGGGTATCTTCCTGCCGCTGATCACCACCAACTGCGCCGTTCTCGGCGTGGCGCTGCTGAACATCAACCTTGGCCATAATTTTATGCAATCGGCGCTGTATGGTTTTTCTGCGGCCGTCGGTTTCTCCCTGGTCATGGTGCTGTTTGCCTCTATTCGCGAGCGCCTGGCAGCAGCAGATATTCCTGCGCCCTTCCGCGGTAACGCGATTGCGCTGGTGACTGCGGGTTTAATGTCTCTGGCCTTTATGGGCTTTAGTGGTCTGGTGAAGTTGTAATGAGTGCTATCTGGATTGCCATCGCCTCTATCAGCGTCCTGGGGTTGGTGTTTGGCCTTATCCTGGGTTACGCCTCCCGCCGTTTCGCGGTAGAGGACGATCCTGTTGTTGAAAAAATTGATGAGCTTTTGCCGCAAAGTCAGTGTGGACAGTGCGGCTACCCGGGCTGCCGCCCTTACGCTGAAGCGGTAGGCATTCAGGGTGAAAAAATTAACCGCTGTGCGCCCGGCGGCGAAGCGGTGATGCTGAAAATTGCCGCCCTGCTTAACGTCGATCCGCAGCCCGTTGATGGCGATGCGGAAGTCCAGGAGCCGGTTCGCGCCCTCGCGGTGATCGACGAAGCGAACTGCATCGGCTGCACCAAATGTATTCAGGCCTGTCCGGTCGACGCCATTGTTGGCGCAACGCGCGCCATGCACACCGTTGTGGCGGATCTCTGCACCGGCTGTAACCTCTGCGTGGCCCCCTGCCCGACGCAATGTATAGAGCTGCGCCCGGTTGAAACGACTACCGAAAGCTGGAAGTGGGATCTTCAAACCATTCCGGTTCGCAATATTCCTGTGGAACAACATGCTTAAGTTATTTTCTGCTTTCAGAAAAGAGAAGATCTGGGACTTTGACGGCGGTATCCATCCGCCAGAGATGAAAACCCAGTCCAACGGCACGCCGCTGCGTCAAATTCCGCTGGCGACGCGTTACGTCATGCCGCTCAAGCAGCATATTGGCGCTGAGGGCGAGCTGTGCGTGAAAGAAGGCGATACGGTGCTGCGCGGTCAGCCGCTGACCTTCGGACGCGGACGTATGCTGCCGGTACACGCCCCCACCTCCGGTAAGGTGGTCGCCATTGCGCCGCATACGGTGGCGCATCCGTCCGCGCTGTCGGAACTGAGCGTGATTATTGAAGCCGACGGCGAAGACCGCTGGATTGACCGTGACGGCTGGAGCGACTACCGCAGCCAGAGCCGCGAAGCGCTCATCGAGCGCATTCATCAGTTCGGCGTGGCCGGGCTTGGCGGCGCGGGCTTCCCGACCGGCGTCAAGCTGCGCGGCGGTGGCGATAACATTCAGACGCTGATTATCAACGCCGCCGAATGCGAACCGTACATCACCGCCGACGATCGTCTGATGCAGGATTGCGCCGCCCAGGTGGTGGAAGGCATCCGCATCCTTGCGCACATTCTGCAGCCGCGGGAAGTGCTGATTGGTATCGAAGACAATAAACCGCAGGCTATCTCGATGCTGCGCGCCGTGCTGGCCGGTAGCCATGATATCAGCCTGCGCGTCATTCCGACCAAGTACCCCTCTGGCGGTGCTAAACAGCTGACACAGATCCTCACCGGCAAGCAGGTCCCGCACGGCGGACGCTCTTCGGATATCGGCGTGCTGATGCAGAACGTGGGCACCGCGTACGCCGTGAAGCGCGCGGTGATCGACGGCGAGCCGCTGACCGAGCGCGTGGTGACGCTGACCGGGGAAGCGGTCTCTCGTCCGGGCAACGTCTGGGCACGTCTGGGTACACCGGTGCGTCACCTGCTGGAGCAGGCTGACTTTTGCCCGGGCAGCGATCAGATGGTGATCATGGGCGGCCCCCTGATGGGCTTTACCCTGCCGTGGCTCGATGTGCCGGTGGTTAAAATCACCAACTGCCTGCTCGCGCCTTCCCCGACCGAGATGGGTGAAGAGCAGGAAGAGAAAGGCTGTATTCGCTGCAGCGCCTGCGCCGACGCCTGCCCGGCGGATCTGCTCCCGCAGCAGCTGTACTGGTACAGCAAAGGCCAACTGCACGACAAGGCGAAAGCCCATAACCTGGCCGACTGCATCGAATGCGGTGCCTGCGCCTGGGTCTGCCCTAGCAACATTCCTCTGGTGCAGTATTTCCGCCAGGAGAAGGCTGAAATTTATGCCATCTCCATGGAAGAAAAGCGCGCCGCAGAAGCCAAAGCGCGCTTTGAAGCGCGCCAGGCGCGACTGGAACGCGAAAAAATCGCCCGTCAGGAGCGCCATAAGCAGGCCGCCGTTCAGCCTGGCGAGAAAGATCAGGATGCGATTAACGCTGCTCTGGCGCGCGTTCGCGAGAAAAAAGCCACCGCGGCGCAGCCAGTGGTGATCCCGGCTGGCGAGAAGCCGGACAACAGCGAAGCCATTGCGGCGCGTGAAGCGCGTAAAGCTCAGGCACGCGCCCGTCAGGCTGAAAAAGCGCAAACGGTCCAGGCAGAGGCGGAGATCGACCCGCGTAAAGCCGCCGTTGAGGCGGCGATAGCCCGCGCCAAAGCCCGCAAAGCCGTTGAGCGAAGCGTGGTGGTTGAGCAGGAAGCGGTCGACCCTCGCAAAGCGGCCGTTGAAGCGGCGATTGCCCGCGCCAAAGCGCGCAGAGCAGCGCAGCAGGCGCCAGCCGCAGAACCTGAAGCACCGGTCGACCCACGTAAAGCCGCCGTTGAAGCGGCGATTGCCCGCGCCAAAGCCCGTAAGGCGGCGCAGCAGGAAGAGCAGCCGCAGGCCGCCAACGATGACCCGCGCAAGGCCGCCGTCGCCGCCGCCATTGCGCGCGTTCAGGCAAAGAAAGCCGCACAGCAAGCAGTTAACGAGGATTAAATGGTTTTCAGAATCGCAAGCTCCCCTTACACCCACAATCAGCGCCAGACATCGCGCATCATGATGCTGGTCTGCCTGGCGGCGCTGCCGGGCATTGCCGTTCAGTGCTGGTTTTTCGGCTGGGGGACCCTGTTCCAGATAATCCTGGGCTGTACCAGCGCCTTAGCGGCGGAAGCCCTTGTGCTTAAGTTGCGCAAGGCGGCGGTCTCCCGCATTCTGGCCGATAACTCCGCGCTACTCACCGGCCTGCTGCTGGCGATCAGTATTCCGCCGTTTGCCCCGTGGTGGATGGTGGTACTCGGCACCGTTTTTGCCGTGATTATTGCCAAACAGCTCTATGGCGGACTGGGCCATAACCCGTTTAACCCGGCGATGATCGGCTACGTGGTGCTGCTGATCTCCTTCCCGGTACAGATGACCAGCTGGCTGCCCCCGCACGAGATTGCAGCCACGGTTCCGGGCTTCATGGATGCTCTGCACGTGATCTTCACCGGCCATACCGCACTCGGTGCGGATATGAACGCGCTGCGTATGGGCGTGGACGGTATCAGCCAGGCGACGCCGCTCGATACGTTTAAAACGTCCCTGCATGCCGGGCACAGCGTTGAGCAAATTATGAAATCGGCCATCTACAGCGGCGTGCTGGCAGGAGCTGGCTGGCAGTGGGTCAACCTGGCGTATCTGCTGGGCGGCCTGTTCCTGTTGCAGCAGAAGGCCATCCGCTGGCATATTCCGGTCAGCTTCCTCGTGACGCTGACGGTCTGCGCCACGCTGGGCTGGGTATTCTCTCCTGAATCCCTGGCCAGCCCGCAGATGCACCTGCTCTCCGGCGCGACCATGCTGGGTGCCTTCTTTATCCTGACGGATCCGGTGACGGCCTCAACGACTAACCGCGGACGCCTGATCTTCGGCGCGCTGGCTGGCCTGCTGGTTTGGCTCATCCGCAGCTTTGGCGGCTACCCGGACGGCGTGGCCTTTGCCGTCCTGCTCGCCAACATTACCGTTCCGCTCATCGACTATTACACGCGTCCGCGCGTGTACGGCCATCGCTAAGGGTTTCGCCATGTTAAAAACGATGCAAAAACACGGCGTCACGCTGGCTGTCTTCGCCGCGGTTCTGACGGGGCTGACGGCACTGGTTAATGCGTTGACCAAAACGACCATCGAAGAACAGGCCTCGAAGCAGCAAAAGGCGCTGTTCGATCAGGTGATCCCGTCCGATTTCTACGATAATGACCTGCAAAAAAGCTGCTTTGTGGTAGACGCGCCGCAGCTTGGGAAAGGCCCGCACCGCCTCTTTATCGCCCGCAAAGGGGATAAACCGGTTGGCGCGGTGATGGAAGCGACCGCGCCTGACGGCTATTCCGGTGCCATTCAACTGCTCGTGGGCAGCGATTTCTCCGGCACCGTGCTGGGCACCCGCGTGACGGAGCATCATGAAACGCCGGGCCTGGGCGATAAAATCGAAACGCGTTTAAGCGACTGGATTTTGCACTTTGCCGGTAAAGTCATCCATGGTGAAGATGACACCGCGTTTGCGGTGAAGAAAGACGGTGGCGAGTTTGACCAGTTCACTGGCGCAACCATCACGCCGCGGGCGGTAGTAAACGCCGTAAAACGAGCCGGGCTGTACGCTGAAACGCTGCCCGCGCAGATCAACAATCTTCCGGCCTGTGGAGAGTAATCATGAGCCAGGTTAAAGAGGTTATTGTCCAGGGATTGTGGAAGAACAACTCCGCGCTGGTACAGCTTCTGGGTATGTGCCCCCTGCTAGCGGTGACATCCACCGCCACCAACGCGCTCGGTCTGGGTCTGGCAACCACGCTGGTATTGACCCTGACCAACCTCTCCATCTCTGCCCTGCGACGCTGGACGCCGTCGGAAATTCGTATTCCGATTTACGTGATGATCATTGCGTCGGTGGTGAGCGTCGTCCAGATGCTGATTAACGCCTACGCGTTTGGTCTGTACCAGTCGCTCGGGATCTTCATTCCTCTTATCGTCACCAACTGTATCGTGGTCGGTCGTGCGGAAGCGTTCGCAGTGAAAAACAGCCCGGCCATGTCGGCGCTGGATGGTTTTTCCATTGGCATGGGCGCCACGTGCGCCATGTTCGTGCTGGGCTCGCTGCGTGAAATCCTCGGCAACGGTACGCTGTTCGACGGCGCAGATGCGCTGCTGGGCGGCTGGGCTAAAGCGCTGCGCGTTGAGGTGTTTCACACCGATACACCGTTCCTGCTGGCGATGCTGCCGCCCGGCGCGTTTATTGGCCTCGGCATGATGCTGGCGATAAAATACCTGATTGATGAGAAACGTAAGCGCCGCGCGGCTGAGCGCAGCGTTCTGGAAGGGACACCCGAGAAGGCCTCATGAATAAAGAAAAGCGCATTGCGATCCTGACCCGTCTGCGGGACGAGAACCCGCACCCGACGACGGAGCTGAATTTTACCTCCTCGTTTGAGCTGCTGATCGCGGTGTTGCTCTCTGCGCAGGCGACCGACGTGAGCGTCAATAAAGCCACTGCCCTGCTCTATCCGGTCGCCAATACGCCGAAGGCCATGCTGGAGCTGGGCGTGGAAGGCGTGAAGTCCTATATCAAAACAATCGGCCTGTTTAACAGCAAAGCCGAGAACGTAATTAAGACCTGTCGGATCCTGCTGGAACAGCACGGAGGCGAAGTACCGGAAGATCGCGCCGCGCTGGAAGCCTTGCCGGGCGTGGGGCGTAAAACCGCGAACGTTGTGCTCAATACCGCGTTTGGCTGGCCGACCATCGCCGTTGATACGCATATATTCCGGGTCTCAAACCGGACCAACTTCGCCCCAGGGAAAAATGTCGAGCAGGTAGAAGAGAAGCTGTTAAAAGTGGTTCCTGCCGAATTCAAGGTTGACTGCCACCACTGGCTGATTTTGCACGGTCGTTATACCTGCATAGCCCGAAAGCCGCGCTGCGGCTCCTGCGTTATTGAAGATCTCTGCGAATATAAAGAAAAAGTCTATCCCTGACCGTCATAATCCCTTGCCAAAAGAAGGGCTACCGTTCGTTCTTCTTTTGGCCGTTATTTGTCCGCTCTTACTTTCTTCTGACTTGTCACTTGTTCGGCTCTATAACGCTCAAACAGGTTAATACTTTTTTCATAGCCAAAAATTTCTATACATCTGTGATCGCGATCACTCTGATAACGTCATGTTGATTTTTTGTAGTCAAAGTCATCGCAAACCCTTTGCCGGGCAAGATTTAAATGCGTTTAGCCGGAAGATAAGACCAGCTATTTTTCAGAATATGGGCTATATCACTACAACAAGCGGCAAATAGCAGAACATATCGCCAAAACCCCATCGCACTGGGTGTATACCAGTCGAAAAAACTACCTTTAGTTATCGTATAAAATTTAACGCTAAATAACATTTGTAGAAACCGACAATTATACCGCTCAAGATATATGTAACAGATTATTACAAACGTATTGCCAGACGGGGCAGGATAGTGAACATTACCCGCCGTTTCTCCTCCCAATATAACTATAAGGCGGATGGGCTACGGCCATCACGCTATGAACACCCCCGTTAATATGGGATGTAAAAAAAGAGGTATATGTGTCGACTGCAAACAATAAACCAACAGATGAAAGCGTGAGTCTGAACGCTTTTAAACAACCGAAAGCGTTTTATCTCATCTTCTCTATCGAGTTATGGGAGCGTTTTGGTTACTACGGCCTGCAAGGGATCATGGCGGTTTACCTGGTTAAACAGCTGGGTATGTCCGAAGCCGATTCCATCACGCTGTTCTCCTCCTTTAGTGCCCTCGTTTACGGTCTGGTTGCTATCGGCGGCTGGCTGGGTGATAAAGTTCTCGGTACTAAGCGCGTCATTATGCTGGGTGCCATTGTTCTGGCTATTGGCTATGGTCTGGTTGCATGGTCAGGACATGATGCGGCTGTGGTCTACATGGGCATGGCAACCATCGCCGTAGGTAACGGCCTGTTCAAAGCGAACCCGTCTTCCCTGCTCTCAACCTGCTACAGCAAAGATGACCCACGTCTGGACGGTGCATTTACCATGTACTACATGTCCATCAACATCGGTTCCTTCTTTTCCATGCTGGCAACCCCATGGCTGGCCGCGAAATTCGGCTGGAGCGTGGCGTTTGCGCTGAGCTTCGTGGGTATGCTGATCACCGTGGTAAACTTCCTGTTCTGCCGCAACTGGGTGAAAGACTACGGTTCAAAACCTGACTTCGAGCCTGTCCACATGGGCAAGCTGCTGGCTACCATCGTGGGCGTTGTCGTCCTGGCGGCGATCGCCACCTGGCTGCTGCACAACCAGGGTATCGCTCGTGCCGTTCTGGGCGTAGTTGCGCTGGGCATCGTGGTCATCTTCGCAAAAGAAGCATTCGCAATGAAGGGTGCAGCCCGTCGTAAGATGATTGTGGCGTTCATTCTGATGCTGGAAGCGATTATCTTCTTCGTGCTGTACAGCCAGATGCCAACCTCTCTGAACTTCTTCGCTATTCGTAACGTTGAGCACTCTATCCTGGGTATCGCATTCGAACCCGAGCAGTTCCAGGCGCTGAACCCCTTCTGGATCATGATCGGTTCCCCGATTCTGGCCGCAATCTATAACAAGATGGGCGATCGTCTGCCAATGCCGCACAAGTTCGCGGTGGGTATGGTGCTCTGTTCTGGTGCGTTCCTGGTGCTGCCGCTGGGGACTAAGTTTGCGTCCGACGCCGGTATCGTGTCCGTTAACTGGCTGATCCTGAGCTACGCGCTGCAGTCTATCGGCGAACTGATGATCTCCGGTCTGGGTCTGGCGATGGTTGCACAGCTGGTTCCACAGCGTCTGATGGGCTTCATTATGGGTAGCTGGTTCCTGACCACTGCCGGTGCGGCTATCATCGCCGGTAAGATCGCGAACCTGATGGCTGTGCCAGAAAACGTGACCGATCCGCTGCTCTCCCTGAACGTCTACGGTACCGTGTTCATGCAGATTGGTATCGCTACGGCGGTTATCGCGGCGCTGATGCTGCTGACCGCGCCGAAACTGAATCGAATGACTCAGGACGACGACAAGACGGCGGAAGCGAACAAAACCGCTACCGCGTGATATTTGAGAGAAACGACAGAACAGAAGCCGCTAAGAGATTAGCGGCTTTTTTTTTGTCCATTCGCGCACTAACATAGCTGAAACCTCAGCAAAAAGGAGTTACCGATGAAACTGTTCTACAAACCGGGCGCGTGCTCTCTTGCTTCCCATATCACCCTGCGCGAGAGCGGCAAAGATTTCACGCTGGATGGCGTTGATCTGATGAAAAAGCGCCTGGAAAACGGGGATGACTTTTTTGCGATTAACCCAAAAGGGCAGGTTCCGGCCCTGCTGTTGGATGACGGAACTCTGCTGACCGAAGGCGTGGCGATTATGCAATTCCTGGCGGACAACGTACCGGATCGCCAGCTCCTTGCCCCTACCGGCAGCGTCGCACGTTATAAAACGCTGGAGTGGTTGAACTATATCGCCACCGAGCTGCACAAAGGTTTTACCCCCCTCTTCCGCCCGGATACGCCGGAAGAGTACAAGCCGACCGTGCGAGCTCTGCTGGAGAAAAAGCTGCAGTATGTTAACGAATCGCTGAAAGACGATCAGTGGATTTGCGGTTCACGCTTCACCATTGCCGACGCGTACCTGTTTACCGTACTGCGCTGGGCGCGTGCGGTTAAGCTGAACCTGGAAGGGTTGGACCATATCGCATCGTATATGGCGCGCGTGGCGGAGCGTCCAGCTGTGGCTGCGGCGCTAAAAGCGGAAGGGTTGAATTAAGCGAGGCGTCTCTGTTGCCGGGTGGCGCTGACGCTCACCCGGCCTACGAACTCAGGACGATTATAGCCGTGTGGCGCTGAAATAGTGCTCCGGCTTCGCGATACGATCCTGTGCCGCGACCACCTGCAGTTCATATTCCTGCATCTGTTTCGTCGCAATCATGATTTCGTACACCGCTGCCGTCACGTGCTCCAGCGCGTCTCTCACCGTTGCCCCCTGCAACAGTTTCACCAGCAGTAGCCCGCTGGTCACATCACCCACGCCCACCGGCTGACGCGTGCCGAAATCCACCAGCGGACGGCTGATATGCCATGCGTCATCTTTCGTCACCAGCAGCATCTCAAAACGCTCCTGGGTCAGCCCTGCGCGGGCGAGATGTTTTACCAGCACAATCTCCGGCCCCTGGGCTATCAGCTCGCGAGACGCGCGTACAGCCTCTTCTACGCTGTTAACCGGATGCTCGCAGAGGATCTCCAGCTCAATCAGGTTGGGCGCAATGATATCGCTGGCGGGCAGCGCATGGCGAACGTGAAATTCCGCTACGCCAGGCGCCACAATGCAGCCTTTCTCCGGGTGTCCCATGACGGGGTCGCAGAAATATTTTGCCGCCGGGTTTGCCGCTTTCACCTGACGCACGATGCCGAGGATGTGTTCCCCCTGCTCCGCTGAGCCGAGGTAGCCGCTCAGAACGGCGTCGCAGCGCTTGAGCTGGTCGATATCCGCAATACCCTGCACAACCTCTGTGAGGTGCGAAGGCGGCATCACGCAGCCGGTCCATTTGCCGTATTGCGTGTGGTTAGAGAACTGCACGGTATTGAGAGGCCAGACGTTGGCACCGAGGCGGCGCATCGGGAATTCCGCTGCGCTATTGCCAGCATGTCCAAACACAACGTGGGACTGAATGGCGAGGATGTTCTTCATCTTTTTCTTACCAAACCCTGAACAAACAAAAAGGGCGTGGTTTCCCACGCCCCTCGAGACTTTTACTTACTTCCAGCAGACCAGACAGTAGTTTTTCTTACCGCGGCGCAGTAGCGTGTAGCGGCCATACAGACGATCGCCGTCAACGAAGGTGTATTCCGGATCAGCCTGCTTTTCACCGTTGATGGTGATAGCGTTGGAGGCGATGGTTTTACGCGCCTGACCACGGGAAGGCTGGAGCTCAGAGTCCACCAGCGCCTGCATCAGGTCAGCTCCTTTTTCCATCTCAACCATCGGCACGCCGTCCTGCGCCAGCTGTTCGAAGTCCGCTTCGCTCAGATCGCTCAGCGTACCGTTGAACAGGCTTGCGGTGATGCGTTTTGCCGCGGCCAGACCCTCTTCACCATGAACCAGTTTGGTCACTTCGTCCGCCAGCACGTACTGGGCACGCGGCGCTTTACCGCTGTTCTTATCTTCCTCTTCCAGCGCATTGATCTCTGCAATGTCCATGAAGGTGAAGAACTTCAGGAAGCGGTAAACATCGGCGTCCGCCGTGTTGATCCAGAACTGATAGAATTTGTACGGGCTGGTTTTCTTCGGATCGAGCCATACCGCGCCGCCTTCGGTTTTACCGAATTTGGTGCCGTCTGCTTTGGTGATCAGTGGAACGGTCAGGCCAAAGACCTGGTTCTGATGCAGACGACGGGTCAGGTCGATACCGGAGGTGATGTTCCCCCACTGGTCAGAGCCGCCGATCTGCAGAGAGACGCCGTGCAGCTTGTTCAGGCAGGCAAAGTCATAGCCCTGCAGCAGGTTGTAGGAGAACTCGGTAAAGGAGATACCCTGATCGTCACGGTTCAGACGCTGCTTGACCGCTTCTTTGTTAATCATCTGGTTAACAGAGAAGTGCTTGCCGATGTCACGCAGGAAGGTCAGCACGTTCATGCCGCCAAACCAGTCGTAGTTGTTAGCAGCAATGGCAGAGTTATCACCACAGTTGAAGTCGAGGAACGGTGCAACCTGTTTGCGGATCTTATCCACCCACTCCTGCACGGTATCTTCGGTGTTCAGCTTACGCTCCGCGGCTTTAAAGCTCGGGTCACCAATCAGACCGGTCGCGCCGCCCACCAGGGCAACAGGCTTATGGCCCGCCATCTGGAAGCGTTTCAGGCATAACAATGGAACAAGATGCCCCAAATGCAAGCTGTCAGCGGTGGGATCGAAGCCGCAATAGAGCGCGATCGGGCCTTGCGCCAGTCGCTCTGCTAACGCTTCCTCGTCCGTCACCTGGGCCACGAGGCCCCGCTCTTGCAATTGTTTAATCAAGTTACTGCTTGCCATCAAATTCTCCATGTATAAACGACTGCACCTTTGCCGGTACACGACTTTTCGCCTGATGCGAAAGGACCATAGAATAAAGCGCAAGCGCGGTGTGCGCTAGCGCTTAAATCAACAAATTTCGGGGATTACGGGGCCAGTCTGTCGATTTTCCAGCCGCCATTCTCGCGCTGGTATAAAAAGCGGTCATGCAGGCGATGCTCACCGCCTTGCCAGAATTCCATCTGCTCAATCGGAATGCGGAAGCCGCCCCAGAAGCTCGGCAGCGGAATTTCCCCCTGCTGGAACTTCTGTTTCAGCTCCAGGAATTTACTTTCCAGCACGCCACGGGCAGAGATCCGGCTGGACTGTTTTGATACCCAGGCGCCAATCTGGCTGTCGCGCGGGCGGCTGTGGAAATACTTCACCACCTCAAGGGTCGAGAGACGTTCCGCTTTACCGGTGACCATCACCTGACGTTCCAGCATGTGCCACGGGAACAGCAGGCTGATGCGCGGGTTGTTTTCTAAGTGGTGCGCCTTGCGGCTGCCCAGATTGGTATAGAACACCAGCCCTTTCTCGTCGTAATGCTTAAGCAAGACGATGCGCTGATACGGTTGACCGTTTTCATCTACCGTCGCGACGACCATGGCCGTTGGGTCGGCCAGCTTCGCGTCGCAGGCCTGTTTCAGCCAGCGCTCAAAAAGCACGAGGGGTTCAGCGGGAAGATCCTGGCGACGCAGGCCGCCTTTGGTGTATTCACGGCGCAGATGCGCAATTTGCTGCAGTTCGTCGTTATCTGACATGGCGTTAACTGATCTTGAGATTGGGTGGCGCTATTGTGCGCCGCCCCTGTAAAAATCTCAACGCTTCGGATTTTCAAGCTGGCAGTTGTTCAGCACAATGCGGTCGCGTTTGTAGACCGTGGCGCTGTCGCCTTTCGACCAGAAGACATAGATGCCGTCCGAATAACGCGCCCCGGAGGCCGAGATACCCTGTTTAAGGGTTAGCAGCTTGTTATCGTAAACGAAGCTGGCTTCCTGACGCGGGTTATTCAGCTTCACGGTCAGCGGTTTTTCATCGCAGCGATACTCCAGCGTATCGGTCTGCATGCGCTCAAGGAACTGGTTATAGACGCTGCATCCTGACAGCAATAAAGGCGCGGCAATAAGAAGAAGTTTTTTCATGGGCGTATTCCGAAGACTTTCCTGGTCCTGGAGGGCATGGCTGCCCCCCTGTTTTATTCCATTCTAACGACGAGGCGCCGCGCTGAATTTCAGTTAACTCTGATTATGACGAGGATTTGCAGGGAAAATCGCCCCGAGGACGCTGGCCTCGCGCGCGCCGGTTACCGACGGCAAATTCCCTGGCAGCCCGGCGATGGTGCGCCAGGCAAGCCAGGCGAAAGCCAGCGCTTCCATATCATCCCCGCTGATGCCAGCCTCGTCCGTCGTCGTCACCTCGGTGCCCGGCAGCAGCCCGGCAAGACGCGCCATCACCAGCGGGTTTCGGCTTCCCCCGCCGCACACCAGCAGGCGTTCGCAGCCGCCGCTGAGAAGCACTTGCTCAGAGATCGACACGGCCGTTAATTCGGCAAGCGTCGCCTGGACATCCTGCGGGGCGAGTGCCGGGAACAGCGCAAGCTGGCGCTCGAGCCAGCCAAAGTTGAAGTATTCTCGTCCCGTGCTTTTCGGCGCCGGTAAGGCAAAATAAGGGTCGCTGAGCATGGACTGCAGCAGCGGGAGAACCACTTTACCCTCGCTCGCCCACTCGGCGTTTTTATCATATGGTTGACCGCACTGCCGCCAGATCCAGGCATCCATTAACATATTCCCCGGGCCGGTATCGTAGCCGCGAACGGGCTGCCCCGGAATAAGCATCGAGAGGTTAGCAATCCCGCCTATGTTGAGCACCATGCGGCGTTCTGTAGGGTGCGCCAGCAACGCCTGATGGAAGGCAGGCACCAGCGGCGCGCCCTGGCCGCCAAGGGCAATATCGCGGCGACGAAAATCCCCGACGACCGTTACGCCCGTCTTCGCCACAATCTGGTTGTTATCGCCGATTTGCAACGTATGCGGCGCGTCGCCAGTCGGCTCATGCCAGACGGTTTGTCCGTGACACCCGATGGCGACCACATCCTGGGGACGAAGGTGTTCTTTTTGCATTAACGCCTGCACCGCATCCGCAAACAGCGCCCCCAGCCGAACATCAAGTTGACCAAGCTGGGAGAGGGTTAACTGCTGCCCCTGACAGATGCTCAGAACGTCCTCTTTCAGCGAAAGGGGGATTGGCCAGGTCAGGCTCGCCTGCTGTGCCACCATATGTTCGTCAATGGCGGCCAGAACGACATCTACCCCATCCAGACTGGTGCCCGACATCACACCAATGTAGCGACCCGATTTCATGCGCTTTCCTTACGTTGCGTGGGCTAAGGATATCCACTCAACCATAAACAGCGCTCCTTTGCCATCCGACGATAATATTTTTTAACAATGTCTTGCCGGTATGGCGAGTGGCTCCTGTTTATGTCTCGTTAAGTCAAATTCAAGTACAATTTTCTTATTGTTAGTGCAAAGATATGAACTATGGCTCTTTATGCCATATAATTTAGCCATAACGGATGCCTCCAGATGGGCGTTTTTGGTGAACAGGAGATTCAAATGATTGTACGTGTACTGGGCGTTTCGCTGATTGGTTTAACCCTGGCTGGCTGTGTGAACGACAGCTCGCTGTCTGGCGACGTTTACAGCGCTTCTGAAGCAAAACAGGTTCAAAGCGTGACTTACGGTACCGTTGTTAACGCCCGTCCTGTACAAATTCAGGGTGGTGATGAAAACAACGTGATGGGCGCAATCGGCGGTGCTGTACTGGGTGGTTTCCTGGGTAATACCGTTGGCGGCGGCACGGGCCGTTCTCTGGCAACCGCAGCGGGGGCTGTAGCGGGTGGTGTCGCGGGTCAGGGCGTTCAGGGCGCGATGAACAAAACCCAGGGCGTAGAGCTGGAAATTCGTAAAGACGACGGCAGCACCATTATGGTTGTTCAGAAGCAGGGCAACACCCGCTTCTCTGCGGGTCAACGCGTCGTGCTGGCGAGCAACGGCAGCCAGGTTACCGTTTCTCCGCGTTAATTAAAAATGGATGTGGTCATCAGGCCACATCCATTTACAATATATATCACTCTCACAAATATATTTACAGAATACATTCATCTCACACATTATTAAACGCGCCATATATTGTTTCTGCGCAAAGTATTTAGCGTGCTAATTGATTAAACTCTTCGCAATCATCTCTTCATAATTATTTTAATTTGTATAACTTTATATGCTTGCGAATAGTCGTTCTGTAAAAGGTCGTTATATCTCGTTCTGTTTCGGTTGCTTTGTCGTCATCGGAATATTACAGGCTTTATTTTCAAAACTGGTTGACTGGGTTCCGTCCTTTTCGCCTCTTTTGTTCCCCACACTCACCATTTTTTTACTCGTGTTTCACCTGTTTATTGCCTGTTTTATGGCAATGAAATACTGGTGTGATAAGCGGCGGCTCTATCTGATTGCCATCTCATTTGCCTTTGCCGGTTCGGCCTTGCTGATGGTCGGAACATTGACCAGCTTTCCGGCATGGCTGGATCTCTATCAGTTCAACGTTGTGAACTACAACGATGCGATGATCTACTATATGTTCCGCCACCTCTTAATGGCGGTGCTGATGATCGTTTCGGCATTACTTTATCCCACGCGCAATCTGCCCCTTTCACGGCTGGCGCATATCATCATCGTTAGCGGTTCATTTCTTTTTACCGCATGTATGGTGATTCTGGCCTGGATGTATTCCAGCCATTCCCCGTTTTTATCCCTCGATCTGGTTGATAATGAAACGCGGCAGTTTATGGTTCTCTGGAGCCACAGCATTAATATTTCATTAATCGTTCTCTGGGTCGTGACACTAGCCACGCTGATGTTTATTACGCGCGTGCGTAATCTGTTCTGGGTAGGCGGTAATTTTCTGTGTGTCTGCTATGTCGTCACGCTCTCTATGCTGTTGGTAGGCGGACATGCAGAAGATATATCCTGGTATCGCGCCCGATTATTTGAAACCGTCGCGACGCTGATTATTATTTTTGTGCTGCTCTATGATGTCTTCAGGTTGTATCGTGACTCCCATTTGAAGTATCAGCAGTCGTATCAAAATTCGATTCGCGATCCGCTCACGCGCCTTTATAACCGTAGCTATTTTTATGAATCGTTAAACCAGGCGCTGGGCATCGCCAAACCCAGCCGCCCGGTTTCGGTTATCGTCAGCGATCTCGATCGTTTCAAGCGTATCAACGACAACTACGGTCACCTGCAGGGAGATAAAGTCCTGCAGTTTGTCGCCAATCTGCTGATGGACTCCGTACGTCCGCAGGATATCGCAGCGCGAATCGGCGGCGAAGAGTTTGTCCTGATGCTGGCAAACACCTCCGCAGAAGACGCATATCAGGTGGCGGAGCGCATTCGGTTGAAGCTAAGCGGTTTTGATAAAATTAGCAGCGAGGGTCAGTTACCAGAGCCGATTACCATCAGCATGGGGGTGTTTACGGCAACCTCTTCGTCGGTAAGCGCAGAAGCGTGCGTGGAAAGTGCCGATAAGGCGATGTATGAAGCGAAAGAGACGGGCCGTAACCGCGTCGTTGTCTTTAAGTAAAAACAAGGCCTTGCAGATGCAAGGCCGTGTTGTCTGGTCAGTCGCGAGACTGTAGCTCGTGAATGTTTTGCTCAAGGCGCGCAATGAGGCTGATGAGCATTTCCAGCTCCGTCGGTGAAACCCCTGAAAGGATTTCACCGCGCGTTTTGGTGATCACCGCTTCCATTTCAGTGATGATAGGCGCCGCTTTCTCCGTCAGCTTAATGCGCTTGGCGCGACGATCGCTGGCGCAGGTTTGCCGGGAGATCAGTCCCTTCTCTTCCAGTTGGTCAAGCGTGCGCACCAGCGACGGTTGCTCAATGCCTATCGCTTTAGCCAGTTGAATTTGCGACTGGTCGGGCGGCAGCTGATGAATGTTGTGCAACGTGACCCAATGCGTCTGCGTCAGTTCCAGAGGTTTCAGGCGATGGTCAATCAGAGCACGCCAGACGCGTACCAACCTTGCCAGATCAGAACCTAATGGCGATTCCAATTTCATCTCCTTATAATTAGCTTGCTAAGTTATTATACTGATTTTAGAATAGTGTGCAGCATTTGTATTGGCAAAACAAATGCAATACTGCATTCATCGGACTCAAAAGTATGACTTACACTGAATTATGATGCTTCTTCATACTCAGACAAGCCAACGCGGCATTCTGTTCACTGCAAAGGATTTCTGCCTGTGATCTTTTTTCATCGCTCAGAAGGTTTACCCCTTCAGGACCTGATCTTCGGTGCGTCAGTCTACTTTCCTCCCCTGTTTAAAGCCGTGCTGGTGGGCTTTGTTCTCTGGCTCATCGCGCATCGCCTGCTTCGCGACTGGATGTACTCCGGCGAAATCTGGCACCCCATGCTGATGGATCTCTCCCTGTTTGCCCTCTCCGTATGCCTGGGCCTTGCTGTTCTGATCGTGTGGTGAATATGCCTCTGAAAACGCTGAAGTACTTTTCCACCCTGTTCGTTCTTGTCCTCGCCCTGGCTGCTGGATGGTGGTTGTGGAATTATTATATGCAGTCCCCCTGGACCCGTGACGGCAAAGTTCGCGCTGAGCAGGTCAGCATCACCCCCCAGGTGTCGGGAAGTATCACAACGCTGCTGGTTAAGGATAATCAGTACGTTAAAAAGGGAGAGGTGTTATTCCGCATCGACGACACCCCGTATCACATTGCGATTCTGAACGCCCAGGCGCAGCTGGCAAAAGCCCAGTCTGACCTTGCAAAGGCCAATAATGAGGCCAATCGCCGCCGTCACCTGTCGAAAAACTACATCTCCGCGGAAGATTTAGATACCGCCAATATCAACGTCAAGGCCATGCAGGCAAGCGTCAACGTGGCTGAGGCCACGCTGAAGCAGGCGCAGTGGGAGTTAACCCAAACCGTGGTCACCGCCCCCGTCGACGGATGGGTGACCAACCTCTCCGCCAGGGTGGGAAATTATGCCACCGCCGGTCAGCCGGTTTTTGCTCTCGTCGACAGCCACTCGTTCTACGTCGTGGGCTATTTCGAAGAGACCAAGCTTCGGCATATCCGTGAAGGCGCACCCGCCGCCATAACGCTGTATAGTGGCCCGCAAAAGTTACAGGGTCACGTTTCCAGCATTGGCCGCGCCATTTACGATCAAAGCGTTGAAACGGATTCCGGGCTGGTGCCGGACATCAAGCCGAACGTACCGTGGGTGCGCCTGGCTCAACGCGTGCCTGTGCGCGTGGAGTTTGACCGTTTACCCGAGGACATCACGCTGGTTTCCGGCACCACCTGCACTGTCTCTATCGGAACCCGTTAATGAAGCTGCAGGCGCTCTCCTGGCAAAACACGCCGTGGATGAAAGCGACGCGCCCCCAGTGGCGCTACGCGCTGCGTAACGGCATTGCCATGTGCCTGGCGCTGACTGTCGCCTATTATCTGAACCTGGATGAACCCTACTGGGCGATGACCTCCGCGGCGGTGGTAAGCTTCCCCACCGTTGGCGGGGTGATCAGCAAAAGCCTTGGCCGTATCGCAGGTAGCCTGCTGGGCGCCACCGCGGCGTTAATTATCGCGGGCCACACGCTGAACGATCCGTGGCTGTTCCTGCTGAGCATGGCGGCATGGCTGGGTTGCTGTACCTGGGCCTGCGCCCATTTCACCAATAACGTGGCCTATGCTTTCCAGCTGGCGGGCTATACCGCCGCCATTATCGCCTTCCCGGTCGTCAATGTGCTCGACACCACCGAGCTATGGGATATCGCACAGGCGCGCGTCTGCGAAGTCATTGTCGGGATCCTCTGCGGCGGATTTATGATGATGATCCTGCCCAGCACCTCTGACGGCACTGCGCTTATCACTGCGCTGAAAACCATGCATACCCGGCTGCTGGAACATGCGAGCCTGCTGTGGCAACCGGATACCAGCGATGACATCCGCCTCGCGCATGAAAAGGTTATCGGGCAGATCCTGACCATGAATCTGTTGCGAATTCAGGCGTTCTGGAGCCATTACCGTTTTCGCCGTCAGAACACGCTGCTTAACTATTTACTGCACCAGCAGCTGCGCATGACCAGCGCTATCTCCAGCCTGCGCCGAATGCTGCTCAACTGGCCGACACCGCCAGAAAACACCCGCGCGGTAATCGAAACCCTGCTCGCGGCGCTCGCGCGACCGGATGCGGACATCTATACCGTCGCGAAGATCATCGCCCCGCTCGCCCCGGTGGATGAGTTTGATTATCGCCATCGCGCCTTCTGGCAGCGGCTGAATTACTTTTGTCGGCTATACCTGCGCAGCAGCCGCTGGATTAAGGCGGTAGAGAATGCTACCCCGGTCACGGAGTTCGCCGTTCCCGGCAGCCCGGCTCTCGCACGTCACACCGATTATCTGGAAGCGCTGTGGAGCGGTTTTCGCACCTTCAGCGCACTGATGCTGGTGGGGGCGTGGAGCATTACCACGCAGTGGGAGTCAGGTTCGGCGGCGTTAACGCTTGCCGCTATCAGCTGCGTGCTTTACTCCGTCGCGGCCTCGCCGTTTAACTCGCTTACGCTGCTGCTGCGAACGCTTGTTTTGCTATCACTGTTCAGTTTTGTGGTGAAGTTTGGCCTGATGGTGCAGATAAGCGATCTCTGGCAGTTTCTGCTGTTCCTGTTTCCGCTGTTAACTACGATGCAGCTCCTTAAGCTGCAAATGCCGAAACTGGCGGGTCTGTGGGGGCAGCTGATTGTCTTTATGGGCTCGTTTATCTCCGTGACGAATCCGCCGGTGTATGATTACGCCGCTTTTCTGAATGACAACCTGGCAAAGATTCTTGGTGTCGGGCTGGCGTGGCTGGCCTTCGCGGTGTTGCGTCCCGGCTCTGACGCACGCAAAAGCCGTCGACATATCCGTGAATTGCGCAGAGGGTTTGTCGACCAGCTCAGCCGCAAGCCGCATCTGCAAGAAAGCGAGTATGAGTCGCTGGTTTATCACCACGTTAGCCAGTTAAATAACAGCCAGGACGCGCTGTCCCGACGCTGGCTGCTGCGCTGGGGGGTGGTGCTGTTGAACTGCTCGCACGTGGTCTGGCAGCTTCGCGCATGGGAAACGCGCTCCGATCCGCTGTCGCAGGTACGTGATGTGTGTATCTCTCTGCTACGCGATGTGATGAGCGAGCGCGGCGTTCAGCAGCGGCCTCTGGAGGCCACGCTGGCTGAACTGCAGCGGATCTGCGACACCCTTGCCCGGCATCATCTTCCCGCAGCCCGCGATTTGGCCTCGATAATCTGGCGCCTGCACTGCTCGCTGTCGCAGCTGGAACAGGCGCCCCCGCCGGGAACGATTGGGGATCAGATTACGCCGCAGGCATAGCGCGCCCCGCCGCCGCCAAGCGGTTTAGGCTGATCGGACATGTTATCGCCGCCCACATGGATCATCAGCGCTTTGCCTTTGACCTCATCCAGCTTTTTCAGCCGCGGGGCCACGACCGGATCCGTGGCTTTACCGTCATTGTTAACCACCAGCACCGGCAAGTCGCCCAGGTGTCCCATACCTTCAGGCCCTTCATGTTTACCTGAATTCTGCGGGTCGAGGTGGCCCCCTGCAGCTTCCGCTGCCGACGGTTTACCCTCTTTCATGGCTGGCTGACAGCTCCCTTTGGCATGAACATGGAAGCCGTGTTCGCCCGGCGGGAGTGCTTTAAGATCGGGTGCGAATTCCAGCCCTTTATCGGTCTCGGTGATTTTCACCGTCCCGATGGACTGACCCACGCCCTGTGAGGTGACGAGATTCATTTCTACTTCGTCGCTGGCTGCCTGCGCCCCTGCGCAAACAACCAGCGTGACCAATGCCAGAGTAAAACGCTTCATATGACCTCCGCTGGTTATTTTTTGCCCCTTAAGTGTATACCAGGGGCACAGATTTCACCGGAAAGTCACCTTTTTGCGGTTTAAGGCACGTCGTAACCCAGCGCGGCCTTGCGGATGCGGAACCACTGCTGGCGGGTCATCTGCAGCTCTTCGGCGGCCAGCGCGGAACGGACGCGTTCAATTTTCCCGGAGCCAATAATCGGCAGCGGTTTTGACGGCAGACGCAGGATCCAGGCGTAAACCACCTGCTCTATGCTCTGGGCATTCAGCTCGCGGGCGATGGTTTCCAGCTCATTGCGCAGCGGCTGGAACGCATCATCATTAAACAGGCGTCCACCGCCGAGGCACGACCAGGCCATCGGACGAATGCGCAGCTGCTGCAGCTGGTCGAGCGTACCATCCAGCAGCAGCGGCTGATGCACCGGGGAGATCTCAACCTGGTTAGTGGCGAGCGTAAACGGCAGACGAGACTGAAGCAGGGCAAACTGGGCCGGGGTAAAGTTGGAGACGCCGAAGTGACGCACCTTCCCGCTCTGATGCAGACTCAGGAAGGCTTCCGCCACCTCGTCGGCATCCATGAGCGGGTCCGGACGGTGAATCAGCAGCAGGTCGATACGATCGGTTGCCAGATTGACCAGCGACTGCTCGGCGCTCTTGATGATATGGGCGCTGTCGGTGATGTAGTGGCCGAGGGCATGCTCCGGTTTGGCCGTGGTGGCAATACCGCATTTGGTAACGATCTCCATGCGCTCCCGGAGTGCCGGAACCAGCTTGAGCGCCTCGCCAAAGGCGGCTTCACACTGATAGCCACCGTAAATATCCGCATGATCGACGGTTGTTACCCCTAAATCGATATGCTCTTCAATAAAGCTTGCCAGCTGGAGGGGGGACATATTCCAGTCCATCAGGCGCCAGTAGCCCATCACAAAACGGGAGAATTCTGGCCCCTGGGGGGCAAGGGTAATACGCTGAACCATAACATTTTCCTCAAGGACGTGATGTCATGAGTATACGCAATTACCGCATTAAAACAGTGAAGGTTGCTGGGGTTCTTCGGTCTCAGAGGCTTTGTTTGCGCGGATTTTGCGCAGAAGTCGCTGTCTGCAGAGGCGCAGCACCTCTTGCTTTTGCGTGTCGCTGAAGTTTTGCCAGTTAAAACGCTCGTCACGGGTACGCATGCACCCGCGGCAATAACCGCGTTCATCTGACTGACAAATCCCCCGGCACGGGCTCTGGATGGGGAAAAACTCCAGTTGCTCTGCCACACTCACCTCCGGTTAACCTCTCTCACCTACAGTGAAGACGCTAAAAGCGCCGCGTGCAAGGGCTTTACCACAGTTTTGTGGCATTAAGGTTTCACTAATCTTCCCTATTTATACTCGCCACATCATGACAATGACAGGTTTTACGATCGATGTGGTTAAGTAAAAAGTTACAATGTAACGACATAAAATTTACTCTGGGCTGTGCACTCTTTTTTACTCTGCTTAACGGGCTGTTTATCCAGCGCAGCTGGGCCATTATTGCCCCTGCGCATCTGCACGATATTCTCTTCGCCGCATCCGTGCCGGTGGTGCTGTTTTGTGGCTGGGTCATTGTATTTAGCCTGCTCAATATCCCGTATATCCGTAAGCCGCTGATGATCGTCTTAACTGTCGGTTGCGCTGCGGCAACTTACTTTATGTTTACCTACGGCGCGGTCATCGATCAGAACATGATTGTGAACGTGTTCGAAACTAACTCCCAGGAAGCCACCGCGCTGGTGACCCCGCAGATGATTCTGTGGATTGTCATAGCCGGTCTTGTTCCATCCCTGGTGCTGGCGCTGACCCGCATTCGTACCGGCAAATGGTGGTACGCCCTGCTGACGCGTGTTGCCGCAATGCTCGGTGCCCTGCTGGTGATTATTCTTATCGCCGCGGTGTTTTATAAAGATTACGCGTCGCTGTTCCGCAATAACAAAAGCATCGTCAAAATGGTCACTCCGGCGAACTACGTCAGCGCCGTGGTGAAATACAGCAAGATGCGCTGGTTTGCCGGCGATCAAACGCTGGTGCGGATTGGCGAAGATGCGCACAAAGGCGCGCTGATTACGGGTCAGCAGAAGAAAACCGTTCTGGTGCTGGTCATCGGCGAAGCGTCGCGCGCGGCGAACTACTCCCTCAATGGCTACGGGCGTGAAACCAACCCGGAGTTGAAAAAGCAGGATGTGATTAACTTCCCGCAGGCCTCCTCGTGCGGCACTGAAACCGCTGTATCCGTTCCGTGCATGTTCTCCGGTATGACGCGCAGCAAATACGATGCCGACCTGGCGCACCATCAGGAAGGGCTGCTCGACGTGCTCAACCATGCGGGTATCAACCTCCTGTGGCGCGACAACGACGGTGGCTGTAAAGGTGCCTGCGATCGTATTCCCCATACCGACATGACGCAGTGGAAGCTGGATCAGTTCTGCAAAGGCCAGTCCTGTATTGATGACGTGAACTTCTATCACCTGGACAACGTGCTGGACGGTCTGAAGCAGGACACGGTGCTGGTTATCCACCTGATGGGCAGCCACGGCCCGGCGTACTATCGCCGTTACCCGGATAATTTCCGTAAATTCACCCCCACCTGCGATACCAACGAAATTCAGGATTGCGACCATCAGGCGCTGATGAACACCTATGACAATACCATCCTGTATACCGACAGCATGGTCAGCAAAACCATTGATGCGCTGAAAGCCCGTCAGGCGAACATGAACACCGCGCTGATTTACCTCTCGGATCACGGGGAATCGCTCGGTGAAAGCGGTATTTATCTGCACGGCACGCCGTACATGCTGGCGCCGGAGCAGCAGACGCACATTCCGTTTATGTTCTGGCTGTCCCCGGACTATGCGAAAAACTTTGGCATCAACGCGCAGTGTTTACGCGACCACGCAGCAAAAAATGCGGTTTCGCAGGACAATTTATTCTCGACGGTGCTGGGCATGATGGACGTTAAATCAAGCGTTTATCAGCAACAGTTGGACATTCTGAATGCGTGTCGCCGGTAACAGCGCTTGCATTAGACCGAACGGTCTATTAGAGTGAATCCATGAGCAGAAATACTGAACACGACACGCGAGAACATCTCCTTGCGACCGGCGAGCGGCTGTGCATGCACCGCGGCTTCATCGGTATGGGGTTGAGCGAGCTATTAAAAACCGCTGAGGTACCGAAAGGGTCGTTCTATCACTACTTTCGGTCCAAAGAGGCCTTTGGCGTGGCGATGCTGGAGCGGCACTATGCTGCTTACCACCAGCGCCTCGCGACCCACTTCGCCACGGGGGAAGGCAACTATCGGGATCGTGTACTGAACTACTACCAGGAAACGCTGAACCAGTTCTGTCAGAAGGGCATTATCAGCGGATGCCTGACGGTTAAACTCTCTGCCGAAGTGTGCGATCTCTCAGAAGATATGCGCACTGCAATGGATAAAGGCGCCAGCGGCGTTATCGCCCTGCTGGCGCAGGCGCTGGCGAAGGGGCGCGAAGAAAATACGCTCGCCTTCCCCGGGGATCCCTTAACGCAGGCTCAGGTGCTCTACTCCCTCTGGTTAGGCGCCAACCTGCAGGCTAAAATTTCTCGCAGTGCCGTGCCGCTCGAAAGCGCGCTGGCACATGTGATAAGTACGATTACTGCGCCTGGCGCTTAGCAGGCGTTTTTATTTACGTTATTACTAGTCGACTGGTCTACTCAGGAGTCGTTATGTCAGCTGAAAAATTATTTACCCCCTTAAAAGTGGGTGCCGTCACCGCGCCAAACCGCGTGTTTATGGCTCCGCTTACCCGTCTGCGCAGCATTGAGCCGGGTGATATCCCAACCCCACTGATGGGTGAATACTATCGTCAGCGCGCCAGCTCTGGCCTGATCATCACTGAAGCCACGCAAATTTCTGCTCAGGCCAAGGGATATGCGGGTGCGCCGGGGCTGCACAGCCCGGAGCAGATCGCCGCATGGCAGAAAATCACCGCGGGCGTTCACGCTGAAGACGGTCGCATTGCGGTCCAGCTTTGGCATACCGGTCGTATCTCCCACAGCAGCATTCAGCCTGGCGGTCAGGCGCCGGTTTCAGCGTCTGCCCTGAACGCGAACACCCGCACCTCCCTGCGCGATGAAAACGGTAACGCGATCCGCGTCGACACCTCTACGCCACGCGCGCTGGAGCTGGATGAGATCCCGGGTATCGTGAACGATTTCCGTCAGGCCGTGGCCAACGCCCGCGAAGCCGGTTTTGACCTGGTTGAGCTGCACTCCGCGCACGGTTACCTGCTGCACCAGTTCCTGTCACCGTCGTCTAACCATCGCACCGACCAGTACGGCGGCAGCGTCGAAAACCGCGCCCGCCTGGTGCTGGAAGTGGTTGACGCCGTTTGTCAGGAGTGGAGCCCGGACCGTATCGGTATCCGCGTCTCCCCAATCGGTACGTTCCAGAACGTCGACAACGGTCCGAATGAAGAAGCGGACGCGCTGTATCTGATTGAAGAGCTGGCGAAACGCGGCATTGCCTATCTGCACATGTCCGAGCCGGACTGGGCCGGCGGTAAGCCTTATACGGAAGCCTTCCGTCAGAAAGTGCGCGAGCGCTTCCACGGGGTGATCATCGGTGCGGGTGCTTATACCCCTGAGAAAGCCGAAGATCTGATTAATAAAGGGCTGATCGACGCCGTGGCGTTTGGCCGCGACTATATTGCCAACCCGGATCTGGTTGCTCGACTGCAGCAGAAAGCGGCCCTGAACCCGCAGCGTCCTGAGAGCTTCTACGGCGGCGGCGCGGAAGGCTACACCGACTACCCTTCTCTGTAATCTCGCCATTGTTCATTGATAGCGGCGACACTTCGCCGCTATACTAAAACATCGTTTCTGTTCAAAAAAATAGTCTATTCCATTGGTTAATGAGGAAATTATGCGCCTACTTCACACCATGCTGCGCGTTGGCGATCTGCAACGTTCTATCGATTTCTACACTAACGTCCTGGGCATGAAGCTGCTGCGCACCAGCGAAAACCCGGAATACAAATACTCGCTGGCGTTCGTGGGTTACGGCCCGGAAACGGATGAAGCGGTCATTGAACTGACCTACAACTGGGGCGTGGACAGCTATGAGCTGGGCACCGCCTACGGCCATATCGCGCTGGAAGTGGACAACGCGGCCGAGGCGTGTGAACGCATTCGCAGCAACGGCGGTAACGTCACGCGCGAAGCCGGCCCGGTAAAAGGCGGCACCACCGTTATTGCCTTTGTAGAAGATCCGGACGGTTACAAGATCGAGCTGATTGAAGCCAAAGACGCGGGTCGCGGTCTGGGCAACTGATCCCTCAGGGCGCAACATGCGCCCGTAGTTTTACTGCATCACCCTGCAAAATTTGCCATAATGCGCACTGCTTTTTCCCCTTGTAAGAGACCCTGATGTCCGATAACGCTCAATTTAGCGGTCTGTGCGACCGTTTTCGTGGTTTTTATCCCGTTGTCATTGATGTAGAAACAGCCGGATTTAACGCTAAAACCGATGCGCTGCTCGAAATTGCCGCCATCACGCTGAAGATGGATGAACAGGGCTGGCTTACACCGGACACCACGCTGCATTTCCACATTGAACCTTTCGAAGGGGCAAACTTACAGCCGGAGGCGCTGGCGTTTAACGGTATCGATCCGCATAACCCGCTGCGTGGTGCAGTCAGTGAATATGATGCGCTGCACGCCATATTTAAAATGGTGCGTAAAGGCATGAAAGAGAGCAACTGCAGCCGCGCCATCATGGTAGCCCATAACGCCACCTTCGATCACAGCTTTACCATGGCAGCAGCCGAACGCGCGTCGCTCAAACGCAACCCTTTCCACCCGTTCGTGACCTTCGACACCGCCGCGCTAAGCGGCCTGGCGCTGGGACAAACGGTTTTATCCAAAGCCTGCATTACGGCGGGTATACCGTTTGACGGTACCCAGGCGCACTCCGCCTTATACGATACGGAGCGCACCGCAGAGCTGTTCTGTGAGATCGTCAACCGCTGGAAGCGTCTGGGCGGCTGGCCGCTGCCGATGGGCGACAGTGAAGAATAAAAAAAAGCGACCTCTTCAGGTCGCTTTTTTATTAACGCAGAAAATTATTCAGCGTCCGGCTCTTCCGTTTTGTACTTCGCCGCCGTCTCTTTGATCAGCTGCTGCAGTTCGCCGCGCTGATACATCTCAATCAGGATATCGCAGCCGCCCACCAGCTCGCCGTCTACCCACAGCTGCGGGAAGGTCGGCCAGTTAGCGTATTTTGGCAGCTCAGCGCGGATGTCCGGGTTCTGCAGGATATCAACGTAAGCAAAACGCTCACCACAGGCTGACAGCGCCTGAACCGCTTGCGCGGAGAAGCCGCAACTTGGCAGCTTCGGAGAACCTTTCATATACAGCAGAATCGGGTTTTCAGCGATCTGGCGCTGGATTTTTTCAATAGTGGTGCTCATGTCTTGCTTCCTTTAACTTCTGTTACGGCAGTAGTCTGACATTGTAGCGGGTCAGGCTGGCATCGGAAAATAACATTTTCGTCACGTTTATATATTTTACCCCGACTCCACAAAAGTTGCATTGCAAATGGTGTTTACCCCTTCGCCCGTCAGGGTTTTGCTTAGGGAGTGAACAATTGTGCGTCAGAACGATGAATTTTTTTGCACTTGCTAACGAAACACGTTTTTAGATTGAAAAATGCTATTAACTTCTCGGGTTTTTATGGATTAGAATCGACGGGCTTTGTAAATCACACGCGGGTATTATTGATGACCTGCATATATCAGGGGACTGCCCAGTGGCGCGGATAACTAAAATCTCGATCACGCTCTGTGCTTTACTGTTTACATCACTCACGTTAACGCCAGCGGCAAACGCCTCTCAGCAGGCGCGGCAATCTGCTGTACAAAAAAGCCATCTGGTTAAAGCCACAGAACGTAAGAAAAAAACCAGCAACAAGAACGACAAGAAAAAAACCACCGCTCAGACTAAACAAACCGCTTCCAGCAAGACGAAAACAAAATCTTCCCGCACTACCCGCACCGCCAAAAATAAAGCTTCGCAGACCGCCGCTAACCTCGTTACTGAAAAATGCATTACCCGTAAAGGCCATAAAGCAAAATGCACGAAGGTAACAAAGCTGGCGGATGTGCATAAAGTGCGTGTGCAAAAAGCGCAAAAAACCGCGATGAATAAACTGATGGGGCAGATTGGCAAACCTTATCGTTGGGGCGGCAGTTCGCCGCGTACCGGTTTCGACTGCAGCGGCCTCGTCTATTACGCTTATAAAGATCTGGTTAAATTCCGTATTCCACGTACCGCCAATGAGATGTATCACCTGCGCGATGCGTCACCGGTTAACCGGGGGGAGCTGGAAAACGGCGACCTGGTCTTCTTCCGCACGCAGGGTCGCGGTACGGCTGACCACGTGGGCGTCTACGTTGGCAACGGGAAATTCATCCAGTCTCCGCGCAGCGGTCAGGACATTCAGATCACCTCGCTCAGCGAAGATTACTGGGTACGTCATTACGTCGGCGCGCGTCGCGTCATGACGCCAAAAACCATTCGTTAGTCCCTGCCCTGCCGCATCTGCGGCAGGGTAAGTTCCTCTTTTGCATACCCTTTCAATTTGCTATCCTGTCCTTGTTGTCTGTAGGGTTATTGGCAACACAAAATACAATAAGGAGAGAAGCAATGTCGTTCGAATTACCTGCACTACCGTATGCAAAAGACGCCCTGGCACCGCACATTTCTGCGGAAACCCTGGAATACCACTACGGCAAGCATCATCAGACGTACGTCACTAACCTGAACAACCTCATCAAGGGCACCGATTTTGAAGGCAAAACGCTGGAAGAGATCGTTCGCAGCTCAGAGGGTGGCGTTTTTAACAACGCGGCTCAGGTGTGGAACCACACTTTCTACTGGCACTGCCTGGCGCCGAATGCCGGTGGCGAACCTGCCGGTGAACTGGCAGCCGCCATCAACACCGCCTTTGGCAGCTTTGCAGAGTTTAAAGCGAAGTTTACCGATGCCGCCATCAAGAACTTCGGTTCTGGCTGGACGTGGCTGGTAAAAGAGGCGGATGGCAAACTGGCTATCGTGTCCACGTCTAACGCGGGCACCCCGCTGACCACCAGCGCTACGCCGCTGATGACCGTGGACGTGTGGGAACATGCATACTACATTGATTACCGCAATGCGCGCCCGAACTACCTGGAGCACTTCTGGGCTCTGGTTAACTGGGACTTTGTCGCGAAGAACTTCGCCGCATAAGAGACACGCAGAAGGGGTAACCCTTCTGCGTTTTTGCTTATTCAGCCGTGCAAACCGCTTCAGGCTGTTTACGGCCGGACATCATCACCAGCAGCAGGCCGAGCGCGGCAATAATCGCCCCCATCACCGGCACAAAACTGTACCCCAGACCGCCTGAAATCACGGCGCCTCCGGCGGCGGCACCCAGCGCATTGCCGAGATTAAATGCCCCGATATTCACGGAAGACGAGAGACCTGGCGCCTCATGGGCGACACGCATCACGCGCATCTGCAGCGGCGGCACCACGGCAAAGGTGGCAGCGCCCCAGACAACCATCGCAATCGCCGCGCCGAATTCATTCTGCGCCAGCCACGGGATCGCGACCATAATGACAATCAGCAGGGTTAAAAAGCCCTTCAGCGTGCCGCTCACGGAACGGTCGGCAAATTTCCCGCCGAGATAGTTGCCAATCGAGAAGCCCACGCCAATCACCACCAGCATCGCGGTAACAAAGAGTGGCGTTGCGTGGGTAATGTCGTGTAAGACCGGCGAGATATAGGTATAGAGGGTAAACATCGCCCCTGCCCCGAGCACGGTGGTAAGCAGCGCGGAGAGCACCTGCGGGCGCACCAGCACCGACAGCTCTCTGCGTACGTCAGGGCGTTCACCCGCGCTGCCTTTTGGCAGGGAGAAGAACAACGCCACCATCGCGACCACGCCCAGTCCGGCCGTCGCCAGGAAGGACATCCGCCAGCCAATGACCTCGCCCAGCCAGGTTGCCGCAGGAACACCGCCGATGTTAGCGATGGTCAGCCCCATAAACATGGTCGCCACGGCGCTGGCCTGCTTGTGTTTTGGCACCACGCTTGCGGCCACGACCGAGCCCAGACCAAAGAAGGCACCGTGGTTGAGGCTGGTCAGAATGCGCGACAGCATCAGAGTGGTGTAATCCGGCGAAATGGCCGAAAGCACGTTGCCCAGGGTGAAAATCGCCATCAGGAAAATCAGCGCATTGCGGCGCGCACGGTGCGAAAGCAGAAGCGTCATCAGCGGCGCCCCCACCATCACGCCGATGGCGTAGGCGCTGATTAACATCCCGGCGGCCGGGATCGAGACGTCCACGCCCCGGGCGATAACGGGCAGTAACCCCATCGGGGAGAATTCAGTGGTGCCAATCCCAAAAGCGCCAATCGCCAGGGCCAGCAGGGGAAAATTGATTTTCATGCGTCAACTCCGGATGCCGTGTCATGTGGTGACACAGAACAAAGAAGCGGAAAGCATGACATCAATCACAAAAAATGAGAAGTTAACAAAATGGCAAAAGATTTTTGCCAGAGAAGTAACAATCGGAGCGTTCGGGAGGGAGAAGGCTCTCCCCCCGCGTAAATCAATGCAGCGCAGCCGTCAGGCCAGCCGCCACAATCAGCGCCAGCACAATAACGGTGGTGAACAGCGAAAACTTCAGATCGGAACTCATCAATTTTTCTCCTTTTAATCCCCCACGAAAAGTGAGCTTGCTCATTTTTGCACAGTTTACGTCAAAAATCTTCCTGGATTTAAGCTGATAAACACTTTACCTCTTCCCCTTTTCATCAAGATAGGCCAAAATTCCACGCTAAATTTATTAGCGTACCGGCCATTGACCCCCTCCTGACGTCCCGTGTCGTTTTCCCGGCGTGCCGCAATTCAAAATTGCGTGATAAGGGTGAGAGAAGGCAAACGTTTACCTTCAAGTTTTTCAGGAGTTTAGGATATGGTCTGGAGTGACATTTAATGGCAACAATTAAAGACGTAGCAAAACGCGCAAACGTTTCCACTACAACCGTATCACATGTAATTAACAAAACCCGTTTTGTGGCGGAAGAGACGCGCAACGCCGTCTGGGCAGCGATCAAAGAGCTGCACTACTCGCCAAGCGCGGTTGCGCGCAGCCTCAAGGTTAATCACACCAAGTCTATTGGTCTGCTGGCGACCAGCAGCGAAGCGGCCTATTTTGCCGAGATCATCGAAGCGGTAGAAAAAAACTGCTTCCAGAAAGGCTATACCCTGATTCTCGGCAACGCCTGGAACAGCATTGAAAAACAGCGCGCCTACCTGTCGATGATGGCGCAAAAGCGCGTGGACGGCCTGCTGGTGATGTGTTCAGAGTACCCGGAATCCGTGCTGTCGATGCTGGAAGAGTATCGCCATATTCCTATGGTGGTGATGGACTGGGGCGAAGCGCGCGCCGACTTCACCGACTCCGTTATCGATAACGCCTTCGAAGGCGGTTACATGGCGGGCCGTTATCTGATCGAACGCGGCCACCGCGAGATTGGCGTGATCCCGGGCCCGCTGGAACGCAACACCGGCGCGGGCCGCCTGGCCGGTTTTATGAAAGCGATGGAAGAAGCGCTAATCACCGTGCCGGAAAACTGGATCGTGCAGGGCGACTTTGAGCCGGAATCAGGCTACCGCGCGATGCAGCAGATCGTCTCCCAGCCTCACCGTCCAACCGCCGTTTTCTGCGGGGGCGATATCATGGCGATGGGCGCCCTCTGTGCGGCCGACGAGCTGGGTCTGCGCGTACCGCAGGACATCTCCGTGATCGGATATGACAACGTGCGCAACGCGCGCTTCTTCACGCCAGCGTTAACCACCATTCACCAGCCGAAAGATTCACTGGGTGAAACCGCCTTCAATATGCTGCTGGACAGGATCGTCAACAAGCGTGAAGAGTCGCAGTCCATTGAAGTTCACCCTCGCCTCATCGAACGCCGTTCCGTTGCGGATGGCCCGTTCCGCGACTACCGTCGTTAATTTCATTGCGGAGCCAGTCAGTCTGGCTCCCGCAGCCACTCCCGGTTAAGCGTTTCGCTGTCCCCCAGATAGTCCAGCAGCCAGGCCATCGCCGGCGAGACATCATTTTGTTGCCAGGTGAGGCAGCAGGCCGCATCCGGGAACGGATTCTCCAGCGTTAGCTCAACCCACTCACCGGTGTCGATTCGCGGACGTGCAAAATGGGCGGGCACCATGCCTACGCAGAGCCCGGCGCTGAGGCACGTCGCCGACGATCCCCAGTCAGGGGCGACAACCCGCCGCTGGTTGTCCAGCAGCCAGGTAATTCGCTTCGGCAGCGAGCGGGAGGTATCCTCCAGCACCAGCGACGGCCAGCTCCGCAGCGTATCGTCGCTCAGCGGCCCTTCGGTCGCCGCCAGCGGATGATCGCTTGCCACCACGCATTTCCAGCTCAGCATCCCCATATCGCGAAAGGCGTAACGTCCCCCGACCGGGATCGCCTGGGTCGCGCCAATCGCCATCTCTACCCTGCCGTCCGCCAGCGCATCCCAGACGCCGTTGAACACCTCCTGCGAGACCCGCAGTTCTACGTCAGAGAAATGCCGATAAAAATCGACAATCATCTGCCGGGTGCGCTCGGGCTTAACGATGTTATCCACCGCAATGGAAAGGTGCCCCCGCCAGCCGTTCGCGATCTGCTGGCACTGCTCGCGGGTGATCTGCATTTTTTTGATAACAGAACGCCCTTCCTTTAAAAACCACGCCCCTGCGGGCGTTAATTCCACATCACGATGCCGCCGTTCAAACAGCGGTACCGCCAGCCATTCCTCAAGCTGTCGCACCGTATAGCTGATGGCTGAAGGGACGCGGTGCAACTCCTGCGCCGCTCCGCTAAAGCTGCCGTTACGCGCGACAGCATCGACCACCTCAAGAGAATAATCTGACCACATTTTCTGCCTGCAAAAAATTTGAATGCACCCGCCAAATATTAGCGTTTCACAAGCGGCTTTGCACTCCCTACACTCAGCGCCAACGTATACCTGCCTCCTCAGGAGAATAAAACAGTGCAGCCCAGGAAAGGTTTTTTAGTCTGGCTCGGCGGCTTAAGCGTGCTGGGCTTTTTGGCCACCGATATGTACCTGCCGGCGTTTGCCGCCATGCAGGAAGATTTGCAAACCCCTGCTGCCGCCATCAGCGCCAGCCTGAGCCTGTTCCTGGCCGGTTTTGCCTTCGCGCAGCTGCTCTGGGGACCGCTTTCGGATCGCTTTGGGCGTAAACCGGTGCTGCTGCTGGGGCTGGCCATTTTTGCCGTGGGCTGTCTGGGGATGCTATGGGTGCGCGATGCTACCTGGCTGCTGGTGCTGCGGTTTGTTCAGGCGGTCGGCGTCTGTGCCGCGGCCGTGACCTGGCAGGCGCTGGTCACCGATTACTACCCGGCGAACCGCACTAACCGTATTTTCGCCACCATCATGCCGCTGGTAGGGCTCTCACCGGCCCTCGCCCCGCTGCTGGGAAGCTGGATCCTCGCGCACTTTGACTGGAAGGCCATCTTTGCCACGCTGTTTGCCATCACGCTGGTGCTGATGCTGCCGGCGTTCGCCCTCAGGCCCGCGCATAAAAAAGAGGCGCACGCAGACGCGAAGCCGATTACCTTCACCTCCCTGCTGAGCGCGAAAGCGTATCGCGGCAACGTTCTGATCTATGCCGCCTGCTCGGCGAGCTTCTTCGCGTGGCTGACCGGTTCGCCTTTTATTCTGCACGATATGGGCTATAGCCCGGCGGCCATTGGCCTGAGCTACGTTCCGCAGACCATCGCGTTCCTGGTGGGCGGGTACGGCTGTCGAGCGGCGCTGCAAAAATGGGAAGGCCAGCAGATGCTGCCGTGGCTGCTGGTGCTCTATGCGCTGAGCGTCATCGGCACCTGGGCCGTTGGGTTTATTCCGGGCGCGGGTCTGGCCGAAATATTGATTCCATTCTGCGTGATGGCCATCGCGAACGGGGCGATCTACCCTATCGTTGTGGCGCAGGCACTGCGTCCGTTCCCGCAGGCGACAGGCCGCGCGGCTGCGCTGCAGAACACCCTGCAGCTGGGGCTGTGCTTCCTGGCAAGCCTGGTGGTCTCCGCGCTGATTGCCACGCCGCTGGTGACGACGACCAGCGTGATGCTGGCTACCGTTGCGCTGGTGGCGTTGGGTTATCGCATGCAGGCCTCCGCGCAGGATGAGAGCACGCAGGTAGAAACCTCGCATGCCTAATCGCGCCAGAAACTATGTTAATTTTCAGTGATTAGGTTGCTAAGAATTTTCTATTGAATCACCAAATTTTGAGGCCTATACTAAATTTGGTTCGATTAAATACGATAAATATTATGTGTTAACGGGAGCCGGAGTGCTCCCGTTTTACCATGGAAGGCATTTCGGCAAGGGTTATCTCCCTTCCTCTGTTCTACGTCGGATACTAGCCTCGCGGTATTTACCGTGAGATTTCTCACAAACCAAAAAAGCGTCTACGCTGTTTTAAGGTTCTGATCACAGTAGGGTGATGGAGAAGCTATGAGTTCATCGTGTATAGAAGAAGTCAGCGTTCCGGACGATAACTGGTCCCGGATCGTCAGTGAACTGTTAGGTCGGGCAGGCATCACTATCAACGGATCATCCCCATCGGATCCTCAGGTTAAACATCCCGATTTTTTTAAACGCGTGTTGCGCGAGGGGTCGCTAGGCCTGGGGGAAAGCTATATGGACGGCTGGTGGGAATGCGAACGGCTGGATACTTTTTTCGCCAGCGTGCTGCGTGCTGGTCTGGAAAAACAGCTCCCCCGTAATCTTAAAGACACCCTGCGTGTCGCCTCTGCCCGTCTCTTTAACCTGCAAAGTAAAAAGCGTGCCTGGATCGTCGGCAAAGAGCATTACGATCTCGGCAACGATCTGTTCAGCCGCATGCTGGACCCCTTCATGCAATACTCCTGCGCCTACTGGAAAGAGGCGTCGACGCTTGAAGAGGCTCAGCAGGCCAAGCTGCGCCTGATTAGCGAGAAATTGCAGTTGCAGCCCGGTATGCGCGTGCTGGATATCGGCTGCGGCTGGGGCGGGCTGGCGTATTTTATGGCGAAGCACTACGGCGTCAGCGTGGTCGGCGTCACCATTTCCGCTGAACAGCAAAAAATGGCGCAGGAGCGGTGCCTGGGGCTTGATGTGGATATCCGCCTGCAGGATTACCGGGATCTGAACGAACAGTTTGACCGGGTCGTTTCCGTGGGCATGTTTGAGCACGTCGGGCCGAAAAACTACGACACCTATTTCGAGGTGGTGGACCGTAATCTGAAACCGGACGGTATTTTCCTGCTGCACACCATCGGCTCTAAGCGGACCGACAATAACGTTGACCCGTGGATCAACAAATACATCTTTCCGAATGGCTGTTTACCGTCCGTACGCCAGATTGCCAACGCCAGCGAATCCCATTTCGTGATGGAAGACTGGCATAACTTCGGCGCGGATTACGACACCACGTTAATGGCGTGGCATGCACGTTTTCAGGAAGCCTGGCCTGAAATTGCGGACAACTATTCTGAACGATTCAAGCGGATGTTTAGCTATTATCTGAATGCCTGCGCGGGGGCGTTTCGCGCGCGAGATATTCAGCTCTGGCAGGTTGTTTTCAGCCGTGGGATTGAACACGGCTTGCGGGTCGCACGCTAGAAAAATAACCCCGGCCAGCCGGGGTTATTTTTTATTCTTCTTCTACAGCTTTAATTATTGCGGCTTCTTTTGCGGCCAGCACGCGCTCAACGGTATCTACAACCGCCTGGGTTTGCGGATCGATTTCGATATTCACGCGATGCCCCAGTTTTTTCGAACCCAGCGTGGTGCGCTGCAGCGTCTCGGGAATTAAATGCACGCAAAAACGCGTCGGAGTAACTTCTCCCACCGTCAGACTAATCCCATCAATGCCAATAAACCCTTTATAGAGGATGTATTTCATTAATGAGGGGTCCTGCACTTTAAACCAGATTTGACGGTTATTTTCTGATGTAACGATTTTCGCCACTTCGGCGGTGGTCATGATGTGCCCGGACATCAGATGGCCGCCAATCTCGTCGCTGAACTTCGCCGCGCGCTCAACGTTGACGGTGTCCCCCACCACCAGCTCGCCCAGGTTAGTAATACGCAGCGTCTCTTTCATTAAATCAAAGCTAATCTGGTTACCATTAATTTCGGTGACGGTCAGGCAGCAGCCGTTATGGGCAACCGAGGCGCCGGTTTCGATGCCGTCGAGCATATATTCCGGCAGCTCTACAACATGAGTACGAAAATTAGGTTTTTCATCAATGGACACCACTTTGGCGGTGCCCTGCACAATACCAGTAAACATGCTTACAACTCCTGTTTTTTCCGGACGGTGGTGACACCGTTTAATCCCACCACAATAACAGTTGGAAAAACAGGTTGCCAGCGGAGCGCATTTTCTGGCGATTTTTTCACTAGATAAATAGCTAAAGCCCGCTACAATAGCTGGCACCCCCCTGCATTTTCTTCTTGCTGCCCGTTTCGGCGGCTTTTTTAGTCTCTCATATAACTACAAAATAAAGGTGTTCACGTGCAGAAGTACATGAATGAAGCGCGCCAGCTATTGGCACTGGCTATACCAGTGATCGTCGCGCAGGTGGCCCAGACCGCAATGGGATTTGTGGATACGGTAATGGCGGGTGGCTACAGCGCCACCGATATGGCGGCCGTTGCCATCGGCACGTCAATCTGGCTGCCGGCCATCCTGTTCGGCCACGGTCTGCTGCTCGCCCTCACCCCGGTTATCGCTCAGCTTAATGGCTCGGGTCGTCGCGAGCGTATTGCCCATCAGGTCCGCCAGGGTTTCTGGCTGGCAGGGTTTGTCTCTGTTCTGATTATGGTCGTGCTCTGGAACGCGGGTCATATCATCCGCGCCATGCACAATATTGACCCGGCGCTGGCAGACAAAGCCGTGGGCTATCTGCGCGCCCTGCTCTGGGGTGCGCCCGGCTACCTCTTTTTCCAGGTCGCCCGTAACCAGTGTGAAGGGCTGGCGAAAACCAAGCCCGGCATGGTGATGGGCTTTATCGGCCTGCTGGTGAATATTCCGGTGAACTACATCTTTATCTACGGCCATTTTGGAATGCCGGAGCTGGGCGGCGTCGGCTGTGGCGTGGCGACGGCTGCGGTTTACTGGGTAATGTTCTTCAGTATGATCGCTTATGTGAAACGCGCCCGTTCAATGCGCGATATTCGTAACGAGAACAGATTCAGCACGCCGGACTGGAGCATCATGACGCGCCTGGTGCAGCTAGGCTTGCCGATTGCGCTGGCCCTGTTCTTTGAGGTGACGCTCTTTGCCGTGGTTGCCCTGCTGGTCTCCCCGCTGGGGATTGTTAACGTGGCCGGACACCAGATTGCGCTCAACTTCAGCTCCCTGATGTTCGTCCTGCCGATGTCGCTGGCGGCGGCGGTGACGATTCGTGTCGGCTTCCGCCTGGGACAGGGCTCCACCCTGGATGCGCAAACGGCCGCGCGCACCGGGCTGGGCGTCGGTGTTTGCATGGCCATCTGTACGGCGCTGTTTACGGTGGCGCTGCGCGAGCAGATCGCCCTGCTCTATAACGACAACCCGGACGTGGTGGCGCTGGCTTCGCACCTGATGCTGTTGGCTGCGGTGTATCAGATTTCTGACTCCATCCAGGTGATTGGCAGCGGCGTATTGCGCGGATATAAAGACACGCGTTCGATCTTCTTTATTACCTTTATCGCCTATTGGGTGCTGGGTCTGCCTACTGGCTACGTGTTGGCGCTGACCGATCTGGTCGTTGATCGCATGGGGCCAGCCGGATTCTGGATGGGCTTTATCATCGGACTGACGTCGGCGGCGATCATGATGATGATGCGCATGCGCTTCCTGCAGCGCCAGCCGTCAACGGTAATTTTGCAGCGCGCTGCGCGTTAACTACGCAGTAGCCGCCAGCTGGCGGCTACTTTCTCTTCACTTTGCGCGGTAATGAAGCAATCGCGTGAAATCAGAGAGAAAAATGCGTTTTCCCTCTTGCCTCCTTGATGCTGTGCCGCTAATATTCGTCCCCGTTGTCACCGACAACACGTTGCGTTCATAGCTCAGTTGGTTAGAGCACCACCTTGACATGGTGGGGGTCGTTGGTTCGAGTCCAATTGAACGCACCATTCTGCGTCCGTAGCTCAGTTGGTTAGAGCACCACCTTGACATGGTGGGGGTCGGTGGTTCGAGTCCACTCGGACGCACCATTTCAGTCCTGAAATGGTGCAAATTCTCCCCTTTTACCCTGAATTTTCTTAATCGCTTATTTTCATCATTATTCTCCTGCTACGCTTTTCTTATGGAATAAATACAGGAAGCGCGTCAATGAAGAATATCGCGATTATCGGCTCCGGCCCTACAGGGATTTACACCTTTTATCATCTGCTTAATAACAGCACCCCGCTCTCCGTATCCGTCTTCGAACAGGCCGATGAAGCTGGCGTGGGCATGCCCTATAACGACGACGATAATTCCCGGCTGATGCTGGCGAACATTGCGAGCATAGAAATCCCGCCCATTTTTATGACCTACCTCGACTGGCTCAAGGAACAGAGCGACGCCCATCTGGCGCGCTTTAAGGTTGATAAAGCCAGCCTGCATGACCGGCAGTTCCTGCCTCGACTCCTGTTGGGTGAGTATTTTCGCGACAGCTTGCGTTCAATCGTGAAAGAGGCAAAAAAACTGGGGTTCCAGGTTGCAGTCCATGAATCCGCGAAGGTAACGGACATCATCCCCTCGATAACCGGCGTAACGCTTTCCGTCAACGACACCACTTTGCCCGATCGGTTCGACCTGGCGGTTATCGCCACCGGCCACGTCTGGCCAGATGAGGAGGAAGCCACGCGCACGTTCTTCCCCAGCCCGTGGTCGGGGTTGATGGACGCCAGCATTCCCCCTTGCCGCGTGGGCATTATGGGAACGTCGTTGAGCGGTCTGGACGCGGCTATGGCGGTGGTAATGCAGCACGGTGAGTTTCGTGACGGTAAATTCCTCCTCGACAAAGGCAGCGAAGGGTTAAACATTACGCTGATGTCCCGCACGGGCATTCTGCCGGAAGCCGATTTTTACTGTCCAATCCCTTACGAACCGCTGTCGGTATTGACCGAATTCGTGGTTGAACGCGAGATAGCCAAAGGATCGGACGGCCTGCTTGACCGCATATTTTCCCTGATGGTGAAAGAGCTCGAGCTCGCTGACCCGGCGTGGTGCGAGAAAATTTCTCTGCGTAACCAGGATGCCGACAGCCTTCGTGAGGCATGGTTTGAGGACCGTAAACGGCACGGCCCCTTTACCTGGGCGGAAGAGAACCTCAGCGAGGTTGAACGCAACAAACGCGAACGGCGCACCGTGGCCTGGCGCTATACCGTCCTTCGACTGCATGAGGTGGTTCAGGAGATTGTGCCCCACCTCAACGACGACGACAGAGAGCGCTTTAAGCAGGGCCTCGCCCGCGTGTTTATCGACAACTATGCCGCCATCCCGCCGCAGTCTATCCGCAGGCTGCTTGCGCTTCGCGAGGCCGGCATCATTAGCGTGGCGGCGCTCGGCGATGATTACACGCTCGACGCCGGCAGCGATCGGACGGTAATTACCACCAAAGAGAGCGTTTATCGTTTCGACGTGTTTATTGACGCGCGCGGGCAAAAGCCGCTCAAAACAAAGGACTTGCCTTTCCCGACGCTGCGTAAACAGCTGGCAGAGACGGGCGACGAGATACCCGACATTGGTGAGGATTACACGCTTAAAGCGCCTGAAACGGTTCGCGGGCGCATTGCTTTCGGTGCGATACCGTGGCTGATGCACGATAGTCCCTTCGTTCAGGGGCTGGCGGAGTGTGCGGAGATTGCAGAGGCGATGGCGAAGGCGGCTGAAAAACCTGCCTCGGGGAGACGGCGTCGGTTACCGTACGTGGAGAACTGACAGGGCTTCCATGCCCTGCTATCGGTGATTACTCGAAGAAGACCTCCGGGTTTTCCGACAGCGATACGAACGTTTTGGTGTTCTTATCCAGGGCAAGGATTTTGCCGCTTTCAATGTCATACACCCAACCGTGCAGACGAAGCGAATTATTACGCAGGCCCACCGCGACGGACGGATGGGTCTTGATGTTGCTCAACTGCGCAAACACGTTCTCCTGCACCATCGCATTCACTTTATCGATAGGCTTGTCCCAGCTTTTCTTCTCTACCACGGCTTTCGCCGCGTCGGAATAGCGCAGCCAGTGCGATACGGCTGGCATTGGCTCCAGGTTGGCGTTATCGGCAATCGCCTTCATCGCGCCGCAGTTGGAGTGGCCGCAGATCACGATATCCGTCACGCCCAGCGCCACCACCGCGTACTCGATAGTTGCAGATACGCCGCCCGGCTCCGGCCCGAAAGGCGGGACAATGTTGCCAGCATTACGAATGACAAAAAGCTGTCCCGGCTCTTGCTGGGTGACCAGTTCAGGAACCAGACGGCTGTCGGAGCAGGAGATGAACAGCGCTTTGGGATTCTGGCTGGACGCTAAACTGCGAAAGAGCTCTTTACGTTGCGGGAAAATCTCTTTTTGAAAGCTGAGAAAACCTTCAATGATATGTTGCATAGCAATTTCTCTTTTATCTGTTTTCGTTTAGGTATGATCGCGATCACACTCGTAAAGTTTACCCACCGTACTTTACCTGAGACAAGCAATATATTTCTGGCCCGACCGCTGCACGATGTCGTCGGCGTTCGCCGGGATGTTTTGCCCTTCGAACGCGCCGTAAAGACGAGCGAACGATTTTCCCGCCAGGCGCCGGGTAACGTCCTCAACCGTACGGGCAGGCAGCGGGAGCATATTCGGGTAGCTCCACATAAACGACACCGCATCTTTCCCCGGGGTGACCTGCAAAATATCCCCCGCCAGCAAAACGCCCTCGTCCTCCTGCCAGTGCAGTACCGTTCCGCCCGCAAAATGGCCGCCGAGACGTAGCAAAGTGACGGACGGCCAAATCTCCAGCGCCTCCCCCTCCCAGAAATGAATCGCCGGGCTGTTGCGCAACACCCATTCGCGGTCGCTGGCGTGCAGGTAGACCGGCGCATCGAAAGCCGCGGCCCACTCCTGCATCGTGGTGTAATAGTGCGGATGCGAAATCGCAATGGCGTGAAGGCCACCGAGCGCAGTGATGAGCGTTTGGGTTGCGGGATCAAGGTTGGCAATGCAGTCCCAAAGAATATTGCCGTGCGGGGTGCGCAGAAGGAGCGCCCTCTGGTTAATCGCAAAAGCGGGAACCGTTTTGATACTGAACAGCGCGGGCTCCAGCTGCTGCCATTTATTCACGTGCGTGGCCGTCACCGTCGCGTAATCAATCCACGCCTGACCGCTGACCGGGACATACTGGCGTTCATCCTCGCAAATCGGACATCTCTCCGGCTTTCCATCATAGGAGGTACCGCAGGTTTTACAGAGTGTAATCATGAGCGCTCCTCGGTGATAAAGCACTGAGTATGGCAGGGATTATCCTTATGTGCTGCGAGGTACATTGCCGACGTTTTTTACCCTATACTGTGCCAGTATCAAAAACCGAACAGAGCAGGTGCAACATGGAAATTGATCTCGATAACTTAGTTTTTAACGGTCTGGATGAAGCGGAAGAGCGTAACGCGGAACGTCTGGACGACGCGGATAAAAAAGCGCAGGCGATTGTTGCCGACGACGACTGCGGTGATGCCTGCAAGATTTGATAAAAAAAGCACCGGTAAACCGGTGCTTTTTTATTTTACTTTTTCAGCCCGTCAATGGCCGCCGCACGGTGCGCTTCCACGGTTCTCGGGGAAAGGTTCAGGCGTGCAGCCACCTCTTTATTACTGCACCCTTCCAGCAGTACGGTCAGGGTAACCAGAATGCCCTTCTCATTTTTCAGACTGTCGACATTACCAGTTAACGTTGCTGAGAACAAAAAAACGCGGGCGTAATCAGATCTCAGGCGTTTTGCTAAAGCCGGTCAGCATCAGGATCAGGCTTTGCGGGGAAGACGCCGTCTCAAACTGGTAGTGATTTCCCTGACGATCGCCGCCGATGTACCACGAAATCTCGGTTTTCCCTTCTGCCAGCGCCTTGCGCACCGCTTTATCCACGTCCACCATCCGGTATTCGCGGGAGTGGTTAAGGTAAAGCACCGCATCCGAACGATAGTTACAGGCTGGCCGCGACTGCCAGCTCACGCTGGCCGGATCCCAGTCGTTGCTTGCCGGATAGAAGAAAATTTGATCCGCGCCGTTGGTTTCCACTTTCCCGCCATAAATCCGCACGCGGTATTTAAACTGCGAAGGATCCTGTCCGGCAGGCAGCGGGGGAATGTGAAACTTCACCAGCGACAGCGTTTCGCTGTTTTTGGTGCGCCCGCCGTTCTGCCAGTTATCCTGCACCAGCAGGACCTGGGGCTCTGGCTGGGTAAGCGCGGGCTCCAGGCTGCTGAGCCAGACGCTGGCCTTCGCTTTTGAATAACCATACGGAACGGTGGTGCCGCAGTCCAGACCGCGGTTCATGCACAGATCGGTCATAAAGCGCGCGGCGTCTTCCGTCCAGCCGTTCATAAAATCAGCATGCGCCGTATACAGGCTCCCCCACCGCTCTTCACGCTCGTTGCCGTGCATGATGGGGTCGAGAGAAAGCTGCGCTTTGCTGGTATCGAGCGAGCTAATCGTCGGGAGCACGTACGCAATGTTCATGTTCACAGTGGGAATTTTCACCGGGAAGTCGGACGGGCACTGCCCTTTGGTGTCGTAGGTGGCGTTGGCCAGACCGTGAGCGGGCTTAAGATTTACCCCGTCCCAGCAGTTCGGAAACTGAATGCCGATATTAAACTGCACGGCATCGTTCGCCTTGCGTAAGCCGCAGACCTCACCCGTTTTGGTGGTGTAGCCCTTGCCGTTAGCGCACAGGAAGGTGATATGTGGATTCGGCGCGGTGCCGTGATGATCGCCCGCCAGCAGCGACAGCCCCGCCGGGAACGGGTGCAGCGGCCAGGTGTCGACGTTCGATGCCTGATAATAGGTTTTTTGATAGGCGGGTTTGACCACCGTTCCGTCAGGCAATTTCAGAGAGGGTGCCCAGTAGGCCGAGCTGTCTGCTTTGTTATCGCAGGTGGTCTTTTCATCTTTACGCAGCGATTCACGGCTGGAGAAGGCATCCGTTTGCACGTTGCCAAAAAAATCGTGCAGCATGGCCTCGTTGGGCATGCCGTGCATCATAATGGCATCGTCGCCGAGCGTGTGGGAGTAACCGCAGACGACGTGCGCCTGTGGCGCAGCGTGCGCCGCCTGCATGGCAATCAATAGTGCGGTGGCAGAAAGTGCCGGGGTTAATACTGTCCGTTTCATTATCATCTCCTTCTGAGAAAGGAGATATTGGTATCAAAACGGCCAGGGTTTACCGAGGATTTGCCCGCGTATTTTTCCGTTCATCCCTGCTTTACACGGATCACGCACAGTTCATTCCAGTACGTTTCGCGCGTGCGGCGAAGTTCAGCGTGACGTTTTATCATGGAACCACTCCGGGTCGATGTTAGCGACGTCCACGCCATACAGGCTGGCAACAGGCAGTATTGACTCCAGAACACGCTGCGCGCTGTTCTCCGCATTCGCTGGCCGGGTCGCAAAAAACCGCCGTAGCGTGCCGATCCATTTTTTCATTGCCTTTACCCCTCTCGCTTCACCAGCCCTGAGTTAAGCACGCGTTTCCTGGCCGCGGAAATATCAATTCCGGCAGTCAATGTGCAGGACGTGCAAATAGCTCCTTACATTTACCTGCCGATAACACACTGTTCACTAATGCTTTTTTGTATAGAGCAAAGAACATTTTCTTATTTGGCGATAGCTTTTGCTTATGGGAGCGTAACGGTGCAAAACAAAAACAACGGGACGAACGATGACTATGGCAGCAAAGATGAAAAGGTTTAAAAAAGGGACGGCAGTTCTGGGATTACTGGCCGCCGGGAGCCTGTTTTCAGCGCAGGCGCTGGCCGATCGGCTGGAGGATATTAAGGCCGCGGGGGTGGTGAAAGTCGCCACGTTTGACGCCAACCCACCGTTTGGCTCAATTGATGCAAAAACGCACGAGATCGTGGGTTACGACGTGGACTTTGCCAAAGCACTGGCAAAATCACTCGGCGTGAAGCTTGAACTGGTTGCCACCAATCCGGCCAACCGAATTCCGCTGCTTCAGTCCGGTAAAGCAGACCTGATCGTAGCGGATATCACCATCACCCCGGAACGCGCGCAGGTGATTGATTTCTCCACCCCCTATTTCGTGACCGGACAACAGTTCCTGGTTCCCGCCAAATCGCCCGATAAGCTGGATGAATACAGCCGGGCGCGCATTGGCGCGGTCAAAGGCACCACGGGTGAACAGGCGCTCCACCAGCGTTTCCCGCAGTCCCGCGTGCTGGCTTATGACGACATTCCTCTGGCGCTGACGGCGCTGCGCAACGGCAACGTGCAGGCCATTACCCAGGACAGCACAATTCTTGCAGGCCTGCTGGCACAGGCTCCGGATAAAGCGAACTTCAAAATCCTGCCCGATCTGCTCAGTAAAGAAGAAATTGGCGTCGGGGTGAAGAAAGGTGAAACGGCGCTGCTGAAAGCCGTTAACGATGAGCTGGTTAATCTCGAGAAGAACGGTCAGGCGGCAAAAATCTATGACGTCTGGTTTGGCCCAAACACGCCCGCTCCACAGCCTCGCGCCTTTAAAATAGAAGCCAGGTAATTATGCTCTCAGGTTTATTTTCCCACTCCGCGGCCGGTGCCGCGGATTTTTCACATCTGGAACAGGCCAGCGTTGAGTTTCGTCACGTGGACAAACGCTACGGCGACCATCAGGTTTTACGCGACATTAACCTCACCATCACGCCCGGTGAAGTGGTTGCTATTCTCGGCCCTTCCGGTTCGGGTAAATCAACGCTGATCCGTCTTATCAATCAGCTTGAAACCCTGAGCGGCGGGGAAATCCTGGTCGACAGTAAGCCGACCGGGCAGCTTTCCGGCAGCAGGCTGCGTCAGCTGCGCAGCCGCGTTGGATTTGTGTTTCAGCAGTTCAATCTGTATGCCCACCTCACCGCCAGCCAGAACATCACCCTGGCGCTGGAGCATGTGCACGGCTGGAAGCCACAGCCAGCTCAGGAGCGCGCGCTGGCGCTGCTGGAGAAGGTCGGAATGCAGGAAAAGGCTCACCACCTCCCCGCTGAGCTTTCCGGCGGCCAGCAGCAGCGCGTGGCGATTGCCCGCGCCCTGGCCTCGTCGCCGCAGATCATCCTCTTCGACGAGCCGACGTCGGCGCTCGATCCGGAGATGATTGGCGAAGTGTTATTCGTCATGAAAGCCCTTGCCCATAGCGGGATCACCATGATTGTCGTGACTCATGAGATGCAGTTCGCCCGGGAAATTGCCGACCGGATTGTCTTTATCGACGGCGGGCAGATTCTTGAAACAGCGCCGCCGGGGCAATTTTTCAGTCAACCGTCGCATCCCCGGGCGCAGCGTTTCCTGCAAAAAGTGCTGAACCCGCTGCACCAGGAGCACCTCTGATGTCCGCCCTCGACTGGCAGGGCGTGCTGGCCGGACAGCCTCTGCAGTGGATACTCTCCGGATTTCTCACCACCCTGTGGGTGACGCTGGCGGGGGGCCTGATCGCCAGCCTGCTTGCACCGTTCTTTTTGCTCCTGCGTCTTTCCGGTGGACGCATCGGGAATGCGGTCGTCAGCGGCTGGGTATCGCTGTTTCGCAATACGCCGCTGTTGGTGCAGCTGCTGTTCTGGTATTTCGCCGCCTGGAACGGGTTACCGCAGGGCTTTCGAGACGCGGTGAATGCGGATCACAGCTGGTCAATTCTGCCCGGCGACGTCTGGTGGTTTACCCCTGAGTTTTTATGTTCTGCCTGGGGGTTGGGCGTTTTTACCTCGGCGTTTTTAATTGAGGAAGCGGCATCGGGACTGCGTTCTGTTCCTGCCGGACAGCAGGAAGCGGCGCTGGCGCAAGGGTTCTCCTCGTGGCGTTTATTTCGCTACATCCTTCTGCCGCAGGGGCTCGCCAACGCCTGGCAACCCGTTGTCGGCCAGTACCTCAATTTGATGAAGCTCTCCTCGCTCGCCAGCGGGATAGGCTTCGCTGAGCTAACCTACCAGGTCCGGCAGATTGAAAGTTACAACGCCCACGCCATGGAGGCGTTTATCGTCGGTACGGTGCTCTATTTGCTTACCGGCATTGTCATGGGGATGGTGCTGGTGCGCGTCGGCCCGCATTCAGGGAGGAAAAAAGATGGTTGCAGGATTTAACGTTATTGTCGAAAACCTGGATTATCTGCTGTGGGGACGAACGGCAGCGGGTGAACCCGGCGGCGTACTGCTTTCGCTGCTGATGGCCGCAGGGGCCGCCCTGCTTGCGCTTCCCGGCGGCGTGGCGCTGGCGTGCCTCGCCTGGCGCTATCCTGGGCTGGTGCGCAGGGGGCTTTTTCTGTGGGCGGAGTTGATTCGCGGTATTCCCCTGATTTTTGTGATTTTCTGGATGTGGTACCTATTGCCGCTGATCACCGGAGGGGATCTGCCGGGGGCGCTGACCGTGACGCTGGCGCTGGCCTGGTTTACGGCGGCATCGGTGATGCATTCGGTTTTTGCCGGGCTCAGGGCGCTCCCTGCGGGTCAAAACGAGGCCGCGCTGTCTCAGGGGTTCAGCACGCAGCAAATCCTGTGGCGCGTGCTGCTGCCGCAGACGCTGAGGAATATTTTGCCGTCGCTGGTGGGAATTTTTATCAGCCTCCTGAAGGATACGTCGCTGGCGTTTATCGTCAACGTCCCGGAGCTGACCACGGTGGCGGGACAGGTCAACAACCGGGTGCAAATCTACCCGGCGGCCATCTTTATCTTTACGGGTGCGGTCTATTACCTGCTCTGCTGCTCGCTTGAACAGGTCGCGAAACGCTGGCACGTTAGCCGGCCAGCGCCTTAACCACCGTTTCCATCGCTTCGGTTGTCAGTGCGCTGCGCTTGATGCGCTGGTTCGCCAGCGCCGTGCGCAGCACGCCCGCAATGACAATATGCTTCGGCTCCTGCCCTAAATCACGCATCTCCAGCACCACCTTTCCGACCACCCGGCACATCTCCTGGTACAGCGCTTCATCTTTGGTCACGTTACCCATCGTCATCACTCCATTGCCTGTTAAACGTTGAGCTTAAATGATTCTCCCGCCGGATACAAAAAAGAAGCCCGGCGAGGATCTCGCCGGGCTTCATCTGGAAAATCAAATAATTAGTTGTTTACTGGAATGACCGCGCCTTTGTATTTGGTGCGGATCCAGTCCTGAATCTCTTTGGAGTGCAGCACGTTCACCAGCGCGACGATGTCTTTCTTTTTCTCGTCACCGCGATGCACGGTAATGATGTTGGCGTACGGGTTGTTTTCACCGCTCTCGACCGCAATCGGGTCGTGAACCGGATCCAGACCGGCGTCTATCGCATAGTTGGCGTTAATCACCACCGCGTCGCCTTCGTCGTTGTTGTACATCTGCGGCAGCAGGGACGCTTCCACGTTCGGCGTGAACTTCAGTTTTTTCGGGTTCTCAACGATATCGCTGATGCGCGCCGTCACTTTGTCGATGCCCGGCTTCAGCTTGATCACGCCCTCTTTTTCGAAGATGGAGAGAATACGGCCTTCCTCGGAAACCGCATCACGCATGATGATCTTGCCGCCTTCCGGCAGGTCCTTCAGGGATTTGTATTTTTTTGAGTAGATGCCGATTGGCTCAATGTGGATCGCGCCCGCACTGACAAAATCGTAGTCTTTATCGCCCGCATGATCTTTCAGCACGCTGTTCAGGTAAGGAATGTGCTGGAAATAGTTCGCGTCGATGTCATGACCCGCCAGCGCAGTGTTCGGCAGAATGTAGTCCTGGAACGGTTTAATCTCCAGGTCGATACCCTGCTTCGCCAGAATCGGCTTTGCCTGCTCCAGAATTTCGGCGTGCGGCGTGTTGGATGCGCCCACGGTCAGGGTGTCGGCCCAGGAGGCGAAGCTCAGGGCGCTCAGGGTTGCGGCGGCGATCAGCGTCAGTGTCTTTTTCATGATGTGGTTCCTGTGTGTATTTATTAGCGTTTATCTAACAGTGAAGTAATGACATCGCCGCAGAACTGGATAATGAAAACGATGATTAAAATGGTCACCGTTGCCACCAGCGTGACGTCACCATGGTTGCGCTGGAATCCTTCCAGATAAGCCAGATTTCCTAAACCGCCGGCACCAATCACCCCCGCCATGGCGCTGTAGCTCACCAGCGCAATCAGCGTCACCGTAATACCTGATACCAGTGCAGGTGATGATTCCGGCAGTAAAACCCGAAACACGAGCGTGCTCAGTCGTGCGCCCATCGAGCGCGTTGCTTCAATGACCCCTTTGTCCACTTCGCGCAGGGCGATCTCCACCAGACGCGCATAGAACGGCGCAGCGCCGACAATCAGGGCCGGAAGCGCCGCGTTAGCGCCAAGGATGGTGCCGACGACGGTCTTGGTGAATGGGATCAGCAGAACGATGAGAATGATGAACGGAATAGAGCGGAACACGTTCACCACTATCGAAATGACGCTGTAGACCGTGCGGTTGTGGAACAAGCCACCGCGCGCGGTTAAAAACAGCGCCAGGCCCAGCACGATGCCCAGCACAAAGGTCGCCACGCCGGACAGCGCGGTCATGTACAGCGTCTCCAGCGTTGCAGCCCAGAGCTGATCCCACTTGAGATGCGGAAAGAGATTCTCAGACATGTTTAATTACCTCGCCTTCAATATCGCTGTGCTGCAGGTCGGCGAGGATATTGTTCAGTTGTTCATCGGATGCCGCCACGTGGACCCAGAGCTGCCCGAAAACACCGTGGGCGGTCTGCGTCATTTTTCCGTGCAGAATGTTAAACGGCAGGCCGTAGCGCAGGGTGAGTTCCCCGACAATCGGCTTGTGCGTGCTGTGTCCGGTAAAGGTCAGCCTGATCACCGTGCCTTCCAGATCGTTTGCGAGTTCAGTATTGAAGGTCTCTTCCTCGGCGTACTGGCTGACCTGGCGGACAAACTGCTGCGTAATCGGCTGCTGCGGATGGGTAAAGACGCTCAGCACGTCGCCCTCTTCCACCACTTTGCCGTTCTCCATCACCGCCACGCGGTCGCAGATTTTGCGCACCACGTGCATCTCGTGCGTGATCAGCACGATGGTGAGTTTGAAGCGGCGGTTAATGTCCAGCAGCAGATCGAGGATCTGATCGGTGGTCTGCGGGTCGAGCGCGGACGTAGCCTCATCGCAGAGCAGCACGTCGGGGTTGTTGGCCAGCGCGCGCGCAATCCCCACGCGCTGCTTTTGCCCGCCGCTCAGCTGCGACGGATACGCATTTTCGCGTCCCTTCAGGCCAACCAGCTCCACCAGTTCGGCGACGCGCGCCTTAATCTTCGCTTTTGGCACACCGGCAATTTGCATAGAGAAAGCAATGTTCTCACTCACCGTGCGCGACCACAGCAGGTTGAAGTGCTGAAACACCATGCTGATTTTGAGACGCGCCTGGCGCAGCGCTTCACCTTTTGCGGCGGAGATATCCTGCCCGTTAATGGTGACGCTCCCGGCGCTGGGTTTCTCCAGACCATTCAGCAGACGAATCAGCGTGCTTTTCCCGGCGCCGCTGTAACCGATAATGCCGTATATTTGTCCCTGCTCTATCGTCAAATTGACGTTATCAACGGCTGTGAGTGCCACCTTTCCGTTGTCAAAAACCTTCGAAATATTGCTCAGTACAATCATTCTTATTCGTTATCCGTGCCGCCCTCGGCGGTTTAGCAGTATGGATGTCCAAACGATAGTAAACAGGCGTTATCAGCTTTTAAATGAACAAAAAAGAATGTGTTATAACTTTCGGAAATAAACAGCGGATTTACCGGGTGGGAAGCATTTAGACCAATTTCAGCAATGATTATCTGCCGGATGCATATCTGCTGGCGGACGCGCGTAAAAAACGGTCATTTTTGCAGCATTTTATCCCGATATAGCCATCCCCACATCCAGACAACTTTACGTCTTGCTGTCCTGACATCCAAAAACGGTATTTATATTCCTTTCTGTTCTAAACGGCAGTGAATGGTTCTTTATTGAGAAAATTTCATCGCCCTATCATCCCGTCATGACATCCCGAAAGGAAAACATCATGACGATTTACCACTCCGTCACCGAACTGATTGGCCACACGCCGCTGATCCAGCTACATAAGCTTGATACCGGTCCCTGCTCACTGTTTCTGAAGCTGGAGAACCAGAACCCCGGCGGCTCGATTAAAGACCGCGTTGCGCTGTCGATGATTAACGAAGCGGAGCGTACCGGCCAGCTGCAGCCGGGCGGCACGATTATTGAGGCCACGGCGGGCAATACCGGCCTCGGCCTGGCGCTGATCGCCGCCCAGAAAGGCTACTCGCTGATCCTCGTAGTGCCCGACAAAATGAGCCGCGAAAAGATTTTCCACCTGCGCGCGCTGGGTGCTCAGGTAGTGCTGACCCGCTCGGACGTGAATAAGGGCCACCCCGCCTATTACCAGGATTACGCCCGGCGTCTGGCTAACGAGCTGCCGGGCGCGTTTTACATCGACCAGTTCAATAACGTGGCCAACCCGCTGGCGCACCGCACCACCACGGCACCGGAGCTGTACGAGCAGCTTGACGGCAGAATTGACGCCATCGTCGTCGGCGTCGGCTCAGGTGGTACGCTCGGTGGCCTACAGGCGTGGTTCGCCGAGCACTCTCCGCACACCGAGTTTGTCCTGGCTGACCCGGCCGGATCCGTTCTCGCTGACCAGGTGGAAACCGGACGCTACCACGACGCGGGCTCCTGGCTGGTAGAGGGAATTGGCGAAGACTTTATTCCCCCGCTGGCCCACATCGAAGGGGTGAATCGCGCCTGGCGCATCTCCGACCGCGAAGCGTTCGCCACCGCGCGCGAGCTGCTGAAAACGGAAGGCATTCTGGCGGGCTCCTCCAGCGGCACGCTGCTGGCGGCGGCGCTGAAGTATTGCCAGGCGCAGACCACGCCGAAGCGCGTGGTGACCTTTGCCTGTGACAGCGGCAATAAATATCTCTCGAAGATGTTCAACGACGACTGGATGCGCCAGCAGGGGCTTATCACGCGCCCTCAGGCGGGGGATCTCTCCGACTACATTGCCCTGCGCCATGATGAAGGCGCTACCGTCACCGCCGCACCGGACGATACGCTTTCCACCGTACTGGCACGCATGCGTCTGTATGACATCTCTCAGCTGCCGGTCCTGGAGAACGGCAAGGTGGTGGGCATTATCGACGAGTGGGATCTCCTGCGGCATATCGGCGGCGACGGCGACCGCTTTGCCCTGCCGGTCACGGCGGCCATGACCCGTCAGGTGGAATTTCTCGATAGACGTGCCCCGGAGAGCGCCCTGCATGCCATCTTCGACCGCGGTCTGGTTGCCGTGATTAACGACAATGACCATTTTCTCGGCCTGATTACGCGCAGCGACGTCCTGACCGCGTGGCGCAATCGTCTACAGCAATAAAGGATTAAACGATGAAAAACCTGGCAACCCTGAGCGTCCACAGCGGCGCATTCAACGACCCGCACGGCGCCGTCATGCCGCCGATTTACGCCACGTCGACGTTTGCGCAACCGTCACCGGGCGAGCATACCGGCTATGAGTATTCCCGCAGCGGCAACCCAACGCGCCATGCGCTGGAAACCGCCATCGCCGAACTGGAAGGCGGCACGCGCGGCTACGCCTTTGCTTCCGGTCTGGCGGCCATCTCCACGGTGCTCGAGCTGCTGGATAAAGACAGCCATATCGTCGCCATTGATGACGTTTACGGCGGGACGTACCGCCTGATTGAAAACGTGCGCAAACGCAGCACCGGCCTGCAGGTCAGCTGGGTTAAGCCGGACGACCTGGCCGGGCTTGAGGCCGCCATTCGCCCGGAGACCCGCATGGTGTGGGTCGAAACGCCGACCAACCCGCTGCTGAAGCTGGCGGATCTGGCGGCCATTGCGGCGATCGCCCGTCGTCATAACGTCATCAGCGTGGCGGATAACACGTTCGCATCGCCGGTGATCCACCGTCCGCTGGAGTCCGGTTTCGATATCGTGGTGCACTCCGCCACCAAATACCTTAACGGCCACTCTGACGTGGTGGCTGGGCTGGCAGTGGTGGGAGATAATCCGGCGCTGGCGGACCAGCTTGGCTATCTGCAAAATGCGGTCGGTGGTGTCCTGGATCCGTTCAGCAGCTTCCTGACCCTGCGCGGTATCCGCACGCTTGCGCTGAGGGTAGAAAAGCACAGCAGCAACGCGCTGGAGATTGCGCAATGGCTGGCGCAGCATCCTCTGGTCGAAAAGGTATTCTATCCCGGCCTGGAATCACATCCGCAGTACCAACTAGCCCGCACGCAGATGGCGCTGCCCGGTGGCATGATTTCCGTCGTGGTAAAAGGCGATGCGCAACGCGCCACCGAGGTGATTCGCAACCTGAAGCTGTTCACCCTCGCGGAAAGCCTGGGCGGGGTGGAGAGCCTTGTGAGCCAGCCTTACAGCATGACGCACGCCTCGATTCCGCTGGAGCAACGGCTGGCAAACGGTATTGTGCCGCAGCTGATCCGCCTCTCGGTAGGCATTGAAGATCCAAAAGACCTGATTGCCGACCTCAGCCAGGCGCTGCAAAAATAAGCAAACGGCGGCAGGTCGCTCACCTGCCGCCAAAAGTTGTCATCATGGCTTAACGCCTTGATAACAATATTATGTGAAACGGCATTGATTAATTCTGAAACACCGTTTCCATTTTCCTTTTATCTTAAAATTAGCGTATAATGCGCGCCAAATCCCTGGTGAATGGTTTCAGCGCTTGGAATACAAAAAACAACGTACAACTTCTCCTCTCCTTCGTTGGGCTGTCACTCAGGCACACTTTCTTCTGCACGCTCATTTGATGTCTCCTATCCTTAGTGCGTGTCATATACTCTTTTGCAACACAGGTTTGACTCCGCGGCGGTGCGCCCCCGGAGCGAGATTTCCATATCCTTCCCAACTTAAAGACTAAGACTGTCATGAAAAAGACGAAAATTGTTTGTACTATCGGCCCGAAAACCGAATCCGAAGAGATGCTGAGCAAAATGCTGGACGCCGGCATGAACGTGATGCGTCTGAACTTTTCCCACGGTGACTACGCAGAACACGGTCAGCGTATCCAGAACTTGCGCAACGTGATGAGCAAGACCGGTAAAAAAGCGGCGATCCTGCTCGATACCAAGGGTCCGGAAATCCGTACCATCAAACTGGAAGGCGGTAACGACGTCTCTCTGAAAGCGGGCCAGACCTTCACCTTCACTACCGACAAATCCGTTGTCGGTAACAGCGAAATCGTTGCGGTCACCTATGAAGGCTTCACCAGCGATCTGTCTGTGGGTAACACCGTGCTGGTCGACGATGGTCTGATCGGTATGGAAGTGACCGCTATTGAAGGTAACAAAGTTATCTGTAAAGTGCTGAACAACGGCGACCTGGGCGAAAACAAAGGCGTTAACCTGCCGGGCGTTTCTATCGCGCTGCCAGCACTGGCGGAGAAAGACAAACAGGACCTGATCTTCGGCTGCGAACAAGGCGTTGATTTCGTTGCGGCGTCCTTCATCCGTAAGCGTTCCGACGTGGTTGAAATTCGTGAGCACCTGAAAGCCCACGGCGGCGAGAAGATCCAGATCATCTCCAAAATCGAAAACCAGGAAGGCCTGAACAACTTCGACGAAATCCTCGAAGCGTCTGACGGCATCATGGTTGCTCGTGGCGACCTGGGCGTTGAAATCCCGGTTGAAGAAGTGATCTTCGCGCAGAAGATGATGATCGAGAAATGTGTTCGCGCGCGTAAAGTGGTTATCACCGCCACGCAGATGCTGGACTCCATGATCAAAAACCCACGCCCTACCCGCGCTGAAGCAGGCGACGTGGCGAACGCCATCCTCGACGGTACCGATGCAGTAATGCTGTCCGGTGAATCCGCTAAAGGGAAATACCCTCTGGAAGCGGTCGGCATCATGGCGACCATCTGCGAACGTACTGACCGCGTGATGACCAGCCGTCTGGACTTCAACAACGACAGCCGCAAGCTGCGCATCACTGAAGCAGTATGCCGCGGTGCGGTAGAAACCGCTGAGAAACTGGAAGCGCCACTGATTGTTGTTGCGACCCAGGGCGGTAAATCTGCGCGCGCAGTGCGTAAATACTTCCCGGATGCCACCATCCTGGCCCTGACCACCAACGAAACCACCGCACGTCAGCTGGTGCTGAGCAAAGGCGTGGTTGCGCACCTGGTCAAAGAGATCGCCTCTACTGACGATTTCTACATTCAGGGTAAAGCAATGGCTCTGGAAAGCGGTCTGGCGCAGAAGGGCGACGTTGTTGTAATGGTTTCTGGTGCTCTGGTACCAAGCGGAACAACCAATACTGCCTCCGTTCACGTGCTGTAATAATTCACGAACGAATTAAATTTGATAAAAAGCGCCCAATGGGCGCTTTTTTTATTCCCGGCATTAGCCAAATTCATTCAAAAAGCAAATCGGGTTTTTCTATTTAAATGCGATTTATCTAAGATGAATCCGATGAAAAATGCCTTTTTTTACATAGCTTTTTACTCAAAACGCACTGATTCGATGCTTCTTTGAGCGAACGATCAAAAATAGGCGTATTCCCATCAAAAAAATATTCTCAACCCAAAAAAGTTTGTGTAATACTTGTAACGCTACATGGAGATTAACTCAATCTAGAGGGTATTAATAATGAATCGTACTAAACTGGTACTGGGCGCGGTAATCCTGGGTTCTACTCTGCTGGCTGGTTGCTCCAGCAACGCTAAAATCGATCAGCTGTCTTCTGACGTTCAGACTCTGAACGCTAAAGTTGACCAGCTGAGCAACGACGTGAACGCAATGCGTTCCGACGTTCAGGCTGCTAAAGACGACGCAGCTCGCGCTAACCAGCGTCTGGACAACCAGGCTACTAAATACCGTAAGTAATAGTACCTGTTAATAAAATGGCGCACATTGTGCGCCATTTTTTTTGCCTGCGTCAAAATGCTACTGCGTTACCTTTTCCCCTTCCTCTTCTGCTACCGCAGCAGACACCCGGCTGTTCTGCACTGACAACACGCTATTGCTGGCCGACGGGCCGCTACCCGCGGATACGACAACCGGGATCCCGGCACGGCGCGCCAGGGCTTTATCAATTAACGCCTTATCGCTTCCGGCCTGAGAAACAAAGGTGGCAAAGTCTGCCGAGTGGGTGATGGGCGAAATCTGCGGGTTCTCGCCCTCCACCTGCGCCAGCGGACGGTGGACCTCAATATAACGTTTACCGTCCGGCTCAACCGAGAATTTCACCGGCTCGTTGATGATCTGTACCCGCGTGCCGACCCGCACCTGTTCAAACAGGGCTTTAATATCCGGGGCGTTCATTCGCATACAGCCGGAACTGACGCGCAGACCTACGCTGTCCGGCGCGCTGGTGCCGTGAATAAGATATTCCCCATTACCAATTCCCAGACGCAGCGCATAGCGCCCCAGCGGGTTATTTGGCCCCGCCGGGACGACGGGTGGCAATTTAATTCCCTGGGCCAGGGAACGCGCTCTGATGCCCGCCGTTGGCGTCCAGGTTGGATTAGGGATTTTTTGGCTGACGCGGGTGGTACTCACCGGCGTTTCCAGCCCCAGCTGTCCGATGCCGAGCGGGAAGACCTGGACAATATTTTCTCCCGGTGGGAAGTAGTAAAGCCGAAGCTCGGCCAGGTTAACCACAATGCCTTCGCGCGGGGTATCCGGCAGCAACATCTGCGACGGGATGGTGATAACGGTACCCGGTGCCGGGTTTACTGGCGCAATGGTATTGTTCGTTTCAAGGATCACCTGCGCCGCCGTATTAAACCGACGGGCGATAGTCTGAAGCTTATTATCCCCTTCCTGTATCGTGTAGGTTTGATTTTGCCCAATCAGACGGCTGCCTGCGGGCGGCAACGGATAGTCCATCGCGCGGGCCGAATTAAACGTACCGAGCGAACTGAGGAGTAATAGAGTTATTAGAGACGCGCGCTTCATGCTGAGATTCCTTATTCACTGGCAGGATGCCAGAAAGCTGAAAAACCAGCGAGGCGGGAACCACCTCGCGAAACAGAATGAATGCTGTTCTGTAAGTCTAGCTAAGGATTGCAGCTTTGGCGCGAATGGCGCGAATCATCGCTTCCAGCCCCTGGGAGCGGGACGGGGTGAGGTGTTGGGTCAGGGCCATTTTTTCAAACCACGGGCGGACATCGAACGCGACGATATCCTGCGCCGACATCCGGTGGTAAAGAATAAAGACGACCGCAATCAGCCCTTTTACAATGGCCGCATCGCTGTCGCCGTGCAGGGCGATAGTGCCGTCGTCAGACTGCTCCATCACAATCCACACCTGGCTCTGGCAGCCCTGAATAATGTTTTCCGGGTTATGCGCCTCTTCTCCGAGCGGCGGCAGACGCTGCCCCAGCTCGATGATATAAAGGTATTTCTCTTCCCAGTTTGCACAGCGCCCAAAGTTGCGCAGCAATTTGTCTCTGTCCGGCAGTTCTGCCATCTTTTGCCTCTTCTTAGCCCAGCAGCTGGTGAATGCGCTTAAGCCCCGCCACCAGCCTGTCGACCTCTTCCATTGTGTTATACATCACCAGCGATGCGCGGCACATTGCCGGCACCTGGTAAAAAGCCATCAGCGGCATGGCACAGTGGTGCCCGGTACGGACGGCCACGCCGTAGTTATCGAGGAAGCTGCCCACGTCATAGGCGTGGTGTTTCCCCAGGTTAAAGGCAATCACGCCCTGTCGGTCAGCCGGGCCATACAGGGTAAGGTCAGGCACGCTGGCAAGCTCCTGCAGCGCGTAGTGCATCAGCAGCTGTTCGTACTCCTGAATGGCGTCGAGGCCGATTGCGGAGACGTAAGACACCGCCGCCCCCAGGCCGATAATCCCGCCGGTGTTGGGGGTGCCCGCCTCGAAGCGCCAGGGCGCACGGGCGTAGGTCGTCCCTTCCGTCAGGCTGACGGTGGCGATCATCGATCCGCCCCCTTCCCACGGCGGCATCGCCTGCAGGATGTCTTCTTTCACATACAGCACGCCAATCCCGGTCGGGCCATAGAGCTTATGCCCGGAGAATACGTAGAAATCACAGTCCAGCGCCTGCACGTCCACCGCGTGGTGCATCACCGCCTGCGCACCGTCAATCAGCACCTTCGCGCCGGCCTGATGGGCTTTTGCGATAATCTCTGTCACCGGGTTTTCGGTGCCCAGCACGTTAGAGACCTGGGTGACCGCCACCAGCCGCGTTTTATCGTCCAGCAGGGCGTCAAGCTGCTCCAGCTGCAGCGTGCCATTGTCGTTCAACGGAACGACCCGCAGCTGCGCGCCGACACGCTCGCAGAGCATCTGCCACGGCACAATATTGGCGTGGTGCTCCATCTGGGTGATGATGATGTTATCCCCCGCGCGCACCTGGGCGTTGCCCCAGCTGTTGGCGACAAGGTTAATCCCCTCGGTTGTGCCGCGCACAAATACCAGCTCTTCCGGCAGGCGTGCATTGAGGAAGGATGCAATTTGCGTGCGCACGTTTTCCATGCGCTGGGTCGCCTCGGCGCTCAGGGTATGAATACCGCGATGCACGGCGGCGTAGCCGTGGCGGTAGAACTCGGCTTCCGCATCCACCACCTGATTCGGCTTCTGCGCGCTGGCCGCGCTGTCGAGATAGGCCAGCGGCAGGCCGTTCACTTCACGGGTCAGAACCGGGAAATCGGCCCGCACTTTCTCTACGGGAAAACTCATGCTTCGCCTCCGGGCAGACGCTGACCAATGCGGGCCAGCACCTGCTGCTTCAATACGCCATCGTGCAGCGCTTCCGTAAGCTCCGCCGCAAAGGCGTAGATGATCATTTTCTGCGCCGCCTGCTGGTCGATGCCGCGCGAGCGCAGGTAGAACATCTGCTCGTCGTCGATCCGACCGACCGTCGCGCCGTGACTGCATTTTACGTCGTCGGCGTAGATCTCCAGCTGCGGCTTGGTGTCCACTTCCGCCAGGCGCCCCAGCAGCAGATTGTTGTTGGTCATCTGCCCGTCGGTTTTAATGGCGTGCTGGGCCACGTTAATCAGGCCGTTAAACACCGCCCGCCCTTTATCGCTGACGATGGTTTTGTGCAGCTGGCGGCTGTTGCAGTAGCCTTTGTTGTGCTCAAGCCAGGTGCGCGTGTCGCACACTTCTGCCTTCACCGGCATCGCCAGGCTGTTGATGCGCAGCGTAGTGTTTTCACCGTTAAGCTGCGTGCTGGTGTTGTGGCGCAGCACCGCGCCGCCGAGCAGGAAGCTGTGGCTGTACGCCGCGGCATCCTGGCCCAGCAGAAGATCGTTATGGGCAAAATGATGGCTCTGCGGATTCTCAAACGCCAGCTTAATGTGGTGAAGCTGCGCATTAGCGGCAACGTTCATCGTCAGCCGCGACCCGGTAAAATGGCGGGTCTCGTTGAGGCTGACGTAATGTTCGATTACCGTGGCCTCCGCCCCCTCCGCCAGCTCAAGGTGATGGCGATAGTGCGCGGTGTTGATCTCATCGCCCTCCACGCCCTGTGTGATGTGCATCAGCAGCAGCGGTTTTGCCGGACGCTGGTTACGCTTGACCTGAATATGCGTCACGCTGCGGGCCAGGCTCTCGGTCAGGTGGAGGAAGACTTCCGGCTGAACCGGGGTGCTCAGGCTCTGGCGGTCGTCGTTAATGACGATATCGAACCCGCTATCCCGGGCGTCGTCGCTCAGTTCTGGACGCCAGACGCCGTCGACAAAGACCAGACGCACCGCATCCACCGTCAGCGCCAGAGCGTCGCGCCGGACCGGGTCAATCTCCGCCAGACGCGTCACAAACTCGCCGTTCAGCAGGCCGTCGAGTGGGGTGTATTTCCAGTTCTCATGCTTCCGCGTCGGCAGGCCGAGGCGCAGCATCTGCTGCAGGTGCTGCTGCGCCTGCTCGGAGCGCGTATTACCCTGCTCCTCAAACAGCCGGTGCCACTGCTGGAGCGCATTACTGCTGTTCGGTAAGCCAGCCATAGCCCTGCTCCTCCAGTTGTTTAACCAGCGTAAAATCACCGGATTTCACAATACGTCCCTGGTAAAGCACGTGGACATAGTCCGGCTTGATGTAATCCAGAATGCGCTGGTAGTGGGTGACAATAATGAACGAGCGCTTGCCGTCGCGCAGGGAATTCACCCCGTCGGCGACAATCTTCAGGGCGTCGATATCCAGACCGGAGTCGGTCTCATCCAGAATGCACAGCTCGGGCTCCAGCACCGCCATCTGCAGGATATCGTTACGCTTTTTCTCGCCGCCGGAAAAGCCGACGTTGACCGAGCGGGTCAGCAGGTCTTCCGGCATTTTCAGCAGTTTGATCTTCTCTTCCATGAGATCCTGGAAGTCGAAGCGATCCAGCGCCTCCTGGCCGCGATACTTGCGCACCGCATTCAGCGCCGTCTGAAGGAAAAACTGGTTGCTGACGCCCGGAATTTCCACCGGGTACTGGAAGGCCATAAAGATGCCCTCACCCGCGCGGTCTTCCGGCGACATCTCCAGAAGATCTTTGCCGTTAAATTCGACCGAGCCGCCTGTCACTTCGTAATCTTCGCGTCCCGCCAGCGTCGCTGAAAGCGTACTTTTCCCGGAGCCGTTTGGCCCCATGATGGCGTGAACTTCACCCGGCTTGACGTCAAAATTGAGACCGCGCAGGATCGCTTTCTCTTCCACGCTAACCTGTAAATCTTTAATGCTTAACATGTGCTTTCCTTAACCGACGCTGTGTTCAAGACTAATGGCGAGGAGTTTTTGTGCTTCAACGGCGAATTCCAGCGGCAGTTCAGAGAACACGTCCTTACAGAAGCCGTTCACAATCATCGAAATGGCATCTTCTTCGCTGATGCCGCGCTGCAGGCAGTAGAAGAGCTGATCTTCCCCAATGCGCGACGTGGTCGCCTCGTGCTCCAGCTGAGCCGTGTTGTTGCGACACTCCACGTACGGGAAGGTATGCGCCCCGCAGTCGGCACCGATCAGCATTGAATCACACTGAGTGAAGTTACGCGCGTTGGTGGCCGTCGGCATGATTTTCACCAGCCCGCGATAGCTGTTCTGGCTATGCCCGGCGGAGATCCCCTTCGAAATAATCGTCGATTTGGTGTTTTTCCCAATGTGGATCATCTTGGTGCCGGTATCGGCCTGCTGATGCCCGCTGGTCAGCGCCACCGAGTAAAACTCACCGATGGAGTTATCCCCGCGCAGAATACAGCTCGGGTATTTCCAGGTAATAGCTGAGCCGGTTTCCGACTGCGTCCAGGACATTTTGCTGTTTTCGCCTTCGCACAGCGCGCGCTTGGTGACGAAGTTCAGGATACCGCCGGTATTGCCGTCGCCGGGGAACCAGTTCTGCACCGTGGAGTATTTCACCTCGGCGTCTTTGTGAATGATGACCTCAACCACCGCCGCGTGCAGCTGGTAGCTGTCGCGCACCGGGGCGGAGCACCCTTCGATATAGCTGACGTAGCTGCCTTCGTCCGCTACCAGAATGGTGCGTTCGAACTGTCCGGTTTTTTCGGCGTTGATGCGGAAATAGGTGGAGAGCTCCATCGGGCAGCGCACGCCTTTCGGCACGTAGATAAAGGTACCGTCAGAGGCTACCGCGGCATTCAGCGCGGCGAAGAAGTTATCGTTGCTCGGTACCACGGTGCCGATGTACTTTTTCACCAGATCGGGATGGTCATGAATGGCTTCGCCAAAGGAGCAGAAAATGATCCCCTGCTCGGCCAGCTTTTCACGGTAGGTGGTCGCCACCGAGACGGAGTCGAAAATGGCGTCCACCGCCACCTCTCTCCCCTCGCGCACGGGCACGCCCAGCTGGTTAAACGCCTCTTCAACCTCTTTGCTCAGGAAGCTGTTCTCGGCACCGGTCTGCTGGACCGCGCCGGGCTGCGAGGCGCAGGTATCGTCACAGCTGCCGCAGGAGGGTGCGGAGTAGTAGCTGTAATCCTGATAGTTTAGCTTGTCGTAGTGGGCTTTCAGCCAGTGCGGCTCTTCCATCTCCAGCCAGGCGCGGAATGCGCTCAGGCGAAATTCGAGCATCCACTCGGGCTCGTTACGTTTGGCCGAAATGGCGCGCACCACATCTTCATTAATGCCTTTCGCCAGCTCGTCGGTCTGCAGCTGCGTGAAAAAACCCTCTTTATAGTTGAGGTGTCCGCCGCTCCAGGTGTTTACATCACTCGTTGCTTCAGTATTACGAGACATAGTACCGCCTATACCCCAAAGCTTTCGCCGCAGCCGCATTCGTTCTGGGCTTTCGGGTTATGAAATTTGAATAACTGGTTTAAACCTTCCCGCACGTAATCCACTTCGGTTCCATCGATAAACGGCATAGCCTGCAGCGCGACGTACAGCTTTGCGCCGTCGGTTTCAAACACCAGGTCATCTTTTTCCGGTGCGGTGACGGTATCCAGCACGTAGCCAAAGCCCGCGCAGCCGGTCTGCTTAACGCCTAAGCGCACGCCGAGAATGTCGGGATTTTTTGCCACCAGCTCGTGGATATGCGCCGCCGCCGCAGGCGTGAGCGTTAATCCACGCCAGGCAAAATCGGCAGGATTGAAGGTTTCTGAATGCAGTTCCATAGGTCCACCTCATCTGATTAGCCATCAGGGCATAACACCATGTTAGTGATAACGATTATCACTTCAACCCTCTGTCAGCAGGGGCATTCGGCTAAACCGCCCTTTTTGTCTACTTTTATTAAGCATAGACCCTGTGGCAGGATGCAGGCAGGATGGATTTAATTGTTCAATACTTTGAAAATTAATGGATTATCTGTTGGAGAAAACAGCGAAGAGAGGAAAAGTAAAATATGTATCGGAAATGCCTATTTTTGAGATAGCTTTTGTTCTGGAAGTGTCTAAAACAATAAAAGGCCCTCAAGGCCTCTGATTATTATTGGTGAAATGAAACGCTAAAACCCTGCTCACGCCAGTGATCCAGCTGTTCCTGCTGACGCGGTGTTAGCGTCTTTCCCGTCCAGACGAAGATTTTTTGCCCCGGGAAAAGTTCAGGACGCGGAGAATCAATCGGGTCCGCCAGCACGTCAATGTGCCAGCCTTGCTGCGCCAGCCGCGCGGCTTCAAGCCAAAGATGGGTACGGTCATCGCATTCCCAGCCGATAAGCAACGCATCTTTACCCGCTTTCTTGCGCGACTCCGCCAGGCTTAGAACCGCGAATTCAATCAGGACGCCGTCAAGCATGCTCGCCATGTGGCGTACAGTATTTTGATCCTGATTCATTCGCTGGCGGACGGGGGAAATGATGTTATCAATCAGCGCATCCATGGCATGCTCCCGGCGGAACTCACCGATTTTGGCGCGCAGCTTTGCCGGGCTGGCATAACGCAGAACGGTCATCATCTCTTCCTGGAACGAGACCCAGTTACCCTGAGTCAGGACTTCTTTATTTTCCAGCAAGGCTTTTACTTTTCCGACCGAAACGCCGCTTTTCATCAGGCGTTTGATCTCTTCAATACGCAGGATATCTTCATCGTCAAACTGACGATGACCCCCTTCGCTGCGCTGCGGCTTCAACAATCCATAACGTCGCTGCCAGGCACGCAGCGTAACGGGGTTGATACCGCATCGTTCGGCCACTTCGCCGATACTGTAATAGGCCATTAACTCCCTCACGCTCAGAACTTCCATACCTAACTACACCAACCTTATCAGATTGTACAAACCATTTGTATAACTAAGACCGCATTTTGCTCAGGTGAAAGGGGTCGTTCTCCCTTCACCTGTTAATACATTGTTGTCTAAAGTTTGCTTCTCGTACAGCTAAGTCTGCCGAATTTTGTACAGCTTTATCAAAAATCGAATTTCTTCTCCGGCCATGCAATCGCCGGAATTCCGCCATGCCGGGGGCTTGCAAACAGATGGCCCTGGAACTGGGAAATGCCCGCAGATTCCAGCCACATCCACTCTTCTGCCTTCTCCACGCCGACCGCGCAGAACTGAATTTCAAGCGAGGAACAGCATTTGATAATCGCCTGAATGATGGCCTGTCGAGGGCCACTTTTATGCACGTTCGCGACGAGATCGCGATTAATCTTAATTCTGTCGGGCTGGAATTGGGCCAGTAGCTGTAGTCCCGCAAAGCCGGCACCAAAGTGATCGATCGTCACGCTGATGCCTGCACTTTTCAGCTGTCTGACTGAATCCGTGAACTCGTCAAAACGGGAAATGGCTTCACTTTCGGTAAACTCCACCACAATTTGCTCAGGGACAAAACCGTTTGCTTCAATTGCGGTGAGCAAGAAATCAACGGCATTAGGAATGTTAACCAGCGTCATAGGCAGCAGGTTGAGGGATAACGTCTGGTTCTGCAACCCGAGTGCACTGGCCATTGAGAGTGCCACCTGCTTGCTGTGCAAATCAGAGGTATACACGTCGTCACGCGGCAGATTGGCGAAGTAGATCCCCGGAGCGCCGCCTTCAGGCGTGCGGAGAAGCGCCTCCCAGGAGACGACCTGCTGCATAAACGGATCGACTATCGGCTGGAACGCGAAGCTGCAATCCGCTCCTTTCGCGATTACCTCGGGTTGCGCTGACAAGCGTGTTTCTTCGCGAACGAACTCCCAGGAATCCGCAGGCGGCAGTTCAAAATAGTTCGCTTTTTCCGTGGCCTCGACAAAGGTACGGAAAAACTGCAGCGGACGGTCATTGTAAGTCAGCTGATAGCGTGTTGTTCCCTTGTTCAGCACCTGTTGCAGCACCTCATTCCTGTCGAACTGGCGCAAATCAAAAAGCTCCATCCCCACCTTGCCAAAACGCCGGACGGGGCCGTGATCGCGCATCAGCTCGACTACGTTATGGTGTCGCGGGTCGTTGCAGATCTCCTCGTAAATAGCAGAAACATGCTCCACTGGCCCCTCAAGCAACTGAAAAAAATGTGTGCCGTTAAACAGCAAGATCCCCGTGACGTTGGCTTGCCGGTTTTTATTATTTGCAGCAGCGACCATAGCTTCCAGTGCTTTCACTGGAACGTCCTCGCAGATATGACTGCGGTAAATGATGGTTGTAAGCATGCGATTCCTGGGGGTTAAGGGTTTTGACCACAAAAACATGTGGAGAGACTTCTCTTATAGCACATTAATTGCCTCACAAATAATTTACATCTCAATCATTTACGCCCGTTAATGGCACTCTCACAAGTGTTGTACAACTTAACAGCGGCCGTGCGTTTTGTACAATATATTCTTTAGCATTCCCGTTTCATGAACAACAAACAAGTGATTGAAAAATATATCATTTATAAAATATATCCTGATTTTATTAAAAATCTGTACATTTTTAATGTACAGATTTAGAAAAAGTGTATACCTTAAATGTAACGTTACTGATTACATAATTTTACAGGAGCGAAACATGCAGCAGAAAGGTTACGTCGCAGATTCCGCAGCAGCGATCGCACAGTACTTCGAAAAAGCCACGCTTCCCACCCAACAGGAAACGCTGGGTCAGGTCGTTGTTGAGATCCTTAGCGACGGGCGAAATCTCAATCGCAAATCGCTCTGTACCAAACTGTTAAGTCGCCTTGAAAGGGCCGAGGGCCCCGAAGAGGAACAGCATTACCATATGCTGCTTGGTTTGCTCTTCGAACGATAACGTGATGAACCGCAGTGACGCAGACAAACTGACCGATCAGCTGATTGGCGAAGCCGTTCTTTCTCTTTTGAGAGAGCGTGGCCCCGTTACAACTGAAGCTCTGGTTCAGCGTCTGCGGCAGATGAAAACACATGAAAAGAATCCCCGGCGGCGGGAGACACTGGCGAAGGCGATTGCCGATATCGGATCAAAAAGCCTCGGATTAAAACGTCGCAGAACCGCGCAAGGACGAATAAGCAGAGAGGGACCTCTCAATGATAACAGAGGCAATGTTGTGTCGTTGTTTGGAAAGGGAAAGCCGTCCGATCCCAAAAAAATACATTGACTGCATTTTAACAGCTACGGTGAGAACAAATGAGACAAAATATTCAGCTTCAACCCGAATACCACTCTGCTTTTTTAGACAGTGCGCTGGCGGAATATTTCCGTCACGCAGGCGATCGTTTTGCTGAAGAGTCCGCTATTTTTTCTACTGCAGTACGCTGTGTTCTGGCCTCTGAAGGTCATATTTCCAATAAAGCGATCATCCTGTGGCTCATTCAGACGCTGGAAGCGACCAGAGACGTTGTGCAGGCGGATGTAATTCGTAAGACGCTTGAAATCGTTGTGGGCTACACCATGGATGACGTTTAAACGCCCTGTCATTCAGCGATCGTGTCATCGTCAGAATTGTCGAACAGGCTGACGATGACACCCCCCTCTCTTCATAACCCCCTGTAAAGAAGCATTATAAAGATGGCATGGTTTCTGCTTACTCCCTGTTACGGGACTGGGCTTACCAGTCATTTTGCTTCATTTCTTAACAGGTCTGTTATTGATGAAAAAAATCGCCAGCGTCTGCCCTTACTGTGGTGCAGGCTGCAAACTAAACCTTGTCGTTGAGAATAACCGTATCATCCGTGCCGAAGCGGCAGAGGGGGCCACAAACCAGGGCACGCTATGCCTGAAAGGATTTTACGGCTGGGATTTCCTTAACGATACCCGCCTGCTCACCCCACGCCTGACCCAGCCAATGATCCGCTACCGCAAGGGAGAGACATTCACTCCCGTGACCTGGGAAGAGGCTATCCGCTACACCGCCCGTAAGCTCAGCAGCATTAAAGCCCAGTTCGGCCCGCGTTCGATTATGACTACCGGGTCGTCGCGCGGTACCGGGAATGAAACCAACTACGTGATGCAAAAATTTGCCCGCGCGGTGCTGCACACCAACAACGTCGACTGCTGCGCGCGCGTTTGTCACGGTCCTTCCGTCGCCGGACTTCAGGAGACCCTCGGCAACGGTGCAATGAGCAACTCTATCAACGATATTGAACACTCCAAATGCCTGCTGGTATTTGGCTATAACTGCGCAGACTCCCACCCTATCGTCGCCCGGCGCGTGCTAAAAGCCCGTGAAAACGGCGCGAAAATCATCGTCTGCGACCCGCGCCGCATCGAAACGGCGCGCATTGCCGATCAGCATCTGCAATTGAAGAACGGTAGCAACATGGCGCTGGTGAACGCCTTTGGCTATGTGCTTCTGGAAGAAGAGCTGTACGACAAGAACTACGTCGCGCGGTTTACCGAAGGACTTGAGGCCTATCGGCAGACGGTGAAAGAGTATGCCCCAGAGCGCGTAGAACACCTCACCGGCATCCCCGCCCGCGACGTTCGTCAGGCAATGCGCACCTTCGCGGCGGCCCCTTCCGCCACGGTAATGTGGGGAATGGGCGTGACTCAGTTTGGCCAGGCCGTCGATGTCGTCAAAGGGCTTTCCAGCCTGGCACTGCTGACCGGCAACCTCGGCCGCCCTGCCGTCGGTGTCGGTCCCGTGCGCGGGCAAAACAATGTTCAGGGCGCCTGCGATATGGGCGTTCTGCCGAATATGTTCCCCGGCTATCAGGATGTGACCGATCCGGCTGTCCGGCAGAAGTTCGCCGATGCCTGGGGGATCGACGTGAATAACATGGACGATCGCGTCGGAACGCGCATTACCGAGGTGCCGCACCTTGCGCTGGAAGGCAAGGTCAAAGCCTATTACATCATGGGGGAAGATCCGCTGCAGACGGAAGCCGATCTCGGCCTGGTCCGCAGCGGTTTCGAGGCGCTCGATTTTGTCGTGGTTCAGGACATCTTTATGACCAAAACGGCGGAAGTGGCGGACGTTCTGCTCCCTGCCACCTCATGGGGCGAACACGGCGGCGTTTTTACCTGCGCCGACCGGGGTTTCCAGCGTTTTGGCCAGGCTATTGAGGCCAAAGGCAACGTGAAGCGCGACTGGGAGATCATCAGCCTGCTCGCCACCGAGATGGGCTATCCGATGCATTACGACGATAACCAGCAGATCTGGGATGAAATGCGCGAGCTGTGCCCGCTCTTCTACGGCGTGACGTATGAAAAAATGGGCGAGATGGGCCACGTACAGTGGCCGTGCCCGACGCTCGATCACCCCGGCACGCCGTACCTGTACAAAGATAATCAGTTCGATACCCCGAGCGGTAAAGGACAGCTCTTTGCCGCACCGTGGCGCGCGCCGGCCGAGACGCCCGATGATGATTATCCGCTGGTACTCTGCACGGTACGCGAAGTTGGGCACTACTCCTGCCGCTCGATGACGGGTAACTGCGCCGCGCTGCAAAGCCTCGCCGATGAGCCGGGACGGGTGCAGGTGAATCCTTCCGATGCGGACAGACTAGGTATTAGCGACGGTCAACTGGTCTGGGTACGTTCGCGCCGGGGTAAAGTGATCACCCGCGCCAGCATTAGCGAGCGCATCAACGCCGGGGCGGTCTATATGACCTATCAATGGTGGATCGGGGCCTGCAATGAGCTGACGCAGGATAATCTCGACCCTGTATCAAAAACGCCGGAGACAAAATATTGTGCGGTGCAGCTGGAGGCGATTGAGGATCAGCGCTGGGCGGAGGACTATGCGGCGTCGGCGTATCAGTCCATGAAGTCGCGGCTGATGAGCGCGGCGAACGTCTGAGGAACAGCGTAAATAGCATCAGGTTTACCCGGCACCAGAATGATCATCTTTTTGGCCGGGTAATTCCCTAATGAAACAGATCTAATGCATCACGAAACAAATTGGGGTTACAGCGCTTTTCAAGCAAGCGGTTCAGGAGCTCCAGCAACTCATGCTCACTGCTCAGGTTAAACTTATGCATAACCGCATACTTATGGGCATAGATCGTCTTTGGCGTAAGCATCATCTCCCTGGCTATGTTTTTGACGGATTCCCCCTTGAAAAGGCCGGCCATAATATTGAGCTCACGCTGTGATAACGTTTTATGCTTACAGCTTAAACAGGCTTTTGAAAGGACAGGGATAACGGGCGCACTGTATGCACTCCAGGCCTGGCGCAATACCCTCTTCAACAGATAGAGTGACGCTGAGCGCGACACAAAAAATGTCTGCTGAATGCAGAGCGGTAAAAACGATGACGATGGCTCTTCCGCTTCGGTAATACCAATTATGACGCATTTACGCGCGCATTTTAATTCCGGGAAACAGGTATAATGTTCGCCCTTGCTGAACGCATAAACGATTATTCCCGCCCGAGCAATATTCTCCACATCATAGCCATTGAGAAAATTGACTTTTTTTGTATATTCATTGTTAAAAAAATCTTCAACAAATGACCTGAGGCTATGGTGATATAAAAAATCATCTTCTTTAATTAAAACATTTATCATTTATCAGACCGAGACATAATCGACACTCAACCTTTTTTCAGGCCAAAGAAATCCCTGCATTAAATTGCATCCAGTATTCTGAGCCAAAGCAAACAGTTCGTTATTTTCGATGCCTTCAATAAGCACCTGATCTACCATCATAGCGCAGTAGGCTATCATTGATTGTAAGGCCCGGGGAGTCAATCTGTTTTCCCATAAGCTCTTTTTATCTACTTTAACACCATCAAATATGCAAATACGTTCACCCAGCGGCGCTAAATGCTCACTTCTAACATCATCCAACCATATCTTTGTACTTGTTTTCTTTATTCTCTGATGCATTATATCAAAACTCTCTCGCTCTTCATTTGTTAGCAAAATAAAATTGCACGGATCTTGTACCTCAATAACGATACCAGAACGCAGGCTGGGCAATATTTCACTGACCAATTCTGATTGGCATAATAATTTTGCGGGGACGTTAATAAAATAGTCACCACCCTCTTCACACATAGGAATTATACGCAACTGCCAGCGCAGCAAACGAGAACTTGCATTTAAAGACATCTTTTCAAAAAACGTTTCGCAATCAATTCCCTGACGTAAGGTACTTAGCATCTCCCAAGCCTTTATCTTCTTTTCCTGTGAAGAATAGATAGGCTGGAACCGAACACCGCATATAGCATGCTCAAGCAAGGAATTAATCAACATGGATGTCTCAAACTTATTATTTTAAAAAAGATATTTCAGCCGTTACTGATAAGTAAAATCTACATTCATTACTGCCTGGAATGTTCCGGCAGTGGAATTTCCTTGTGGCGTAAACATTCTCGCTGACAGCGGGAATGTCGAACTGCGCGTGCTGCTGTCGACATTCACCTGCATTGTGCTGTTCACGCTATATGCTGTCGCATGATCCCTGCTGGCAATACGTAATGCCACATTGTTGCTGGTCCCGCTGTTTTTCCATGCCGTGGGATCTTGCGTATCTGCATTACCGGTAAATTTGGCCGTTACGCTGCTGGTGCCAGCAGGACAGTTTTGCACCAGCAGCTCAAAATCAGACCAGACGGCACCGTCACCGGCATTAATGAGATTCTGCTTGGTTGCTTCCCCCAGATTGACCATTTTAGAAACGGTGCCCGTGTCAACGACACACGGGCTGGCAATAACCTGCCCGGAAATATTAATATTGGAGTCCGCTCTACCCATTAACGGTAATGTTAAAAAAATAAAAACGACGGAATACCTTTTTCTATACATAACACACCTCTGGCACCCGCGTTAAGCGGGTGTTCAGCTTTAATGTTAATCAATCAGTTATACTGCATCGTAGCAACAATCACGGAATTAATGGTTCCCGGCATAACGCTACCCGCTGATGAATACGCTTTAGCCTGCATCGCTAACGACGCTGTGCGATCGCCTTGAACGGTTTGGGTCACAGACGTACCGTTCCCCAACAGGTTGCCATTGCTGGCCTGATACAATCCCACCGCTACGTTAGTCGCGGTGCCTGTGCTCTTATAATAGTTAGCACCAGCGACAGGGTCGGGCGTTCCGCTGAATGTTACCTGCACAGTACTCGTTCCTACAGGGCATGCTGTTATCGGAAGAGTAAATGCCACGGGGCTAGACGTAGCTCCCGCGCTGGCCAGCGCAGAGGCCTGAATAGTCGAACCTAAATCCACGTTCAGGTTGGCACTTCCTCCATTGATTACGCAAGGGGAAGCAACAATAGTACCTGTAACGTTAATATTTGCCGTATCAACCGCCATGGATGAAAAGGATATCGCAGCTGTAATTGCCATAAGTTTAAATTTCATGATTTGACCTCCTATTGATAAATTATATTTAATGTCGCTATTGCATTCGCCGTCCCGGCACTCACGTTTGTCTTTGTCTGATAATAACGGGCCGTGAGAGGGATTGATTCCGACCCGGAGCTAGATGTTGTAACCTGAACGGGACTATTAAGATTTAGAATTGTACCGCCATATAACATTTGCACCCCCACACCCTTCGCT